>CAMOLD010000012.1 GCA_946618395.1 uncultured Clostridia bacterium
TCTTCATTTTATCATAGTTTTTTCTCCTTGTCAATGTATATCTCAATCTTTTTTGAAAAGAATGAATGGTAGGGAAAACTGGTTGAAATTGAGGTGGCGGCATGGTATTTTCATCTTTGGTGTTTCTGTATGCCTTTTTGCCGCTGGCGTTGTTGACCTATTATCTTACGCCAAAACGATTCCGTAACCTTGTTTTGCTGGTGTTCAGCCTCCTGTTTTACGGCTGGGGCGAGCCAAAATACGTCCTGCTGATGCTTGCTTCCTTTACCGCGGCGTATCTTTGCGGCTTTCCCATTGTCAAATATCGCCTGGAAAACCCCCGCCGCGCTCGCTTTTGGACGATTCTTTCGGTTTCTGTCAGCCTTTCCTTGCTCTTTTTCTTCAAATATTACGATTTTGCCGCCGCAACCCTTTCGCGCCTGCCGTTTTGGAATATTCCGTTGCTCGGTTTGCGCCTGCCCATCGGAATCTCCTTTTACACCTTTCAAATCCTTTCCTATACCATTGATTTATACCGTGGAAACGCCGAATTACAGAAGAATTATGCCACTTTCGGCACCTACGTTTCGCTTTTTCCGCAACTGATCGCCGGACCCATCGTCCGCTACCGCGAAATTGCCGCCGAATTGCAGGAGAGAAGTGAAACCATTTCGGATTTTGCCGCCGGCGTAGAGCGCTTTTGCATTGGGCTTTCCAAAAAGGTGCTGTTGGGTGACCCTTTGGCAAGCGGATACCTCTATTTTCGGCAGTCGCTCGCCCTTTCTCCCAGCGCGCTCGCCGCTTGGGGACAGGCCCTTTTCTATGCCTTCCACCTCTATTTTGATTTTTCGGGCTATTCCGATATGGCAATCGGCTTGGGTCGCATGTTCGGCTTCCATTTTCCCGAAAACTTCCGCTATCCCTTTCTTGCAACCAGCATTTCGGATTTTTGGAAACGCTGGCATATCACACTTTCTTCCTGGTTCCGCGAGTATGTTTACATTCCGCTTGGCGGAAACCGAAAGGGAATTTGGGTGCAATTGCGCAACCTTGCGGTGGTTTGGCTATTGACCGGGCTTTGGCATGGAGCCAACTGGAATTTTCTGCTTTGGGGCATTTATTTTTTGATTTTGCTTTTGATCGAGCATTTTCTTTTGGGCAAAGTATTGGAAAAACTCCCAGGCCTTTTTCGCCGTTTTTTGACGTTTTTCGCGGTAGTTTTGGGGTTTTTACTATTTTCAGAAGCAAATCTTGCCGTTGTTTGGCAAACCGCCGGCAATCTTTTCGGCGCAAACTGCCCCCTTGGCGATGCGCTGGATCTCTACCATTGGAAAGTCTATCTTCCGCTTTTGTTTCTTGCCGGACTTTGCGCAACACCAATCCCAAAGCGCCTGTTTGCGGCGCTTTTGCAACGCCGCAAACGGGCGGCATATCTGCGCCCCGTCTTTTGTCTGCTTGCGCTGTTGCTGTCAACTGCGTTTTTGGTTTCCCAATCCTACAGCCCGTTTGAGTATTTTCAATTCTGAACCGAAAGGAGGAGCTTTTCATGCGCCCGGAACGCATCATCGTCCTGCTCTTTTGCGCCGTTTTGGCGCTTCTCGCCGTCCTGTTTTTGTTTCTGCCGCAAAGCCCGTTTTCCATTCAGGAAAAACGCGCACTCCAAGAAAGACCAAAAATCAGCTTTTCCAAGCTGTTTTCGGGCAAATTCACCCAAGAGTTCGAGGCATGGTTTGCCGATCAATTCCCACTGCGAAACGCTTTTGTAACCGTCAAATCGCTTGCCGGCATCTCGCTCGGGCAAAAGCAGAACAACGGTATTCTGCTCGGCGCCGGCGGACAGCTTGCAAGATGGACGTTGAAAAGCGCCACCGAAGCGGAAGTGGACCGCATTGACGAACCTCACCTGCAAACCGCCTGCAAGGGCATCCGCAAGGCCGCGGAAAACGCCGAATGCCCAATCGTTTTCCTTTTTCCCAGCCGCAATTTGGACGTTGCGCGCTCCTCCTTTGACTATCCGGAAAATACCGGCCTCCTTTTGAACCAAATCTTACGTGACGAGCTTTCCAATTCGGTCAATTATATCGATATCGAGCCGGTTTTGCGTGAAAAATATGAACGCGGCGAGCCGGTCATTTTTCGCACCGACCACCATTGGACGGCGTTGGGCGCCTACTACGCGTATTGTGAGGTCATGGCGAGCTTTGGCATGGAATCCGACATTTTGCCGCAGGAGGAATTCACCAAAGAAACCGTCACCGGCGGATTCAGCGGCACCTATCGTTCCTCTGGCGGTATGCCGTGGGTCGCCAAGGAGCCGTTGGTGATTTGGCGCGGCAAGGACGACGGTGATTATCTCGTTACCGCCGACGGGCGAAAGCTGGACGGCTTTTATACCATATCTGCGCAGGGCGAAAACGGTTACGAGGTGTTTTTGGACGGAACGCACGATGTCATAACAATTGAAAAGCCGGGGGAAACCCGGCCCAAACTGGCAATTTTCAAGGATAGCTTTGCAAATTCTCTCGCGCCCTTTCTGGCGCGGCATTTTGACCTGGTTTTGTTCAATTTATCTTCTTCCAGACAAGATTTTACGAATATCACAAAAACCGCAAAGGAATGCGGCGCAAATGCGGTTTTAACGGTGTATTCGGTTTATAATCTTCTAACCACCGATACGGCAAGCCGCTTTCAATAGTAAAAAATCCCGTTGGTAATTCCAACGGGATTTTTTGCGTTCATGCAAGCGGGGCAAGCTCTTCCACCGCCTTTTCGGAAATCTGTTTTGCGTGTTCCAGGATGTATAGCTTGGTTTGCGAAAGATTGCAAACGCTTCCGTATTCGGCAAGAAAGGCAACTTCCTCCGGCGTAGAAAACGGGGATTTCGTTTTGAATTTCAAAAAAAGAAGATAGCCGCCGCGTTCGTCCGCAAAGGCTTGGCTTTCGCCTTGAAAGCGGCTGTTTTGCAAGCGTCTGCAAACCGATAAAAGCGCGTTGATCTCCTGCAACCGGTAAACAATCTCCCGCCGGTATTTTTCTTCTCTTTGAACCGGCAAAAGCTCGGAAAGAGCCGCTTCGCAATCCTCTTTTTTATCCTCTTTTTGGCTGCAACTCACAAACATTTCGCAGCCGCCCTCGCGGGAGGGGAAATACTGCACCGAAACGCGCCGATCGTCCAAATCAAAGGCGATCTTTCTGCGCACCTCTCTCATCAGCATTCGAAAAGAGCGCCGCATTTGTTCGGTGTCTTCGCCCAGCCTCTCGGCATTCATTTCAAAATGGGACATATCGGTTGGCGTCAGCATAATTTTCAATTTCCTGTCGTTAATGCGTATCAGTTCCAAAAGAAAATCTCCTTTCCGCCCGTCGGCTCTCTGCTTTTCATTATATTCTGTTTCGCCGGGAAATGGAACCCCTAAAATAATGGTAATTTTCCAGTGTGGTTTGCCGCTTTCCCTTGATTTTGGCAGGGGAATATGCTATAATACTATCAGTCTATGAAAAAAAGAAGGGAGGTGTTCCGCCGTGCAGTATCAAACCGAGAAAAAACAAATTCATCTTTCGGTTCGTGAAATTTGCGATCTTTTGCATTTCCAAAGTCAAGGCGACCTGCGCGCCGGCGGCGCCTCGCTTTTGCGGATGGAACAGGGAAAAGAAGCGCACAAAACGCTTCAAAAATCCCTTTTGGAAAATGCCGCCGCCGAGGTTCCGCTCTCGGCGACATTCTCCTTTCACAACCGGCTTTATGAGGTCTCCGGGCGCGCCGACAGCATCCGGCAAGGCGCTCCGGCAATTGTGGAGGAAATCAAATCCATCATCGGCAAGCGCTTCCGCGAGCCGGACGCTTACCATACCGCGCAGGCAAACCTGACGGCATGGCTGTATTTGCAAAAAGAAAACCTTTCGTCGGTTTGCGTGCGCCGCACTCTGGTCCGCGTAGAGGACGGGGAAAGCAAATCTTTCGACACGCTGTTTTCCGCCGCGGATTTGAGCAAGTATTGCCTGAATCTGCTTTCCAAAATCGAATATCGGGCGGAACTTTTGGAGGAACGGGCTCTTTTGCGCTTGCCGACCATGAAAGCGGTAAAATTCCCCTATCCGAATGTGCGCCCGGCGCAGGAAATGATGTTGCAGGAATGCTACCGGGATATCAAACGCGGAAAACGCCTGTTTTTGCAGGCGCCAACCGGGGTTGGAAAGACGATTTCCGCGCTGTTTCCGGCGGTTCGCGCCATGGGCGAGGGGCATTGTGACCGCGTCTTTTATCTAACGGCAAAAACCGCCGCCGCACGCGAGGCATACCGTGCCTGCGGCGACCTTTTCGGTGCCGGAGCCAATCTGCGAACGGTCCATCTTTCTGCAAGGGAACACCTTTGCGTCAATTCCGCGGCAAAAAACGATCCTGCCGGCATCAGCCGCCATTGTAATCCCGAAAAATGTCCGCGTTTGCGCGGATTTTACGAAAAATGCGCCAATGCCGTTTGCGGATTGTTGCGCAGTCAGAACGGCTATCCCCGCAAAACAATTTTGGAGGCGGCAAACCGCGCCGGTATCTGCCCCTATGAATTTCAGCTTGAACTCTCCGAGTTTTGTGATGTCATCATTTGCGATTATAACTATGCTTTTGACCCAATGGTCTATCTGCGCAGATATTTTGAAGAGGACGCGCGCCTGAGCGGCAAATTCGTTTTTCTCATCGACGAGGCGCATAACCTTGCCAGCCGTGCCGCGGATATGTATTCCGTCGTTTTGTCTGCCGCGCAGGGAGAAGAACTGCTCAAAATCTTGGCAGAAACGCACCCGGCGGAGCCGGCAAAAGAACGGGAAAAGCTGAAAACTTATGTTGCAACGCTTCGCAAATTCAAATCCCTGTGCCGCGATACGCTTTCCAAAAACGAGGCGGGGGAGGAGCAAGGGTATGCGCTTTATCACGGCGCACTTCCGGGGCTTTCCAAGGCGGTAACCGATTGTCGCGCCTGGGCGGACGACTGGTTGCGCAAACACCCGGAGGACGAGGCGGAGGCAGCCGTTGTGCAGTTTTTGGCGCCTTTGCGGCGCATGGAGGCAATTCAGCCCTATTTTGACGAGCGCTTTCTTTCCTACGTCACTCTCCTCAACTGCGATCTTTCGGTTCGCCTGATTTGTTTGGACCCTTCGGAAATCCTTTCCGAAAAACTTGCTCGGGCGCATTCGGCGGTCCTGTTTTCGGCAACACTGACGCCGCTGGACTATTTTGCCGATATTTTGGGCGGCGGCAAAAAGGCCGTCAAGCTTGCGCTTCCGTCCCCCTATCCAACCGATCATCTCTGCCTTTGCGCCGTGACCGGTTTGAGCGTCCGGTATGAGGACCGTGAAAAATCGATTCGCAAATTGGTTGGCGTCATAGCGGCAACCGCTTCCGGAAAAGCGGGGAACTACATCGTCTATTTTCCGTCCTACGAGTATATGGAAAAGGTGTATGAAGCCTTTGTCAAAAAATATCCGCAGGTAACCACCGTTCTGCAAACGCGCGGCATGAGCGCAGAGGCAAAAGAGGCGTTTTTGAACGCTTTTGCGGATGACGGTGTCCGCCGCGTCGGCTTTTGCGTGTTGGGCGGCTCTTTCTCGGAAGGGGTGGACCTGCCCGGCGGGCGGCTGATCGGTGCAGTTGTGGTCGGGGTTGGCCTACCCGGGCTTTCGGACGAGCGCAATATCCTGCGCGACTATTACGAGAACACAAGAGAAAGCGGCTATGACTATGCCTATACCTTCCCGGGAATGAACCGTGTCCTGCAAGCGGCAGGGCGCGTCATTCGGAGTGAGAACGACCGCGGCGTCATCGTTTTGGCGGACGACCGCTGGGCAGAACCGCGCTATCAATCGCTCATGCCCGAGCATTGGAGCGGTATCGTTTATGCAAATGATGCACACGAAATTGCAGATATAACGGTTGATTTTTGGAAAAACGGGAAATAAAATTGCATTTTTTGCAATTTTTGCAAAATATTTTTGCAAAAACTATTGCATTTCCTAAAAAAAGATGATATACTGTTTAGGCTTTCGGAAAAGGGATTTTTTCCCGGTTGCGAACTGTCAAAGCCGAGCCGACATAACCTGTTATCGGTCAAATGAAATTTTGAGGATATTGGAACGCTATGAACTACGCAAACAGAACGCGGGAAGAACTGCAAAAAGAACTTTCCGCCTTGCAAATTGAATATCAAAAATATCAGGAGAAAAAGCTCTCTTTGGACCTTTCGCGCGGCAAACCGGGCGCCAAACAGCTGGATATGCTTCGCGGAATGCTTAACTGCATCGTTTCCTCCACCGACTGCCGTTCCGAAGGCGGATTTGACTGCCGGAATTACGGCGTTTTGGACGGAATTCCAGAGGCGAAGCGGATGTTTGCCGAGCTTTTGGGCTTGCGCGAGGAAAATCTCTTCATCGGCGGCAATTCCTCGCTCAATCTGATGTATGATGCCGTTGCGCGCGCCCTGCTTTACGGCGTTTGCGATAGCGACCGCCCCTGGTGCCGTGAGCCGGTCATTCGTTTCCTTTGTCCGGCGCCGGGATACGACCGTCATTTCGGCATTTGCGAATCCTTGGGCATCGAGATGATCCCGGTTGCCATGACCCCCACCGGACCGGATATGGACGAGGTGGAGCGCCTTGCCGCTTCCGATCCACTCATCAAAGGCATTTGGTGTTGCCCAAAGTATTCCAATCCTGACGGCATTACCTATTCTGATGAAACGGTTGCCCGTTTCGGCTCAATGAAAACGGCTGCAAAGGACTTCCGTATTTTTTGGGATAACGCCTACGCGATCCACAATTTGTATTCCAACCGCTCGGATGAGCTTGCCGATATTTTTGACGCCTGCAACCGCGCGGGGAACCCGAACCGGGTGTTCTATTTTGCTTCCACTTCCAAAATCACATTTCCGGGTTCCGGCGTTGCCATTATGGCGGCTTCGCGTGAGAATTTGGCGCAAATTATGCCCATCATCGGCGCGCAGACCATCGGATTTGATAAAATCAACCAATTGCGCCATGTCCGCTATTTTGACGGCAGCGCCGAAAATATCCGCATGCACATGATGCTTCTTGCCGACCTGATCCGCCCCAAATTCCAAATCGTCCTGGGCGCATTGGAACGCGACTTGGGAGAGCTTGGAATTGCGCAATGGACCAACCCGGCGGGCGGCTATTTCGTCAGCCTTTACGTCATGGAAGGGTGCGCTAAACGCGCCTATGCACTCTGCAAAGAGGCGGGGGTAAAGCTCACAAACGTCGGGGCGACCTATCCATATTGCAAGGACCCGAAAGATAGCAATATCCGCATTGCGCCCACCTTCCCGGAGGAAGAGGAACTGCGCGTTGCAATGGATGTGCTCACCCTTTGCGTGCGCATTGCGGCTATCGAAAAACTTTTAAGCAAATAAAAAAAGGGAAGCCGGCTTTCAAGCCGGCTTTTCTTCTTTTGCAAGCGTTTTTTCAACCATTTGGAAAAACGCTTTTTTCTGTTGCGGGGAAAGAACGGCATAAACCACGTAATTCCCGTAAACCCGCACTTCCGCTTCCTGCAATTTCGGCATTTCCTCCGGGATATAGGACTGGTAAAACCCTTTGTTCTCTTCATAGCGTTGAAAAAGGGAATCGGCAAGAAAAATTGCCACCTGCCGCGGCTTTTCTCCGGTTGCTTTCCAAACTCCAATTTCGTCCAAACTGTTGCCGTTACCAGAAAAGCAAACCGCAACTTCGGGGTTGATTCCGGGTCTGTTTTTCTCAGGGAAGGCTTCCTTTCCTTCCATGCCGGCGTCCTCAATTTCCAGCGTTTCGGCGCAAATTTTGCAGACCTCTTCCGCGCTCAAATCATTCCGATAGGTTTGACCTTCGCAAGATGTCAAAATCAAAAATAATATGGAAAATACTGCAAAAATCCGCTTTTTCATCCTTCAAATTCCTCCGCTCTTTCTGCAATATACTGCAAAATAACCGTGTATCCAGCTTCTGTTAAATGGATCCCGTCAGAAGAAAATTCTGCCCGCAAGAATCCGCTTTCATCGCTCAAAAGCGAGGCAGTATCCCAAAGCGGAACTTTCTCGCTTTCGGCAAGTTCAGCCAGCCTAGCGTTCAGCGACCGAATCCAGGAATTGATTTCTTCCGGCGCGCTTTTGAACCTCCATTCCGCCTGCTTTTCGGCAACCGGATAAATGGTTTGCAAAACGATTTGAGTCCCCGGGGAAGCCGCTTGAATTGACCGGATCAAGGTGCTGTAACAGCGCAAATATCTCTCCTCATCAGAGTGAAACCCGACAATTCCG
This sequence comes from uncultured Clostridia bacterium, assembly GCA_946618395.1. Taxonomy (GTDB): domain Bacteria; phylum Bacillota; class Clostridia; order Oscillospirales; family CAG-272; genus UMGS1865. Next base: position 8,280 of record CAMOLD010000012.1, read on the forward strand.
TTCAGCCCGAAAGAGAGCAACAGAACGGGCGGTTTTATTTGCTCAATGGCGTTCAGAAGGGGCATTTTTTCGTTTGTTTGCCCAATCCGAACGTTTTGCAAAAGCGTGCGCGAAGAGAGCATTAAGGTTCCGGAATCGGGAGCAAAAACATTGGTTGCGGCATACTCGCCAAGAAGTGCTCCGCGCCGTTTCAGGTGTGCCGTTGTGGACTCGCCAAGGAAGAAAATCCGACTCCAATCGACCTGTTTTGGGGTATTTTCGGGCGGTTCAAAAGCGGAACAAACAGGGAAAAAACAGGAAAAAAAGAGGAGAAAACTCAAAAAAATGATCGGACATTTTTTGCCAAATTTCATGGGTTCCTCCTTTTGCTCTGTTTTCATTCTGTTTTAGTATTTGCGCCTGATTTTTCAATATCCTACAAAATAGTCGGAAAAAATGTATAAAAAAGAAAAAATATTCATTTTTTTCTTGACAAACAAAATAAAAATAGTATAATAGATATGAATTATTTAAAGGGAGTTCTTTTGAATGAATTTTGATTTGAAAGAACGTCGGAAAGGACCCTGTTATGCCGCAAATTTCAAGACGCGAATCCAGAGAGCAGGTTTTAGGATTGCTGTTTGAAACCGAATTTCAACCGCAAAAAACGCCGGAGGAAATCTACCGCCTGGCTGTTGACGACCGCGAGATCGCCGCGGACGCCTATATTCCCGAAGTCTATTTTGGCGTTTTGGAGAAAAAGGCGGAAATTGACGCCCGGATCTCCAAATATTCCAAAGGCTGGTCGGTGGACCGCATTGCGCCGGTTACCCGCAACATTTTGCGCCTTTCGATTTTTGAAATGATGACACGCCAAGATATCCCGGTTCGCGTTTCGATCAACGAGGCGATCGAACTTGCCAAGAAATATGACGACGAAAAAGCAAAAGCCTTTGTAAACGGCATTTTGAACAGCGTGAAGGACGAGCTTGGAAACCGGGAATGAACACTTGTTTTATCGGAATTGATACCAGCAACTACACCACCTCCTTGGCGGCTTGCGACGGGGAAGGCAGAGTGTTTGCCAATATTCGCTTTCCGCTTCCGGTTGCCGCTGGTGAGCGCGGGCTCCGGCAAAGCGACGCCGTTTTTGCCCATGTAAAAAATTTGCCTTTGGCAATGCAGCAGCTTTCTGATGCCATTCGCGGCAGGCAGATTCTTGCCGTTGGCGTTTCGGAAAGCCCGCGCCGGTGCGCCGGCTCCTATATGCCGTGTTTCCTTTCCGGCGTTGCGGCGGCGCAATCGTTTGCAGCTCCAATTGGAGCGCCGATTTATCGTTTTGCCCATCAGGAAGGGCATATCATGGCGGCGCTGTATTCCGCCGGAAAAACCGATTTGGCAAATAGAGAGTTTCTTGCGTTCCACGTTTCGGGTGGAACCACCGAGGTGCTTCGCGTTGCGCCTGCGGAAACCGGGTTTTCAGTTTCGGTGATTGGCGGCAGTCTTGATTTGCACGCCGGACAGGCGATAGACCGCATTGGCGTGATGATGGGCTTGAAATTCCCATGCGGAAAAGAGATAGAAAAGCTTGCCGCAACCTATACCGGTAAAATCCCGTCCGCGCGCGTTTCGGTCAAGGGGACCGAATGCCACCTTTCGGGGCTGGAGAACCTTGCCGCCAAACTTTGGAAAGAGAGCAACGACGCCGCTTTTGTCAGCGCTTTTGTATTGGAATTCCTTGCAAAAACGCTGGAAAAGATGACAGAAGGAGCCGATGAGGGCAGTCCTTTTCTTCCCGTGGTATATGCCGGCGGTGTGATGAGCAATGCGTTTTTGCAGGCGCGCTTGGGCAAACGCAAAGAGGCATATTTTGCGGCACCGGAATTTTCCGCCGACAATGCCGCCGGAATTGCTCTGCTTTGCAGAAAAGCCTGCATGAAGGACGGTTTGATTTAACATTTTCAAAAAAGGAGGAACTTGCATGCGAGCCGACCGGGAACCGCTTTCGGTTTTTCAGTTGAACGAATATTTGCGGATGCGGATGGATTCGGACGAACTCCTTTCCGGCGTTTTGGTTCGCGGCGAAATCTCTAATTTTTCCGCGCCTCGCTCGGGGCATTTGTATTTTACCTTAAAAGACCTTGACGGTCAGATTCGCGCCGTGATGTTCCGCACCCAGGCTTCGCGCCTCGGTTTTGTGCCGGAAGACGGTATGAAGGTGATTGTCAGCGGCCGCGTTTCGGTGTATTCTGCCGGCGGTCAGTATCAAATTTACGTCAACGAGATCCAGCCGGACGGCGCCGGGATTCTTGCTTTGCAGTTTGAACAACTGCGCCGGAAGTTGGAGGCGGAGGGGCTGTTTGACCCAGCGCGCAAAAAAGCAATTCCCAAATTTCCGCGGCGCATCGGCGTAATCACTTCGCAAACCGGTGCGGCGATCTGCGATATACGCAATATTCTTTCGCGCCGCTTTCCTTTGGCGCAATTGATTTTATACCCATCGGCAGTGCAGGGGGAGGAAGCCGCGGAACAGCTGATTTCCGGCGTGCTTGCCTTTCAGAACTCCGGGCTTGCAGACGTTATCATCATCGGGCGCGGCGGCGGCTCTGCCGAAGATCTTTGGGCGTTTAACGATGAGATTCTTGCCCGTGTGATTGCCGATTGCTCCATTCCGGTCATTTCCGCCGTGGGGCATGAGGTGGACTTTACCATTTGCGATTTTGTTGCTGACCTGCGTGCGCCAACTCCTTCCGCCGCGGCGGAGCTTGCCGTTCCGGACATGCAGGAATTGAAACCGATCTTTCTTTCCTATGCCGAGGGAATGCGCCGCAGGCTATTGACCAAACTGGATGGGGAACGGCGGTATTTGAACCAGCTGGCTTCCTCGCGTGCGCTTTCCAGGCCGGAAGCGCTCCTGGATCCGCTCCGGCTGCACGTTGCCGATTTGGAACGGCGTCTTTTGCAATTTGGAAAGCTGTATCTTGCCGGAAAGCGGAATGACCTTGCGCGCGTTGCGGCAAAGCTGGAAGGGATGAACCCCCTGAAAGTGCTTTCCCGCGGCTATGCGGAAGCGGAAAAGAACGGGGCGGTTGTTTCCTCTGTGAAAGAATTGCAACCAAACGATTCACTTTCCGTCCGTTTTTCGGACGGCGTTGCCGATGTCATTGTAAAATCGACACACACTTTTTCTTGATGCAGATTGGAGAACTCATGAAGCCAATAAAAATTCACAAAAATATGCCGGCGGTTGCCTTGCTCTCGCTGGGGTATTTCATCACGGTTTTGATCGGGACTATCCTTTTGGTAATGCCGTTTGCCTCCAAAACGGGTTCAACATCCTTTATAAACGCACTTCTGACCGCCACCAGCGCGACCTGCGTGACCGGTCTTACCGCATTTGATACTTTTGCGCACTTCACCCTCTTCGGGCAGATCGTCATTCTTTGCTTGATCCAGATCGGCGGGCTTGGATTTATGACGGTGATCACGCTGTTTTTTATGATCTTCAAACAAAGGATTGGTATTTATAACCGCACGGTGATGATGCAGTCTGCCGGCAGTTACAGCATTTCCAGCGTTCCGAAGCTGATTCGGCGCATCATCATCTTCACACTGCTTTTTGAAGGGTGCGGCGCGGCGATTCTTGCGCGGGCGCTCTGGCAGGAATACGGCAAACGGGCGGTCTATCTTGGCATTTTCCATTCCATTTCCGCCTATTGTAATGCGGGGTTTGACGTTTTCGGGACAGGTTCTCTTTCAGCCTATTCTTCCAATCCCACTGTGTTGTTAACCATCATGGCGTTGATCGTTATTGGCGGGCTCGGTTTCCTTGTTTGGGGAGATATGCTGGATTGCAGATTCCGGTTTTCAAAATTCCAGTTGCACACCAAAATTGTTTTGGTTGCTACGCTTTTCCTCATTTTTGTTCCGGCGTTACTGTTCTTCCTATTCGAGTTTACCAACATCGGATTGAATTCCGAATATGCGGGAATGGCATTTGGCGATAAAGTTCTGAATTCTTTGTTCCTTTCGGTGACACCACGCACCGCCGGGTTTTATACCTTGGATGTAACAAAACTTTCCCCCAGCGGGCAACTTTTGACAGATATTTTAATGTTGATTGGCGGGAACTCCGGTTCCACCGCCGGCGGGGTTAAGGTAACTACAATGGTTGTTGTTATGGCAACGCTGATCTCTTCGGCAAGAAACGAGGAACACATCGTTCTTTTCAAAAGGCACATTGGAAACAAAGTTGTAAGACAAGCAGTCTCTCTGATGATTGCCTATCTATCCATTATTCTATTGGCAACGATGATCATCGGTATCTACGAGCCGTTTGATATCACGCATATTATTTTCGAGGTGATATCGGCAATCGGAACGGTCGGGCTCTCTATGGGGTTGACTGAAAACGCCACGATCCCGACAAAAATCATTATTACGTTCTTGATGTATATTGGGCGTTTGGGCGCTTTGACATTGTTTGATTTGATTTTGAAAGACAAGAATAATTCAATTATACAAACTCCTGAAGGGAAGGTATTGGTAGGATGAAATCGGTATTGATTATCGGAATGAGCGAATTTGGCAAGCATTTGGCATATCGGCTTTTGGAACTGAAAGCAAGCGTTTGCATTTACGATAAGGACAAAGATTTGATTAGTGTGTTGTCCGACGATTTTGAAAACGCTTACGTTGCCGATTGCACCAAAGATGTGGTTTTGCGGGATCTTGGCGTTTCCTCTTTTGACGTTTGCGTGGTTTCGGTGGGAAAGAATTTTCAAGCCGCATTGGAAATCACGTCTAAATTGCATGAATACGGCGCGAAGTATATCATTTCCCGCGGCTCAAACGATTTGCAATGCAAGTTTTTGAAAATTGCAGGAGCGGATGAAACGGTGGATCCGCAAAAGGATATTGCAAACAAAATTGCCGTCAAGTGCACGGCTTCCGGTCTTTTGGATGTGTTTGAAGTTTCGGACGAATACAGCGTTTTTGAGATTCCTGTGCAAAAAGAATGGGTGGGGAAAGCGTTGAAGGATACGGACATCCGCAAAAAATACGACCTCAACGTAATTGCCGTCAAATTTGGGAAAACCATTCTGATCCCCGATGCGAACTATGTTTTCCGGAATGATGATTCGCTCTTTGTTTTCGGCAAATCCAAAAAGGCAAAAAAGATTAAGTAAATCTAAAATAACGTGAAAAAAGGAGCAGTCATGGCTGAAAAGAAAAAACAGGCGGATTTTGAAGCCTCGCTTGCGCGGCTGGAAGAGATTGCACGCCGCTTGGACGGCGGAAACGACGGACTGGAAGCCTCGCTCAAACTTTATGAAGAGGGGATTGGCCTTGTGCGCGAATGCACCGAGGCGCTGGACGCCGCCGAGAAAAAAATGAAAATTCTTTCCCTCAAACCGGACGGAACCGCAGTTTTGACCGATGAGGACGACGGGGAGGACGCAGAATGACCGGGGAAGCTTTGCAGTTGGCGTTGGACCGCAACGCAACCATGACCGAGCACTTTTTGCATGGTGTTTATGCGGAAGACCCGGACCTGAAAGTCCTTTTAGACGCGGAACAATACAGCCTTTTCGCAGGCGGAAAGCGGATTCGCCCAACGCTTGTGTTGGAGTTTTGCCGTTTGTTCGGCGGTCGGGACGAGGCGGCGCTTCCGTTTGCCGCCGCTGTGGAGATGATTCACACCTATTCGCTGATTCATGACGACCTTCCTTGTATGGACAACGATGACCTTCGCCGCGGCAAGCCGACCAACCACAAAGTGTTTGGCGAGGCGATTGCCCTTTTGGCAGGGGACGCGCTCCTGACAGGCGCATTTGAAGTTGCCTCCACCAATACCGCTGTAACGCCGGAAATTGCCGCTATGGCAACCGCCTACCTTGCCGCCAACGCCGGAAGATACGGAATGATCGGCGGGCAGGTGATGGATATTGCCGGAGAACACCGCAAACTTTCGGCAGAGGAGCTTTTGAAGCTTCACTCGCTCAAAACCGGCGCGCTGATCAACGCTTCCTGCGTTTTGGGCGCACTTGCCGCCGGAATTTCGCCGGGGGACAGCGCCATGGAAAAAGTGGTCCTTTACGCCGAAAAGATCGGTTTGGCTTTTCAAATTGTTGACGATTTGCTGGATCAAACCGGCGATGAAAAACTGCTTGGGAAGAAGACGGGCGCCGACAAAGAGCACGAAAAAAATACCTTTCTTTCCTTTTATACCATCGAAGAAGCGCAGTTCTATGCCGACCGGCTGACCGCCGAGGCGATTGACGCGATTCGCTCTTTTGAAGAAAGCGAGACCCTTGTTTCGCTTGCAAAATGGCTTGCTACCAGAAAAAAATAACCGAGGAATAACAATGAGTCTTCTGAAAAATTATTGGTTTTGGAGCACATTCTCCGCCTGGTTCATCTCGCAGATCATCAAAATCATCATTGGACTGGTGACCAACAAACGCCGCAGCTTTTTAACGGTTTTGTTCGGCTCCGGCGGAATGCCGAGCGCGCATACTGCCGGAATGGTTGGTTTGACGACGTCGCTGATCATTACCTATGGGGCATCCTCACCGTTGCCGGTGATTACGGGTATTCTGACGTTGATTATTATGACCGATGCAACCGCCGTCCGGTTTGAATCGGAGCGGCATGCGCGCTTTTTGAACCGCATGGTGGAGGAGGAGCGCGAGCCGATTCCTGACGATGGAAAGCTCTTCCGAACCAATTTGGGTCACACGATGGCGCAGGTTGCCGTTGGTTTTGCAATCGGCGTTTGCTGTGCGCTATTATTGTTGTTGCTTCCGTTTCCGATTTTGCAAAAATGAGAGCCGACCTTTATCTTGTTGAGGCCGGATATGCTCCCAGCAGGGAACGCGCCAAAAAATGGATTGCCGAGGGTTGTGCTTTTTGCAACGGAAAACCGATCGAAAAGCCGTCGCAGGAGATTTTGCCCGGCTCTGAAATTACCGTTTTTGACACCATGCCATATGTGGGGCGCGGCGGGTTGAAGCTGGAAGCGGCGCTCAAAGCATTCCAAATCGATGTTTCCGGCCTGTCTGCATTGGATATCGGCGCTTCCACAGGGGGCTTTACCGATTGCCTTTTGCAACACGGTGCGTCCGGCGTTTGCGCAGTGGATTCCGGGAGCGGTCAGCTGGCAAAAAAGCTGCGCGAGGATCGACGCGTCAAATCGCTTGAACATTGCAATGCGCGCTATTTGACGGCGGAACAGGTCGGCGGCCGCGTTTCTTTGATCGTGATGGACGTTTCGTTCATCTCCGCAACTTATCTGATCCCGCTGTTTCCGGCGTTGCTCTTGCCGGAGGGAAAAGCGATTTGCCTTGTCAAACCGCAATTTGAGGTTGGCAAAGCGGCAATCGGAAAGGGAGGAATCGTCAAAGACCCGGCGGCGCACCAAACCGCAATCGAGCGGGTGCTTGCGGCAGGAAGGGCGGCAGGACTGACGCCTTGCGGTTTGATTCCTTCGCCAATATACGGCGGAGACGGAAACCGGGAATTTTTAATTTGTTTTTCTATGGAGCAGGGGGCATCTCTTGTAGATGAACGCCTGATCCGCGAAGTGATACAACCCGAAAAAAGGGGGAAATAAAAAATGCGAAAATTCGCACTGCTGACCAATTTTAATTTTTATGAGAAAGCGCAGGCGGCGCGCCAGGTTGCCGAAAAGCTGGAGGAAGCCGGCGGAGAGATTTTGATTGCCGCTTTCAACCGCGAAAAACTGCTTCGTGCCGGCATCCATAAGGAGAGCTATCAATACCTCCCGATGGACGCGCTGTATGAGGAAGCCGACGCCGCCATTGTTTTGGGAGGCGACGGGACCATTCTGGAAACGGCAAGACGCGCTTCCGCTTGCAACAAACCCATTCTGGGTATCAATCTCGGCCGTCTTGGCTATATGGCGGAGCTTGATTTGAACGAGCTTTCCTATCTTCCGCGTTTGTTGAACGATGATTTTTGGTTGGAAGAGCGCGCTATGCTTCGGGTAGAACTGCTCTCGGAGCGCGGCGAACCGCGTTCCTTCTGCCATGCGCTCAACGACGCGACCATTTCCAACGGGTCGGTCTCCCGCATCATTGATATGGCGCTTTCGGAGAACGGCGAGCCCGTTACCACCTACCGCGCAGACGGCTTGATTGTTGCAACGCCGACAGGCTCTACTGCCTACTCCATGTCCGCCGGCGGCGCCATTGTGGGCCCGGCTGTTCCGGCATTCTGCGTCACGCCCATTTGCCCGCATTCTTTTGCCGCGCGCCCGCTCATTTTCTCGGATCGTTCCACCTTGGAAATCAAGAATATCTGTGCGCGTGAAAAAATGTTGTTTTTGACGGTGGACGGGCGAATGAATTTTGAAGTTTACCGCAACCAAACGGTGCGGATCACCAAATCCGAGCAGACGACCAAACTGATTCGATTCAAGCAAAACGGATTTTATCAAAAATTTTGCCGCAAAATGCGGGAAGCACATTTCTGAAACGGGGGAGATCAACGATGAAAAAGAACAGACAGGAAAAATTGTTGGATTTAATTGCGCGTTATGAAATCGAAACCCAGGAAGAACTGATTCAAAAATTGCAGGAGAACGGTTACGATGTGACCCAGGCAACCGTATCACGCGATATTCGGGAGCTGAAAATTGCCAAAATGACAACCGGCAAGGGGCGCTACCGCTATGTTTTGCCCAGACGGATTGAGGATACGCCCAGCGTCAAGTTCAGCGCCGCGCTGATGGATTCCATCATCAGCGTCAGCAATGCCGGCAATATCACGGTCCTCAAAACCTATCCCGGTCTTGCCTCGGCGGTTGCCGCCGGTATTGACCGCATGAAATTACATCAAATCCTCGGTTGCATTGCCGGAGACGACACCATCTTTGTTGCCACCGTTGATCCGGAAAGTGCCGAAGCTCTTGCCAAACAGGTCCATGACCTTTTGAAAAATATCTGATGTTAACTTCACTGCAAATTGAAAACATTGCCGTTATCAAGCGCATCAACATCGACTTCCGGCAGGGATTTTCCGCTTTGACAGGGGAAACCGGCGCGGGGAAATCCTTGCTGATTGACAGTTTGAACCTGCTTTTGGGCAACCGCGTTTCGCGCGAGCTTTTGCGCACCGGCGAAAACAAGGCAACCGTCAGCGCGGTGTTTGAAGATCTTTCTGCGCCGCTGATAGCCGAGCTTTCCGCAATGGGCATTCTTTGCGAAGACGGTGTTTTACTGCTTCAAAAAACGCTGTTTGCCGATGGCAAATCGCAAACGCGCATGAACGGGCAGATTGTAACGCAGGCAATGCAGCGCAAGATTGCCGGAATGCTCGTTAGCATTCACGGGCAATCGGATAGTCAAAAGCTCTTGCAAAAAGCCGGGCATCTTGCCCTGGTGGATTCCTATTGCAAGCCGGACGCCGAGCTGGATGCCTACCGCACCGCTTACCACGCCTATCGCGCGGCGGAAGAGCGGCTTTCGGCGCTCTCGGCAGATACCGCCGAAACCCTGCGCCGCAGGGAAATGCTCTCCTACCAAATTGCCGATATTGACGCCTTGAAACTGCGCGAAGGGGAAGAGGAAGCGGCGCAAAAAGAGCGCGACCGCCTTTTGAACCTGGAAAAGCTCAACCAGAATGCCGAGCTTGCCTACCGCGCTTTGAGCGGCGGAGAAAAGATCAATGCCGCGGCGCTTGTCCGCCGCGCCGGAATTGCCATTTCCGCACTCTCCGGAATCGTTGACGGAACGCAGGAACTTGCCGACCGCCTGGAACGCGTTGAAAGCGAGCTGACAGACATTTCCGAAACGGTGATCTCCTTTGCCGATCACGATACCGACGATCCGACCGCGCGCATTGACCGCCTGGAATCCCGCCTGGAAGAAATTGCAAAGCTCAAACGCAAATACGGCAACAGCATTGCCGAGGTTCTTGCCTTTCGTAACCGTGCGGCGGCAGAACTGGAACTGCTGGATTGCTCGGATGAAAAACGAGGCGAACTGGAAGCCGAGCGCAAACGCTTGCGCGGTGAAACCGAGCGTTTTGCCAGTATTTTGCGGCAAAAACGCGAAAAAGCCGTTTTGGAAATTACCAAACAAGTGACCGAAACTCTTTCCTTTTTGGATATGCCGAAGGTGCGGTTTGACATTGCGCTTTCCCCCTGCGAGCCCAACGAAAACGGAATGGACGAAGCCGAATTTTTGATTGCTTCCAACCCCGGCGAACCTCTTTTGCCGATGACGAAGATTGCCTCGGGCGGCGAGCTTTCCCGCATCATGCTGGCAATTCGCTCGGTCATCAACGACAGGGACGGAGCTGAAACGGTTGTGTTTGACGAAATTGATACCGGCATTTCGGGGAAAACATCCCGCAAAATTGGCATCAAGCTTTTGCAAACCGCAAAAACGGCGCAGGTTCTCTGCGTTACCCACAGCGCGCAAATCGCCTCGCTTGCCGACGTCCATTATCTGGTCAGCAAATCGGAACGCGACGGCAGAAACGAGACGAGCGTTCGGGAATTGAAGGGCGAAGAACGCGTGGAAGAGATTGCGCGGATTCTTGGCGGCATTCAGATTACCGATGCGCAACGCCTGGCGGCGCGCGAAATGATTGAAGAATATCGAACCACCGAGGCATAACTCCCATGAATAAAACGAATGCCATGCGGATGCTGGACGCCGCAAAAATTCCGTATCAGGTTTTAGAATATGAGGTGGATGAATCCGATCTTTCGGGAATGCACATTGCCCAGGAGCTTGGATTTCCGCCCGAACAAATGTTCAAAACGCTGGTTGCAAAAGGGGATAAGACCGGGCATCTTGTATTTTGCATTCCGGTAAACGAAGAAATTGACCTTCGCCGGGCGGCAGCCCTGACCGGAAACAAGAAAATTGAAATGGTCCATGTCAAAGACCTTCTTGCTTTGACCGGCTATATTCGCGGCGGCGTTTCGCCGATTGGAATGAAAAAGAAATTTCCAACCTTTGTGGAACAATCTGCCGCCGATTTCCAAAAAATCACCGTGAGTTCCGGCCGGCGCGGCGCGCAACTTTTGCTGGATTCCGCCGTCCTTTTGCGGTTTATTGAGGCAAAAACCGGAACATTTACGCAAAAAACAGAACAGTAAAACAGAATTGTAAATAAAGGAAACAACACTATGCAAACCATCAAAAAAAGAGTGGCGGAGGCGATTCTTGCCGGCGTAGGCTCCCTGAACCCCGACCACGGTCTTACCAGAGAGGAAGTTGCCGGGCTTTTGGAATATCCGCCCGACCCCGCCATGGGCGATCTTGCCTTTCCGTGCTTCCGTTTGAGTAAAGCTTTGCGCCGCTCCCCGGTGCAAATTGCCCAAACGCTTGCCGAAACGGTTCGGGATTCCGCCATTGGTGCGGCAACCGCCGTAAACGGATATTTGAACTTTACCATTGCGAACAACTATTTGGAAGCCGATGTGGTTCCCGAAATCCTCCAAAAAGGGGAAGACTACGGAAAGCAGACGTTTGGAAAAGGGAAAAAGGTCGTTTTGGACTATTCCTCGCCAAACGTTGCAAAGCCCTTTCACATTGGGCACCTGGGAACGACGGTGATTGGTCACTCCATTCGCAAGCTCCATGAATTTGCAGGATACGAATGTTTTAGCATCAACTACCTGGGTGACTGGGGCACGCAGTTCGGCAAGCTGATTCTCGCTTTCCGCCTTTGGAGCGGAAAAGAAGAGGTGGAAGCCGGCGGAATTGATAAACTTGTGGAGCTTTACGTCCGCATCAACAACGAGATCAAAGGGGATCCCGAAAAAGGGATTGCTCCGCGCGACGACCTTGCCGACGCGGCGCGCGC
>CAMOLD010000013.1 GCA_946618395.1 uncultured Clostridia bacterium
TGAAAAAGCCGAGCAGTATGCTTCGACCGTGATGCCGGGATATACCCATTTGCAACGGGCGCAACCCATCACATTCGGGCATCATTTAATGGCGTATGTCATGATGCTGTTGCGTGACATCGACCGCCTGGGGGACGCCGCAAAGCGGATGAACGTTTCCCCCATCGGCTCCTGCGCGCTGGCAGGGACGACCTATCCCGTTGACCGCGCGATGGAAGCCGAAAGGCTGGGCTTTGATGCGGTCTCCCTCAACTCGCTGGACGGCGTTTCGGACCGCGATTTCTGCGTGGAAATCCTTTCGGCAATCGCGCTGATCATGTTGCATCTTTCCCGCCTTTCGGAGGAGCTTGTGCTGTGGTCGAGCTGGGAGTTCCGCTTTGTGGAGCTTTCGGATGCTTATACTACCGGCTCTTCCATTATGCCGCAAAAGAAAAATCCGGATATGGCGGAGCTCATCCGCGGCAAGACGGGCAGAGTTTACGGCGATTTGACGGCGCTTTTGACCACCATGAAAGGACTGCCGCTTGCCTATAACAAAGATATGCAGGAGGACAAGGAAAGCATTTTTGACGCCTGCGATACCGTTGAAATTTGCCTTGACATCATGGCGGGCATGATTTCTACAATGAAAGCAAACGAAACCGAAATGCGCAAGGCGGCGGGGGCAGGTTTTCTCAACGCAACCGACCTTGCCGATTATCTGGTGGGCAAGGGGCTCCCGTTCCGCACGGCATACAAAATTTCGGGCGGACTGGTGGCGCACTGCATGCAAACGGGCAGCATTCTGGAAACGCTTCCCCTGGAAGAATACCGCAAATTTTCCCCCGTATTTGAAAAGGACGTTTATGCCGCGGTCGATTTGGACGCCTGCGTGCGCCGTCGTGCCTGTGTTGGCGGAACTTCGGCGGAATCGGTGCAAACCCAAATTGCCTGGGCAAAAGAAAAACTGAATTGACAAAAAAAGGGGACCGAACGGCAGTTCGGTCCCCTTTTTTCTATTGACATTTGTCGAAAAATGTCTATAATGAAATGAAGATATAAAAAAGCGCCGGCGGATTTTCTCCGGCGCGGCGCTGTTTTTTTATTGCTTTTTCGCTTCCAGGTATTCGGCAACGTCATTGATGGTGATGAATTTGTGAATGTCGTCATCCTCAATTTCAATTCCGAATTTGTCTTCGCAGAGCATTACCAGATCGGCAAGCTCAATGGAGTTGATGCCAAGGTCGTTGACCAGCTCGGATTCGGGCTTGATGTCGTCGGGGTTGAGTTGCAATTCTTCAACAAGAATTGTTTTCAGCGTTTCAAACATGTAATTTTCCTCCGAAAAAGAATCAAATTGAAGCATAAGAACATGTATGATTATACCGCAGAAACGCCGGCTTGTCAAGGTTTTTTTCAAATCTTTGGCAAAATACCTTTTATTTTGTCGCTTTTATGCAAAAAATGGAACAGAAAGAAGATGAAACCGCATGAACCTGTTTGAAAATCGCCCATTTGCATTTGCCGCGTTTTGCGCCGTTGCGCTAACGCTTGTGCTGTATGTTTTGGGCGTAACACATTTGTGGATTTTTTCTGCAATCCTCCTTCTTTGTGCGGTTCTCCTTTGTGTGGTCGGCGTAGTTCGCCGCCGGTGCGGAAAGCGGCAGAGCACGGCAATTCTGGTCTGTTTGCTTTCTGCCGTCCTGCTCTTTTCGGCGTGGCGCTTTTTTGATTGCAAGATCGGCTTTTTGGAAGAGCAAAAGGAAAACCGGGTAACGGCGGTTGGCGTTATCACTGCGCGGCAAAATTCGGGCGCAGGGCAAAGCTCGTTTGCGCTTGAACTGGAGGAACTGGACGGCAAGCGCGTCCGGCAGAAGGTTTTGCTGGAATGCGATTATCTTTCGGCGCTTCGCGTTGGCGAGCGGATCAGCGTTTCGGCAACCGTGGGAAAGTTTATGCCAGCCTCCGAAAATCCGGAGATCGCATTTTATATTGCCGATGGGTTTTCCGGCGTTCTTGCCTGTGCGGATTTTCGGGATTGCACGGTGCTTGCCAGTGGCAAGCGGTCGCTTCGGGTCATGCTTTCCGAGTGGAACGACGCGCTGACCGAGGGGCTGATGCGGCGGTTGGGCAATCGGGAAGGCGGACTTGCGGCGGCGCTGGTGCTGGGCAACCGCACCGGCTTGAACGCGGTTGATGCGCTGGCGTTTCGCCGCACCGGTATTGCGCATTTTCTTGCTTTGAGCGGCTTGCATGTTGGAATTTTGATGGTTGCGGTGGAGCGGCTTTTGCGCCTTTTGCGAATCCCGCGCAAATTTCGCGTTGGCGGAATGATTTTGCTTTCGGTTGGCTATCTTGCCGTTACCGGGGCATCCCCCTCCACCATACGCGCCGTTTGCATGGCGGCGCTTCTTTCGGTCGCCTTTCTTTTGCGCCGGAGTTACGATTCTCCAACAGCGGTCTTTGCGGTTTTGTTCGGAATCCTTGCCGTTCAACCCTATTCGATTGTAGATCGGGGACTGTGGCTTTCCTTCTTTGCGGCGGGCGGCATCGTTATTTTCGTGCCCGCTTTCCGCAAACTGTTGACAATCGAAAATTTGCCGCCCAAAGCGGTCCATCCGCTCAAACGGTGGGCAAAGGCGTTGTTGCTTTCCGCTTGTGTCGGTTTGTTCGCCTTTTCGGCAACCTTGCCGCTTTCGGCGTTTTTCTTTGGCGAGGCGTCGGTGCTTTCGGTCCCGGCAACGCTGATCCTCTCGCCGCTGTTTTCGGTCGGGCTCATCCTTTCAGTGCTTTCATTGCTGGTGCCAATCCCACCGGTCGCTTTTCTTGCGCAAAAGGTTTTGCTGTTGCTTCGCCTGGCGGCGTCCGGCATTTCCCGATGGCGGAATATCACGGTTCGCTTGCAGGGGATTATTACGGTCATTTTGCTTGTTGCCTTGGCGGCCTCGCTCTTCCTTTGCGCCGTTCTCAAATTCCGCAAAAAGGGCTTCCTTGCCGTTCCGTTGGCACTTGCCGTGCTGGTTTTCCTGTCGGCCTACTCGATCACTTTTTTCAAACCCAAAGAGGTGCAGGTCGAATATTTCAGCCAAACGGGCAACGAATACCTATTGTTTACGAACGGCGGAAAAGCCGTTGTCGCAGATATTTCGAGCGGGAGCAAGAATGATGCGCAAGATTTGGTCAACGGATTACATTCGGCGGGATGCACCGAGCTGGAAGAGCTGATTTTTACACACTATCACACGCCGTCCACCTATCTTTTGAACCGGATTGCCGCAAAGGTGAAGATCCGAACGCTCGTTTTGCCAACGCCCATGGACGGGGAAGAAACCGCGGTTGCCGCAAGGCTGGAACAGGAGGCAACGCTTTTGGGCATCCGGAGCGAATTTTCCAACCAATCCTGCACGGTCCCCGGTCTGACTGTGCAATGGATGCACGACGAGGGCATGAGCGAGCCGGCAATCACCCTTGTTGCCAAAACCGAAGCCTCCGGTCTGGTTTGGTGCAATTCGCAGTTTGCTTCGGCGGAACAAACCAAGTTTTTCCGGCAGTATGCGCCGGATGCCAACGTGTTTTTGTTCGGTCAGCACGGGAGCACGACCGGCTTGCGGCGGGAGATTCCTCTATTGCAAGCGGAGCGCGTGTTTGTCGGGCAATGGAAAAGCAACGCCGCGCCGTTTCTGCCGCCCGAAAAAACCTTTTATCAAACCGTGGTGGGTTCGGTCGTATTTTCTCTTTCATAAGCCGTTTTTCGCGTGTCGGAAAGCGGCTTTTTTTCATATCCTGTAATGTTGGAGAATGCAAAAAAGAAAAGAACCGTTTTTTGTATTCCGCAAAACGGCCGCAGGGAAAAATCGGGCGGTTCCAACAACACGGGGGAGGGCATTGGATATGACGAAGATCGCATTGCTGGGCGGAGATCGAAGGCAGGAATTTCTTGCCTTTGCGTTGCGAGGGCGAGGATTTGAAACGGTCGGGTTCGGCAACACCGTTTTTTCGGGTGCCCCCGATCTTGACAAAGCGATGGAGGGAGCCGGCGTTGTGCTGTTGCCGGTTCCGGCAACCAGGGACGGCGTGTTTCTTGCGCGCGGCAACGAACCAAAAGCGGCAATCCCGTTTTCGGCAATTTTGGCGCGGTTGCGCCCCGGCACGCTTCTTTTGGGAGGCCAATTGCCGCCCGACTGGGTGGAGCAAGCGCAAAAACGCGGCGCCATTTGCGCCGACTATTATTTGGATGAAACGGTGCAAATCCGCAACGCCCTGCCAACGGCGGAGGGCGCGTTGCGCCTTGCCATGCAGGAATTGCCAACCACTCTTTTCGGCAGTCAAACCGTTGTGGCTGGGTATGGGCGCATCGGGTCGTTGCTTTCGGAAAAACTGGTGGCGCTGGGCGCAAAAGTCGGCGTTCTGGCGCGTTCTTCCGCGGCGCTTGCAAAAGCCGAACTGCACGGCGCGCAGGGGCGCTCTTTTTTGCAGGGCGTTCCGCCCTTTTTCAAGGATTGCCGCGTCCTGTTCAACACTGTGCCCGAGCGCGTTTTCGATGTGCCTCTGTTATCGGCCCTTCCCCGAAACTGCATTTTGATTGAACTTGCCTCGGCGCCGGGCGGATTTGACCCAGAACTTGCAAACAGTATGGGGCTCAAAGTCATTCCGGCGCAGGGGCTTCCCGGGCGTTTTTACCCGGAGGCGGCAGGAAACATTCTTGCCGACGCCGTTTGCAAAATTTTGAGGGCAAACGGCTTTCTTGATTGACTTTTGGAAAGGAACAAAGAATCAATGCTGGGTTATGCTTTCTGCGGTTCCTTTTGCACCCATTCCCTTGCTTTGGCGGAACTGCGGAACCTGCGAGAAGCAAATTTTGACGTGCTTCCCATCATGAGCGAGACGGTTTACACCACCGATACCCGCTTTGGCAAAGCGGTGGATCTGCGAAATGAGGTGGAAAAAATTTGCGCCCGACCAATTGTGCATACCATCGTGGATGCAGAGCCGCTCGGTCCCCGCGTTCCCATGGATGCGCTCATCGTTTCCCCCTGCACGGGAAATACGCTTGCAAGAATTGCAAACGGAATTACCGATACGGCGGTTTGCATGGCGGTCAAGGCGCATCTTCGCAGCGATAAACCGCTGGTGCTTTCGCTGGCTTCCAACGATGCGCTTTCCGCCAATTTGAAAAATATTGCAACGCTTCTTTCCCGCAAGCAGGTCTATTTCGTTCCAATGCGGCAGGATGATCCCGTTTCCAAGCCGCATTCTTTGGTGGCGGATTTCAGTCTGCTTTCAAAGACGTTGCAGGCGGCGTTCCAGGGGCGGCAATATCGTCGGCTGTTTCTTTGACGGCGCGGTGATCGGAATCGCTTTTTCGGAAGAGCGTGCGGATCCAGGCACGCTCTTCTTTTCCAACACTGCCAAAAAGGGTGACGAACAGCAAATAGAACCCGGCGGCAAGCAACAGGTGAAGAAAAACGGCAAATTTGCCGCTGCCGGCGTTTGGCAGGAGCGAGAGCACGCCTTTTGCCGCAAGGGAAGCGCCAATGACCGAAAATAGGGGCAGATACACCCATTTGAAAATTTTTGGCGTCGTCTTGCTGACAATCAAAAGCCGGTGAACGCTGAGAATGGTGTTGAACAGCTCGGAAATATAAATGGTGACAAGATACCCGACAATGCCAAACCGGGGAACGAGAATCCAAACAAGAAGAACCGAAAGCCCGGCGTCGGCAATGTTGATGATCATGGAGCGGAACTGTTCCCCCAGACCTTTGAGCATGGCGTCGGTTGCGGTGTCAACATACATAATGGGAATCAACGGCGCAAGGATGCGCAAATAGCGGGCGGTATCGGTTCCGGGATATAAAGCGGTGCCCAGCTCACCCGAAAAGCAAACCAGAATGCCGGCAACGCCAATGGAGAAAAGGAGCGAAAAATGCCAAACGCGCGAGATCATGTAGCGAATGCGGACCCGGCTGTTCCGCACCCGGCATTCGGCAAGCGCGGGAATAAGCAACCCCGAAAAGGAGATGATGATTGCCGCGGGATACAAAATGATGGGCAGAGCCATGCCCTGAATGCTCCCGTAGGCGGCAAGCGCCGCGGTATGGGTGGCGCCGCTGTTGCGTAGTCCTTCGGGAATCAGAATATGTTCCAGCGTAATCAACCCCGATCGGGCATAGGTGGTAAACGCAACGGGCAGGGTAATGCGGACAAGCTCGCGCCCTTCCGCCGCGGCGGAAATTCCCTTTCTTCGGGGAAAGTGTTTGCGCCGGTCAAGCAGATAGAGCACAAGCTCCAAAAGAAAGGATAAAATTTCCGCAAGTGCGCCGCCCAAAACCAGGGCAACCAAAATCCGCTCGGTTTCGTTTCCGGCAAAAAAGGCGAGCAGATACATGCAAAAGCCAATGCGCAACCCTTGCTCGCAAACCTGCCCGACCGCGCTTTTTGCCGACCGCCGGACAGCCGTAAAATAGCCGCCGAACACCGAGGAGAGCGAAAGAAGTGGCAGGGTCACGGCAAACAGGCGCAGCGAGACGAGCACGCGGTCGTCCTTGATCCAAAAGCGGCTGACGGCGCCGGCGGAGCACACCAAAAGGATTGCCGCAAGGCAACCGAAAAAAAGCGAAAAGAAGACCGCGCGGCGCAAAAGTCCGGGAACCCGGTTTGCCCGCCCGCGGCTTACCGTTTCGGTTACCATACGGGTCACGCCCAAATGGATGCCGGAGGTGGCAATGGTCAGGGCAAAGCCGTAAACGCCGGACATTAAGGAGAACAGCCCCATTGCCTCCGCCCCAGCGCGGTTGGAAATAGCGATTTGGAACCATACGCCAACCGTTCGCATCAAAAGCGCGGCGGCGGTCAAAAAAAGGGCGTCCCGAAAGATTTGTTTTGCCTGTTTCATCAAATTCCCCGTTTCTGTTTTTTGAATTCTGTCTTATCCTATGCGCGCGGCGGGGAAAATATGGTGGTGTCTTTTTGCAAAAAGTATAAAACCGACTTTTGTTTTTTGTTGAAAATGCGGAAAAGCAAAAAAATGGAAAAAATTTTGCGCAAAGGCACTTGACAAATACCGGCGATTGTTTTATGATAATACACGCAACCGGCACAGACCGGACTACAACGCAAAAAAAGGAGATGAAGATCATCCATGAAAAAGCGCTATATCTGTGAGCTTTGCGGCTACGAGTATATTCCGGCGGACGGAGATCCTGAAAGCGGAATTGAACCGGGCACCGAATTTGAAGATCTGCCCGAGGATTGGGCTTGCCCGCTTTGCGGCGCAACCAAAGAGGACTTTACCGTTGAGGAAGTTGAAGACGACGAATAATACAGCGTCATAAAAAAACGACCGGTCAAAACGACCGGTCGTTTTTTTGTTTTTTTAAACGGCAGAGAAAATATTACGGTTGCGCAAATCCGGGTCGGTAATGGAATCGTTGACCGAATAGGCGTGCTTTTCCAGGTCGCCGCAAATGGCTTTGGTCATGTTTTGCTCCTGCAGTTCGCCAATCACCATCGAGGCAATGTCCTCAATGACCAAATACTTTGTTTCCTTCAAATCGCCGGTGTTTTCGGTGGTCAAAAGGAATTCCAGCGTTTCGGCAAGCTCGGAAAATTTTGGAAGCGCCCGGAGCGCGCGAAAACTCCATTTGTAGTAGGGCATATAAGCGCGGTTGAGCAGGAAGATAACCTGCATGGCGGCTTTTGCAAATTCAATGGCGGCAAGCTGGGCGGCGCCGCTTTCGCCGTGCGCAAGGCAACGGTTGTAGTTATACTGCCCGGATTGCGCCATCAGGAGCAAATTCCCGGCAATGCGTTTGCGGCGGACGTCCTCCGGCATGTTGCAAAGCGCGGCGCGAATGGAGGAAAAGACGCCGTAATCATCCCGGAACACTTCGCCGTTGGTTGCCTCGGCAAGCGCGTAGGAGGGGAGCGCGAGCCATTGCTCGGTGCTCAATGTCCCGTCCGGGGAGCCGACCTTTTCCAAATAGAAATCCGAAAGCCGGATCACGCCGTGGCGGTTGCCGCCAACCGGATTGAGGTTTTGCCGCGCAAAGCCGGCAAACTCTTTGGGCAATTTTGCATAGGCGCGTTCCAGGCGGAAAGCGACCTGCCGGTCAATGACCGATTCGTCCGGCAAAAACAGGCAAAATCCGGGTTCAAAATCGTGGTCGCGGGAAATTTCGTCGTCAAACCCGTAGCATTCGGAGCCGCTGCCAACAAGACCAACGGCAATTTTGCCCTGCCATTCGGGGAATTGTTCGCGCAACATGGGTTCCCCGTAGGTTTTGTAAAATTCTTTTGCCAGTTCAAGCCCTTTCATAAATTCGCTTTGCCCTTTCCGCCAGCTCCGCCGCAAAGGCAAAGTGGCCGTAATAATCAAACGTCGGCGCGCATTTTTCGCAAACAAAGGCATAGTTGCCGTTTTGCGGTTGTTCGGCGTTCAAATAGCTTTCTGCGGCGGCAAGGTCGGCTTCAATCGACGCGGCGCCGTCTTCCAATCCTTTTTCGGCTTCTTCTAAATTGGCAAGATTCAAATAGGTAATGGCAAGTTCCGGCTCGTTTTTTTCGGTTGCCGAAAGCACCGAGATCGACATTTGATAAAGCGTGCGTGCCTCGGAAAAGAGACCAAGATCGACCAATGCCAAACTCATGTTATTGTAAAGCCCTGCAAGGCGGGGGTCCTCCGGTTTGAGTTCAGCTTCATACACAGCGCGCGCTTTTTCAAACAGTGGAATCGCCTCCCCGGGCATTCCAAACGCTTTGCGCACGGTTGCCGCATTGAGGAGCGCCGTAGCACCGGCAACGCTTTGCAAAATGCCAAGCGTTTCGGCAAGGGCAAGCGCCCGGTCGGCGTTTTCGGTTGCCGCGGCTTTGTTCCCCTGTTTGCGGTAAAAGCCCATCAGCTCGTTGCGCAGTTGAAATTCGCCGCGCGCGTCCTGCCCGAGCGTTGCCTCGTTGACCCAGTAAAGCAGGAGCCGTTCGGCGCCGGGATAATCGTTTTTGGAGAACAGTTCGTCCAGCTTATCCAAAATCCGCGCCGTCGGCACCGGGCGGATCTGCGGCTCTTTTTGATATTGATCGGTGCAAAACGGACATTGCGGATCGGTGTAATCCTCGCGTTCCAGTTTGGCAAAATCATCTTTCATAGGGCAACTCCTTACAGAACAAATGTTTTCAGCGCTTTTACGGCAAGTCCCTCTTCGGTTTCCAAAACCTCGCCCAGCGCAAAGAACGTGCCGTTTGCGGTTTGCAAACGAACACGTGCGCCGACCGGGAAACTACCACCCAGCTTTTTTTGCAATACTGCGCAACCGCCGCGAATCAACTTTTCAAAAAAAGGATCCAGCCGCAAGCCCGGCAGGGAGGCAAACAGCACCTCGACCGGCAAAAGGAGCGAGAGCCGCGCAGGGGCGTCCATTGCTTCCAGCTCGTCAAGCGTATGCGCGTTTTTCAGTTCAAAGCCGCCGGTTTCGGTGCGGCAGAGCGACGCCATCGTGCCGCCGCATCCCAGCGCGGCACCAATATCCTCGCAAAGCGTGCGAATATAGGTCCCGCCCGAACACTCCACTTCCAGGCGGTAATCGCTTTTGCAGTCGGTTGGAAAGGCTTCCAGCCGGTAAACGGTAATTTTGCGCGGCTCGCGTTCCACGGTAATGCCGCGGCGCGCCAGGTCTACCAGTTTTTTGCCGCCTATTTTCAGCGCGGAATACATGGGCGGAATTTGCTCGATCTCGCCGCGAAAGCCGGCAAGCGCATTTTGCACTTCGGCGGCGTCTGGCAAACGGTCGGTTTGCGAAAGGACGGTTCCGGTCGTGTCGCCGGAGTCGGTCACCAGGCCCAGCCGAAGAGTGGCGGAGTAGGACTTTCGATCGCTCATCAGGTATTCGGCGGCTTTTGCCGCGCGTCCGACCAGCACCACCAAAACGCCGGTTGCCATAGGGTCCAGCGTTCCCGTATGCCCAACGCGGCGCAATCCGTAAAGGCGGCGCACCTTGCCAACAACATCGTGGGAGGTCATCCCCGCGGGCTTGTTGACAATCAGAACGCCCGAGGGCTCCATCGTTTCAATTTTCATGTTCGTCACCGTTTGTTTCGGCAGGAAAGCGCACCCAAGCCGAATGAATGGGTTGCCCCAGCTCCGAAAAGCGCTGTTCATATTCGGTCATCACATTGTCGCGCGCCCATTCCTCGGCGTGCAAATCCCGCGTGGAGCGCAAAAGCTCCAAACCGTTCTTTTCAAACTCTTCCAGGCTGAACTCAAACAGATCCACATTGTCGGTTTTCAGCTTCAAAATGCCGCCGGGAATCAACAGCTCGCGGTAAAGCGCCAAAAAGTTGGAGTGCGTCAAGCGGCGCTTGGCATAGCCGGATTTCGGCCAGGGGTCGCTGAAATTCAAATAGATCTCGGCAAACGAGTGCGGCAGGAAGAACAGGGATAGATTTTGCGCGTTCCCAATCAAAAAGCGTAGGTTGTCGGGGCGGTCTGCGCGCGTTGCCATCGCTTTTTCCAGGGCAAGGCAGGCAACGTCCGGCACGCGCTCCATGGCAATCCAGTTCTGCTCCGGGTGCGCCTTTGCCATACCAATGGCAAAATCCCCTTTTCCGCAGCCAATCTCCAATGCCACCGGCTTTTCCGCAGGGAAAAAGGAAACCGGATGGACGGGCTGCCCCTCGGTTGGAATCAAGCGCAGTTCGGCGCAGGCGGCAATGCGCTTTTCGCCGTGTTTCTTATGTCGCATTCTCATAAAATCGTTTGCTCCTGTTCGTTTCTGAAATTATTATACATGATTGAAAGAAGAAAAACAAGAGATTTGCCGAAAATGCCCCAAAAAGCAACTTTTTTCCGGGAAAAAGGTTGACAAATGCCCCAAAAAGTGGTATGATGACTTCATTCCAAAACCAAAGAAAGGAGCCGAGATATGCCAGTTAAGATTCCGGCAAATCTTCCTGCGGCAAAAACGCTGCGGGAGGAGAATATTTTTATCATGGATGAAAAACGAGCCGAAATGCAGGACATTCGTCCGTTGCATATCCTCGTGCTCAATCTCATGCCCACCAAAATTGTAACCGAAACCCAGCTTGCCCGTCTTTTGGGGAATACGCCGTTGCAGATTGAAATGGAACTGCTGACCGTTCACCGCACGCCAAAAAACACCGCCAAAGAGCACATGATTGCGTTTTACAAGACCTTTGACGACGTCAAGGATTCCTACTACGACGGCATGGTCATCACCGGCGCGCCTGTGGAGCAAATGGCGTTTGAAGAAGTGGACTACTGGCAGGAGCTTTGCCGCATTATGCAGTGGTCGCGGTCGCACGTTTACAGCACCTTCCACATCTGCTGGGGCGCGCAGGCAGGGCTTTACTACCATTACGGAATTGAAAAACTCCCGTTGGAGAAAAAGCTGTTCGGCATTTTCCACCACCGAGTTACGCACAAAGGCTCCATTCTGTTCCGCGGGTTTGACGATGTCTTTTTTGCGCCGCACTCCCGCCATACCACCATCAACCGCGCGCAGCTGGAAAAAGAACCGCGCCTGAAAATTTTGGCGGAGAGTGACGAAGCCGGCGTATATGCCATTTCCACCGACGGCGGACGGCAGATTTTTATTACAGGTCATGCCGAATACGATCCCGATACGCTTGCAAAAGAGTATTTTCGCGATTTGGAAGCCGGATTGCCCATTGAAATTCCCAAAAACTATTTCCCGGGCGATGACCCGACCAAAACGCCGCTTTCCACCTGGCGCTCGGGCGCAAACCTGCTGTTTTCCAACTGGCTGAACTACTTTGTCTATCAGTCAACGCCTTACAGGCTGGACGAAATTCCGTCGATCTAACAACATAAAAAATCCCGCGGAAGTGTTTTCCGCGGGATGCTTTTATTTTACCTGGTCTGCCAACACCGTTTCCAGCGCCGCTTTGATTTCGGCGGAGACCACGCGGTAGCCGGCGTCGGTCAAATGCACGCCTTCAATGGTATAGTCGGCAAAAATTTCGTTTGTTTCCGGGTTGCAAAGAGGGGTAAACAAGTCCACAAAGGTGCAGCCGTATTTTTGGGAGAGCAATTTTATTTTTTGATTGCAGATCATTGCGGTATCGTTGTGCTTTGCCCAATCGTTGCCCATTGCCGTCAGCGAACACCAAACAATTTTGGCGTTCGGCAGGTGTTCCTGCAAACCTGTAATGATTTTTTTGTAGTTTTCATAAACGCTTTCCAAACTTTTGCCGCCCAAAATATCGTTGCCGCCAATCAAAAGGACAATCGCTTTGGGGTTGGTGTCGTATGCCGAGACTTGCAGGCGGTCAATCAGGCGGTAGGAAGTATCGCCGCCAATGCCGCGGTTGAAGCAGGAATATTCAGGATAATAGACGCTCAAATCGCAACCGTCGGTCAGACTGTCACCCAAAAACACAACGTCCACGGTTGCGTTTCCCCGGTTCTCCTGTTCAAAGGTAGCAAGCTTACCGTCATAAAACTCGCGGAACAGCCGGGCATTTTCTTCTTTTTTCAACTTGGCTTTGTGATTTTGAAAGAGAAAGATTCCAAGCGCAACCGCCGCCAAAAGAACAACAGCGGCAATGCACGAAATCATCATCAGACGTTTCTTTTTCGTCATAGTGTTCTCCTCAATCTATGCAGTGATATTTGCGCCGCCGGCGGATATAACTGCAAAAGGCGCTTGCATACACAAGCGCCTTTTGCCTTTGGCGGAGAAGGAGAGATTTGAACTCTCGCGCCGGTTGCCCGACCTACACCCTTAGCAGGGGCGCCTCTTCGGCCTCTTGAGTACTTCTCCATGCACTCATCCGCAAAATGCCGTTTGCAGTGTCTTGCGGACTTTTTTATTATACCGTCCTTTTGCCGGTTTGTCAAGGGTTTTTTTATTTTTTGTCTTCTTTGCCTCCTTTTTTTCTTGACAACCCCTCTTCTTCATGATAAAATAAAATCGTGTTTATATTATATATTAAAGGATCGACCATGAAGAAAACAATTTTATTTGTTCTTTTAGCCGCTCTGCTTTTTGCCGGCGTTTCCTGCAAGAAAAACACGCCCTCCGTGCTGGGGGCTGTTCGGTCTTTTTCGGTGGAAGGCGGCGTCAGCGCGGTGGAAAATCAGCCGGCAAAAGTGGTGCTTCTCTATGGGCAGTCCAACGCCACGGGGGTTGCCGCCAACCAATATTTGCAGCAAAAATCCCCCGCCGACTATGCCGAAGCCGCGGCGGGATATGAAAATATCCGCATCAACTTTATCACCGAGAACGGCGCCAATTCTTCCGGCGGATATTTTGTGCCAACGACCTTGGGGCAGGGCGCTTCCAAAGATCATTTTGGTCCGGAAGTTGGCATTGCGAGCGATTTATCGGCAAGATTCCCCAATGAAACCATTTTTATCATCAAATATTCCTGGGGCGGGAGCATTTTGGACGACCAATGGCTGGACGGCAACGGCAAGCGCGGCGAACTCTATACGGCGGCGCTCAACTTTACCAAAACCTCGCTCGACTTTTTGAAAGGGCAGGGTTACCGCCCCCAAATTGCGGCGGTTTGCTGGATGCAGGGGGAAAGCGATGCCGTTTATCTGGAAAAAGCCAACGACTATTACGACAACACCAAACGGTTTGTTAGCTATTTGCGCAAAGATCTGGCAAGCTACGCGGAACCCCCCTTCCTGTTCCTGGACGCCGGAATTGCCGAAATTGACATTTGGCTCAACCCCGGGATTGTGAACGAGGCGAAAGCGCGGTTTGCCGAAACCGATGACAACAATATCTATTTTTCTACAACGGCGCTTGGAATGGCCACCAATTTGGAGCCGGAAGGCACGCCCGACCTTGCCCATTACGACGCGCAAAGCGCCTTTGCCCTGGGCAAAGAGTTTGCAAAATACATTCGTTGACGGCGTATTTTACATAGAAAAGGATTTTGACCTATGCTGAAACGATTCATTCGCTATTATCGACCGCACCGGCGCGTTTTTTGGCTGGATATGCTTGCCGCGCTGGGTGTTGCCGGCATCGGCGTGCTGTATCCCATGGTCACGCGCGTCATGCTCAACGAATACATTCCCAAAAGGGAATATAAGATGATTGCCGTTATGGGCGCCGTTCTGCTGGGCACCTACCTTGCCCGCATGGGGTGCAATTTTTTCATGCAGTATTACGGGCACGTGATGGGCGTTCGCATGCAAAAACAGATGCGCTCCGACCTCTTTTGCCATTTGGAAACGCTACCTTACAGTTTTTACGATAACAACGAGACCGGCAAGCTGATGTCCCGCCTGACCAACGATTTGTTTGACGTCAGCGAGCTTGCCCACCACGGCCCCGAAAATTTGATCATTTCGGCAATTTCCATCATCGTTTCGTTTATCTATCTTTCCACCATCAACTGGGGACTGACGCTGATCATTTTTGCCTGCACGCCCTTTTTGCTGACGATTTCTCTCCTTTTGCGCCGCAAAATGCGCTCGGCATTCAAGCGCAGCCGCGAATCGGTTGCCGAAATCAACGCCGCAACCGAGAGCAGTATTTCGGGCATCCGCGTGACCAAAGCCTTTAACAACGCCGAAAAGGAAGAGGAAAAATTTGAGGCAAGCAACAAAAAGTTTGTTGCCGCGCGAACCGACGCCTACCGCGCCATGGGGCAGTTTCATTCGTCAACCACTTTTATCACCGATATTTTCAACGTGGTCATTCTGGTTGCCGGCGGATTTTTCCTTTACGGAGAGAAAATCGGGCTGGGCGACTATTCCGCGTTTGTGGTGTCCATCCATCTGTTCATCTCCCCGGTGATGACATTGATCAACTTTATGGAGCAATACCAGGACGGCGTTACCGGCTTTGAGCGGTTTGTTGAAATTATGGATACCCCTTCCGAGAAAGACCCCGAGGGCGCCGTGGATATGGGACGCGCCGAGGGGACAATCGAGTTCCGCAACGTCAGCTATGCCTATGACGGAAAGCACGATGTGCTCAACGGCGTCAACTTGAAAGTGGATGCCGGAAAGAAATTTGCCCTGGTGGGCCCTTCCGGCGGCGGCAAGACGACCATTTGCCACCTGATCCCGCATTTTTATGACGTGACCAACGGCGAAATTCTGATTGACGGCAAAGAGATTCATACGGTGACGCTGCATTCGCTCCGGCAGAACATCGGCATCGTTCAGCAGGATGTGTATTTGTTCAATTCCTCCATTCGGGAAAACATTCTTTACGGGCGCCTGGATGCCACCGACGAGGAAGTTTACGAGGCGGCAAAACGCGCCAATATTCACGAGTATATCATGTCTCTCCCCCACGGCTACGAAACCCGGATCGGCGAGCGGGGCGTCAAACTTTCGGGCGGACAAAAACAGCGGCTTTCCATTGCCCGCGTCTTTCTCAAAGACCCGCCCATTCTCATTTTGGACGAGGCGACCAGCGCGCTGGATAACGCCACCGAAATTTATATTCAAAAGGCTTTGGACGAGCTTTGCCGCGGCAGAACGACCATTGTGGTTGCCCATCGGCTTTCCACCGTGAAAAACGCCGATGAAATTGCCGTCATCGAGCAGGGAAAGATCATCGAGCAGGGAACGCACGAGGCGCTGGTCGCTCAAAACGGCGTTTATGCAACGCTTTACCGGATGCAGTTCCGCGAATCGGATTTTTAACGGTTTTTGTCGAAAAATTTTTTCAAAAAATCATTCAAAAAGTCTTTTCATTTTCTTTCTTTTCATGTATAATAAAATATAGAGTTTCCCATACCAAAATTTTCGGAAAGGAAGTAGTTCAGAATGAAGCAGAAGTTCAATATTACCGTTGCGGATATGCAGCTGAATATCGTCAGCGACGCCAGCCCCGAAGAGGTGGAATCCATTGTTGGAATGCTGGATCGTAAAATGAGAGACATCAGCCTCAAAAGCCCCCGCTGCACCAAAAACGAGGCGGCAATCCTCTGCGCGCTTTCCTATTGCTCCGAGCGTATTGCGGCGCAGGAAACAGCAAAAAAGATGGAAAAAGAATGCTTCCGCTATGCCACCGAGAACGAGCGGCTGAAAAAGCAAATCGAATCGCTCAAACTGGAATTGGGCGGCATTCGTGAGGACAATATTGCCATGCGCTCGGTTTTGAGCCATACCGCTACGGCACCTGCCGAGGAGGCGCCGGAAAAACCGGCCGTCAAAGCCGCCCCCGGGGAACAGCTCACCGTTGAGATTCCAGCCCCGGTAACCGAAAGCGCAACGCCGGCGGTGGAGGAATCCGCCGAGCCCGCCGCAAAGGGCAAGAGCCGCGTTGGCACCATGTTTGATTTACTTACCTTCAGCGACGTCTGATTTTTGTATGAGCGAAAAAAAGTTCCAAAAGCCGGAGTTGCTTTGCCCGGCAGGCTCGGCGCTCGCGCTGGACGCGGCGATTGAAGGCGGAGCCGACGCGGTCTATCTCGGCGGCACCGCCATGAACGCGCGCATTCACGCCGGAAATTTTACGCCCGACGCTCTGCGGGAAGCAATCAAAAAAGCGCACGCCTACGGCGTGAAAATATATCTCACCCTGAACACGCTGGTAACCGATTACGAGTTACCGGCGTTTTTGGAGGCGGCATATCAAGCGGCGGATGCGGGAGCGGACGCCTTAATTGTTGCCGATACCGGCGGTGCCGCGGCAATCCGCCGTGCCATTCCGGGGCTGGAACTGCACGCTAGCACACAAATGTCCGGCCACAACAGCGAAATGGCAAAACAATTGCAGAAAGCCGGATTTTCGCGCATGGTTGCGGCAAGGGAGATTTCGGAAGAGAATTTGAAGCTCCTTTTGCAAAACTCCCCCATTGAAACCGAGCTGTTTGTGCATGGCGCGCTTTGCGTTTGCCATTCGGGGCAGTGTTTGTTTTCCTCCATGGTCGGGGGAAGGAGCGGCAACCGCGGCGAGTGCGCGCAACCCTGCCGGTTGCCCTACGGAAAGGGCGGGGAATATCCGCTTTCCCTCAAAGATCTTTCCCTGGCAAACCATATTCCAAAGCTGATTTCGCTTGGCGTTTCTTCTTTGAAAATCGAGGGGCGCATGAAATCCCCAGAATACGTGCGCGAGGTAACCGCCGTTTTTCGCCGCTTGCTGGATGAGGAACGCGTGGCAAACGCACAGGAAATGCAAATTTTGACCAACGCCTTTTCCCGTCAGGGGTTTACCGACGGCTATTTTACCGGGAAAATCGATTCCTCCATGCTCGGCGTTCGCAAAGAGGCGGACAAGGAAAGCTCGCGCCGGGTCATTTCTTTTGCCGGATTGGCGAAAAAAGTCGAATTGGATCTTTTTGCAACCCTTCGGGAAAACCAGCCGGCAACGCTCACCCTGCAAAAAGGCGAGCTGTCGGTCACCGTTTCGGGTGATGTCCCCCAAACCGCAAAAACCGCACCGCTGACCAAAGCCGACGTGGAGCGCAGCCTTTCGCGCATGGGGGGAACGCCTTATCAGGTTGCAAATGCGTCCATTGACTTGGACGACGGCGTCATGTTGCCCGTCTCGCGGCTTAACGATTTGCGCCGCCGCGCCGTAGAGGCGCTGGATTTGGCGGCAATGCCGCCCAAACGGGAACGGTTGCCGGTTACCTGGAACACTCAAAAAATCAAACCCGTCCCGCGCCGCACGGCAAGATTTTATTGCCCGGAGCAAATTACCAAACAAGCAGAAGAGTATTTTGAGCGTATTTTTTTGCCGCTGGAATCTTTTGCGCCCCCTGCAAACGGCGTTGTTCTTCCGGCGGTGATCTTTGACCGCGATTTTCCGCTCGTCCGCAAAAAATTGCAGGCGGCAAAAGCGGCCGGCGCGCGCTGGACACTCGTTGGCAATTTGGGGCATCTGGCGTTTGCCAAAGAAGCCGGCTTGATCCCGGTCGGTGACTATCGGCTGAATATTACCAACCGCGAGAGCACTGCGTTTTATCGGTCGCTCGGATTTGAGGAGCCGGTTCTTTCGCCGGAGCTTACCCTTCCGCAACTGCGCGACATCGGTGGAGATGCGGCAACGATTGTTTACGGGCGCATTCCGCTGATGACCCTGGAACGCTGTATTTTCAAGGAGCAGGACGCTTGCCGCAAATGCGCGCAGGGAAAGCAAACGCTCACCGACCGCACGGGCGCGGTTTTTCCCGTTTTGCGGGAATGGGAGCACCGCAATATTCTGTATAACAGTTTGCCAACCGCCATGCCGGACCGGCTGGATCAGTTGGGAAAATACCAAATCCGCTCGTGGCATTTTCTGTTTTCGGTGGAAACGCCAAACGAGGTGGACGCAGTCATCAACGCCTACAAAAAAGGCGTTCCGTTGGGCAAACAGGTCCGCCGCATCGGTTCCTGATCCAAAATCCAAAGAAAAAGAAAGGGGGCAAGCAAGGTGTTACGCGCTTTGTGGGATAAGATCAAAGAGTCGGCAATGTCCATTCTCCCGGTCACTTTGATTGTCATTTTGCTTGGCTTTACGCCGCTGGTTTCCTTTTCTTTGCAGGAAAGTTTTGCGTTTCTCATCGCCGCCGCGGTTTTGATTTTGGGAATGGCGCTCTTCAATTTGGGCGCGGACATGGCAATGACGCCAATGGGCGAGCAGGTTGGTTCCGGCCTTTCCAAATCCCGCAACATGTGGCTTTTGCTGTTTGTCTGCTTTTTGCTTGGCGCATTCGTCACCATTGCCGAGCCGGACGTTTCGGTTCTGGCGGCGCAGGTTTCGGGCATGATGGACAGCTTGGTTTTGATTGTTGCCGTGGGTGC
>CAMOLD010000014.1 GCA_946618395.1 uncultured Clostridia bacterium
GTCAATGCCGAAAGCGTAATGGGCGTATAAATCCGCATATTGGGAATTTGAGAAAGGAAGGCAACGTCAAATACGCCGGCATGGGTCGGCCCGTCACCGGCATTCAACCCGGCACGGTCAACGAAAAAGACGACCGGCAAATTTTGCAAAGAAACGTCATGAATCAAATTGTCGTAGGCACGCTGTAAAAAGGTGGAATACACGGCGACCGCCGGTTTCATTCCGTTTGCGGCAAGCCCTGCGGCAAAGGTGACCGCGTGCTCCTCGGCAATTCCAACGTCATAAAATCTTCTCGGATGCGCATGACGGAAGGCTTCCAAGCCGGTTCCGTCCGCCATTGCGGCAGTAATGGCGCAAATTTTCAAGTCGGTATCCGCCATTTGGGAAAGATGCTGCCCCATTGCTTTGGAAAAGGTGATTCCCTCTTTTCCTTCCGCAACGGCAGGCGACATTCCATGGAAGCTTTCCGGCGTTTTTTCGGCGGGAGAATAGCCCTTTCCCTTTTGCGTTTTGAGATGGATGATGCAGCTTGTTTGACAATCCTTTGCCTCGCGGAGCAGTTTTTCCACCACATCCTCGCGGTTTCCGTCGGCAGGGCCCATATAGGACAATCCGAGGTCCTCAAAAACATTGCTCCCGTAAACGGCACTCTTAACGCTCTGCTTCAAATGCAGAAGCCGCTTGAAAATCCATTTGCCGATGAACGGAATGAGCCGGAAAAACCGGGCAATGAAGTTTTTGGTTTTGATGTATCCGTGGCTGGCGCGCAATTTGGAAAGACTTTTTGCAAACCTGCCGGTGTTTTTGGAAATGGACATTTCGTTTTCATTCAGAATAATGATCAAACGAAGTCCTTGTTTGCAGTTGTTGAGTGCCTCATGGATCATACCACCGGTATAAGCACCGTCACCGAGGACACAAATGGTATAAGCGTCCGAATGGTTCAATTTATCCGCCTCGGCAAATCCCAGCGCGGCGGAAAGCGATGTGGAACTGTGCCCCGTTCCGAACGCGTCGTGCTCGCTCTCGGTCCGTTTTGGGAACCCGGAAATGCCGCCGCTTTGGCGAATGGTGGAGAAAGCGTCGCGCCGCCCGGTTAGGAGCTTGTGAACGTAGCATTGATGTCCAACGTCAAAAATGATATGATCCTTTGGAGAGGAAAACACGCGGTGGATTGCCAGCGTCAACTCCACAACGCCGAGATTGGATGCAAGATGCCCGCCGTTTTCGGAGATTTGATCGATCAAATAGCTGCGAATCTCATCGCACAGCGGTTTGATCTCCTTTTGGGAAAGCGCTTTCAAGTCATTTGGAGAATTGATTTTGGAAAGCAAAGGATATGTTGTTTCAAAATCTGGTTTTTGCAGATCCATGTCATTCCCCTTCCTTGTTTTAATTTAACTTATATTATATCATAATTTCCGGAATTTGTCAATCGTTCATTTGGCGCCTTCCCTTTTTTATCTTTCAAAAAAATGAGATTTTTTGCAAAAAACAGAGCTTTTACACGCTTTTTTCGCTTTTTTTCAAAATTACTCGTTAAATTTGACTTTCTTTGACTTTGACTTTCTTTGACTTTCGGATTATACTTAACGTGAAAGAACAAAAAAGGAGATTTGCCATGTTAACAGACGCCATTGCAAAAACGATTGAAGAAATGCTCAACGAGGCAGACGGAACGCTGGAACTGCAACGCAACGAGCTTGCCGGACGACTGGGATGTGTGCCCAGCCAAATCAGCTACGTCATCTCTTCCCGGTTCACTCCCGAACGCGGATATATGATCGAATCCCGGCGCGGCGGCGGTGGATGTATTCGCATTGTTCGCAAGCAAATCAGCCGCAACGAATATATGATGCACTTCTTTTGCGCCGTTGGAAACTCGATTGACGAAGCCGAAACGATTGCCTATTTGCGAAATTTGAGAGACAACGATCTGATCAACACGCGCGAATTGCGCATGGCGGCTGCCGCCACCTCCAACGCCGCCCTTTCCGAAATTCCTTCCGACCGGCGAAATTCGGTCCGCGCCTCGGTTTTGAAACAAATTTTGCTCTCTTTGATGGGCGTTTAGACGCGAAATCAATGAAAAAAAGCAGCTTCTCCGAAATTGCGACAGAATTTGCAACGGACAGGCTGTATAATAACGGTAAACAAAATCACAACTTGCCGAAAAGGCAATGAGCAGAAAGGATGATAAACGATGCTTTGCGAAAAATGTAAGAAAAGAACCGCAACCGTTTTTTACAACGAGAATATCAACGGAAAGACGCGTTCCTATTCCCTTTGCGGCGAATGCGCCGCGCAGTTGCGCGAAAAAGGAGAATTGCAGGATATTACCTCGATGATTGGCAGTTTTGCCGACCCCTTCTCCTCCCTGCACAACGATTTGTTCGGCAGTTTCTTCGGAATCCCGGCGCGCGTTTCTTCCGGGAACAACAAGACTTGCCCCGAATGCGGAATGACCTTCCGCGAAATTGCACAAAACGGAAAGGTTGGATGCCCCAACTGCTATTCCACTTTTGCGGACGAGCTTTCCGGCTTGATCCAATCGGTTCACGGGACCACGACGCATACCGGATCGGTTCCTTCCCGCCACCGCGTCAAGCAAGAACGCACCGAAAAGCTGAAAACTTTGCGGACAGAACTTCAGGGCGCGATTGCCAACGAAGAATATGAAAAAGCCGCCTCTTTGCGCGATGAAATTCACAAACTGGAAACCGAAAACGGAAAGGAGACGATTTGACCATGGCATGGTATAACACGACCGGAAAAGCATCCGATACCGTTATCAGCTCCCGCGTCCGCCTGGCAAGAAATCTTGTAGGATACCCGTTTGACGGAAAATTGGACCCTGCCGCCGCAAGCGAAATGATTGAAAAGATCAGCGTTCCGCTGGAAGCCTCGGGATTCCGCAAAATCAACTTTTCCGATATTTCGCCGATTATGGCGACCTCCTACGTGGAGCGCCACTACGTCAGCCCCGAATTTGCAACCAAGACCAGTCCGCGCGCACTCTTTTTGCAGGAGAACGGCGGAATTGCAGTGATGGTTGGTGAAGAGGACCATTTGCGCATTCAAAGCATTCTTTCCGGGCTTTCGCTCAAAGAAGCTTATGAAAATGCGCGCCGCGTGGAACAACGCCTGGACGAAGATTTTGATTTTGCTTACAGCGAACAGCTCGGATACCTGACCCACTGCCCCACCAATCTTGGAACCGGTATGCGCGCCTCGGTGATGATGTTCCTGCCTGCGCTGACCGCCGGAGGATATATGGATTCGCTTGCCGCACAGCTTTCCAAAATCGGTTTGACGGTTCGCGGTTTGTTTGGTGAAGGAAGCGGTGCCGCCGGATGTATGTATCAAATCTCCAACCAGATTTCCCTTGGAATTTCCGAAGAAGAAATTTTGAAAAAACTGACCGACGCCATTATGCAGGTCAGCGAAAGTGAGCGAAAACTGCGCACCGAGATTACCGGCGAGGCGATGGAACAGCTGACCGACCGCATTTGCCGTTCCGAAGGCATTTTGCGCTATGCCTACCGCATGTCTTCCTCCGAATTTTTGAAGCTGTTTGCCGACGTCCGGTTTGGAATTGCGCTTGGAATTGTAACCGATATTACCTACGAACAGCTTGGCACACTCCTGGTGGAAGCCATGCCGGCAACGCTGACGCTTTCCGCCGAAAGCGGCTTGAAAAACGAGGCAGCAAGAGACCGCTTCCGCTGTGAAAAAATACAAAAAATTCTGAATCCCTCCGAATAACATTTTGATCACGAAAGGTGTGATGACCTATGACCAACCGCTTTACTCAAAAAGCACAAAACGTTTTGAACTACGCGCTTCGCGCCGCCTCGGCAATGGGACATACCTATATTGGTTCCGAGCACCTGTTGCTGGGTTTGCTTGCCGAAACATCCGGCGTTGCAGCGCATTACCTGACAGAGCGCGGCGCTGACGCCGAAAAAATCAAACGCGCCGTGGAAGAAATGGCAGGAATCGGATCTCCGACTCCCCTTTCCGCCTCCGATATGACGCCGCGCACAAAAAATATTATTGAAGCCTCTCTTTACGAATCGCAGAAAAACGGTCAGGACTACATTGGAACCGAACATTTACTGCTGGCGCTTCTTGGCGAAGAAGATTGCGTTGCCGTTCGTCTTTTGGAAAGCCTCGGCATTTCCGTTGCCGATTTGCGGCAGGACATTCTGACCTTTTTGGGCTCGGCGCAGGCAAACCGCGAGGAAACCGAGCGCACAAACCGCTTTGGGGGCGCTGAAAGCCGCGCTTCCGGTGCCGATTCCGCACCGACCTTGAAAAGCTTTGGCAGAGATTTGACCGCCATGGCAAAAGAAGGAAAAATTGACCCCGTGATTGGCAGAGAGACCGAGACCGAACGGGTGATTCAAATTCTTTCCCGCCGGACAAAGAACAACCCCTGCCTGATTGGCGAGCCGGGCGTTGGCAAAACCGCCGTTGTGGAAGGCCTTGCAGAGCGAATCGTTGCCGGGAACGTGCCTGAAAATCTGCGTTCTAAAAGCATTATCACTTTGGACATTGCCTCGATGATTGCCGGCGCGAAATACCGCGGCGAATTTGAAGAGCGCTTCAAAAACGTGATGGAAGAGGTGCGCAAAAACCCGAATTTGATCCTGTTTATTGATGAGATTCACACCCTGATTGGTGCCGGCGCCGCAGAGGGTGCCGTTGATGCCGCAAACATCATCAAGCCCGCGCTTGCAAGAGGAGAAATGCAGGTCATTGGCGCCACCACCATTGCCGAATACCGCAAACATATTGAAAAGGATGCCGCACTGGAACGCCGTTTTCAATCGGTGATGGTTGGAGAACCCAGCCGCGAAGAGGCAGTTCAAATTTTGAAAGGCTTGCGCGACAAATACGAGGCGCACCACAAGCTGAAAATTTCGGACGAGGCGATTGAGGCGGCCGTCAATCTTTCGGCAAGATACATTACCGACCGTTTTTTGCCGGACAAAGCCATTGATTTGATTGACGAAGCGGCATCGCGCCTGCGGATCTCGGCACATACTTCGCCGGACAATCTGAAAGAAATGGAGCAAAAACTGCAATCCATTGCCCACGAAAAAGAGGAAGCGATCTCGGCGCAGGATTTTGAGCGCGCCGCACATTTGCGCGATGAAGAACAAAAGCTGAAAACCGAATATGACGCCAAAAAAGGCGAATGGGAGCGCACCAAAACCGACAAGGATCTTGCGGTTGGTGAAGCAGACATTGCCGACATTGTTACGCAATGGACCGGCATTCCCGTGAACCGCCTTTTGGAAGAAGAAAGCGAAAAGCTTTTGCACCTGGACGAGCTTTTGCGCGCAAAGGTGATTGGGCAGGACGAGGCGATTACCGCCGTCAGCCGCGCAATCCGCCGCGGAAGAATGGGCCTGAAAGACCCGAAACGCCCGGTTGGTTCCTTTATTTTCATGGGTCCCACCGGCATTGGAAAAACCGAACTTGCCAAAGCGCTTGCCGAAGTGATGTTTGGTGACAGCGCCGCCATGATCCGCCTGGATATGTCAGAATACATGGAAAAACACAGCGTTTCCAAGTTGATCGGTTCCCCTCCCGGCTATGTTGGCTACGAGGAAGGCGGTCAGCTGACCGAGCGCATTCGCCGCCGCCCCTACTCGGTTGTTCTGTTTGACGAAATTGAAAAGGCGCACCCCGATGTTTTCAACATTCTCCTGCAAGTTTTGGAGGACGGTGTTCTGACCGACTCGCAAGGGCGGCACGTGGATTTTCGCAACACCATTCTGATTTTGACCTCGAACGTTGGCGCCTCGGAGCTTGCCGGTGCAAAATCGCTTGGCTTTACCTCCGGAAAAGCCTCCGAGAGCGACGACAAAGCGCGCCGCGACCGCATGATGGGCGCTTTGAAGAGCACCTTCCGTCCCGAATTCCTTAACCGGATTGACGATATTATCATCTTCAACAGTCTTGCGCAAGAGGACATTGAAGCCATTGCCCTTTTGATGCTGGAAGACGTGATCAAACGGATTGAGGAGATTGGCATTCACATCCGGTTTGACGCAAGCGTTCCGGCGCTGCTTGCAAAAGAAGGATTTGACCAGAATTACGGTGCGCGTCCTTTGCGCCGCGCCGTTGTCCGCCTTGTGGAAGACGCGGTTTCCACCGAGATTCTGGAAGGCAGGATGCACGCCGGCGATTCGGTTTCGGCCCGCGCCGAAGACGGCAAACTGATTTTTGAAAAAGAATAAGAACAACTAAAGAAACGGCTGTTTGCGCAAAGCGGACAGCCGTTTTTTTGAGAGACAAAAAGCCCCTTTTTATCATATCCTTTCAATACCGAGATCAAGGAGGATAGAAAGGGGATTTTTTATGAAAACACTGGGATATTACAACGGTGAACTTGCGGAACTGGAAACATTGCGCATTCCCGCCCTGGACCGCGCCTGTTACTTTGGCGACGGTGTTTATGACGTTACTTACAGCCGAAATTACCGCATATTTGCCCTGCAGGAGCACCTGGAACGATTGTTCCAAAGCGCCGAGACAGTCGGGATCCGGCCGCGCATTTCCAAAAAGGAGCTTTGCTCGCTTCTCTGCTCACTCTTACGGCGTATGCACACCGGGGAGAACAGGATTTACATGCAATTTTCACGCGGAACAGGGAGAAGAAACCATGCGTTTCCCGTTCCTTCCTATTCCAATCTGCTGATTATGATGGAGCCTGCAACGTTGCGCGATGTTTACAAGCCCATGAAGTGTATTACCCGCCCGGACACGCGCTTTTTCCATTGCAACGTCAAATCGCTCAATCTTTTGCCCAACGTATTGGCAAGCGAAGCCGCGGCGCGCTCCGGCGCCGACGAATGTATTTTGCACCGCGGCGAAACGGTTACCGAATGCGCGCATTCCAACCTGTTTCTCCTCAAAAGCGGAAAAATGCTCACCCACCCGGCAGACGAGCAAATTTATGCCGGGACCGGGCGGGCGCACCTGCTGAACCTTTGCCGGGCGGTTGGAATTCCGGCGGAAGAGCGCGCGTTTTCCCTTGCGGAATTAAAAAAAGCCGACGAGATTCTGGTCACGTCGGCATCGGTCCTTTGCGCGCCGGTAGCAGAGCTGAACGGCGTTCCGGTCGGCGGAAAGGCGCCGGAGGTCGTTCGCGCCCTGCAGGACGCTTTGCTGAAACAATTTTATGATGAAACGAAATTATAATTTATGCGTTTTTTGATTTTTCGTATGCCGAGCGAACCGCCTTGGCAAGCTGATCGGCGCAGGATGTGGGACGCGGGCCGCAGGTGTTACCGGCAAGATATTGCTCGATTTTTTCCACCGTCCAACCGTCCACCAACTTTGCAATGGCTTTCAGGTTCCCGTTGCATCCCCCGTAAAAGACGATGTTTGTGACGATATTGTCGTTCAAATCAAAGCTGATGACTTTGGAACAGGTCATTTGAGTTTGATAATCGTAGCGCATGGTTTCTCCTTCCTTTGTTTGAAAGCATTGACGGCGCGCGGCAAAAGCCGTGCGCCGTCGTTTTTTTCAATTATTCTTCTGCGGGAGCTTCTTCCGCGGGAGCTTCCTCGGTTGCCGGCTCCTCGGGCTCTTCCTCTTCCATCAAAGCGCGGATGGAAAGGCTGACCTTATGGTTCTCGTCGTCGATATCAACGATCTTTGCGTCCACAGTCTGTCCGACTTCCAGCACCTCTCTGGGGTTTGCGATGCGCTTGGTGGAGATGCGCGAAACGTGAATCAAGCCGTCAACGCCGTCAATGATTTCGGCAAAGGCGCCGAAGGGCTGGATGTTGACAATTTTTACGGTTGCAACATCGTCAACAGCATAGCGCGCCTTGAAAATGTTCCAGGGGTTATCCGCCTCGGTTTTGTAGCCGAGGGAGATTCTCTTCTTTTCGGGGTCAAAGCTCTTGACGAAAACGGTGATTTTATCGCCGACCGAAACGATCTTGGAAGGATCGCTGATGCGCTTCCAGGAAAGCTCGGAGACGTGAACCATACCGTCAACACCGGAGCCGA
This sequence comes from uncultured Clostridia bacterium, assembly GCA_946618395.1. Taxonomy (GTDB): domain Bacteria; phylum Bacillota; class Clostridia; order Oscillospirales; family CAG-272; genus UMGS1865. The sequence continues at coordinate 8,036 of CAMOLD010000014.1, forward strand.
GATCCACAAATGCGCCGTAGGAGGTCAGGCTTCTGACTGTGCCCTCGTAGGTCTTTCCAACCTCGATGGTCGACCAGAACTCGGTTGCCTGCGCGCGTTTCTCCTCGCGCAGAACCTGACGGATGGAGCCGATGGCTTTTTTGCCCTGCGGCTTGACCTCGATGACGCGGAACTTGACGGTTGTGCCGACAAGCTTATTCAAATCGCCGTCCTTCGGAACGCCGGTTTGGGAAGCGGGAACGAAAACGCGGTTTGCGTCAACAAAAATGACAACTCCGCCGCGAACCGCCTCGGCAACCTTCCCTTCCAGAATTGTTTTTTCCTCGCAGGCAGCGACGATGTTTTGCCAGTTGCGGTCGGCGTCCACTCTCTTTTTCGAGAGTTCGGCAACGCCCTCCACATCGCTGACACGAATGACAAAGGCTTCAACCTTGTCACCCTTTTTGAAGGTTTCTGTCAACTTCAATGCGGGATCGTCGGAAATCTGATCCGCTTTGATGTAGCCGGTGACGCTTGTGCCGAGGTCGAGTTGCAACTCATTGTCGGTTACTTGCGTAACGGTTCCGATAACGACGTCTCCTGTATTTAAAGTTGAGCATTGCTCTTCCAGCATTTGTTCGAAATTTTCGATCATTTCGCTCATGGTTTGATATACCTCCTCTATTTCCTTGCGCGGCGTTGAAGCGCCGGCAACAATTCCGATCTTTTGGACGTTGGCAAAGTTGCGAACGTCAAGCTCCGCAAGATCTGTGATCCAAACCGTGTTTTCACAGTTTGCCTTGCAGATCTGATACAATTTGGCGGTATTGGAGCTTTCTCTGCCGCCGATTACGATCATTCCGTCGCAAAGCGCGGAGAGGCGTTTTGCCTCGTTTTGCCTTTGCTCGGTAACACTACATATTGTATCAAAAATGATAGCGTTTGTATATAGATTTTTGAGAATTTGTTGACTTTTTTCCCAATTCACCAAATTCAAGGTTGTTTGCGCCGCCATGAGGGGCGTTTTTTTGGTGATTTTGCCAAGGGGTGTTTCCCGCAAAGCTGCCGAAAGTTCTTCCGCGGAGGAAAAAACATACTTTTCGCCATCAAAATAGCTCATGATTCCGACAACTTCGGGATGCGACTTGGCGCCGATGAGCAAAAACAGATTTTCCGGACTGCTGTTTTCGGTTGCGATTTTATGAATCTTTTTGACATACGGGCAGGTGCAATCCAGAACCCGGAAATGCGGATTTTGGGCGGCGTATTGTTCCAGCTCTTTTTGGATCTCCTTGGCGCATCCGTGCGCGCGGATCAAAACCGTTACCGGATGTTCCCCGTTTGCATTTGCGGCAAGCTCCGCAAGCTGCGCATCGGTCACGGTGCGAACACCGCGTTTTTCCAGCCGCTCGTTATACCGCTCGTTATGGATCAGATGCCCGAGCGTGCAGACAAGCTCTCCCGGAGCCGCCGAACGGAGCGCTTCTTCTAACCGGTCGGTCGCCCGTTGAACGCCAAAGCAAAATCCGGCATGCTCGGCGAGGATGACAGAGCGGTTTTTCTCGGTATTTTCCATCATTTTCCCATTTTTTGAAGGGCAAGCGCCTCAACTTTTGCAACGCATTCGTTGATCGTCAGATCAGAGCTATCCAGCAAAATCGCATCGGGTGCGGCGACCGCCGGAGCGATGGCGCGCGTGCTGTCATTGTGGTCTCGGCGGCGCATATCCTCCAAAACGCTTTCAAAAGAGGTTTCCATTCCCTTTTCTTTGAGCTCCAACCAGCGGCGTTTTGCGCGGCATTCATCCGAAGCTGTTAAAAACACTTTGAGGTTGGCATTGGGAAGGATGACCGTTCCGATATCTCTGCCATCCATGACAACATTGTTTTTGGCGGCGATTTCGCGCTGGGTATCCAACAGGAAGGCACGAACCGCCGGAATTGCCGAAACGGCGGAAGCATACATAGAGATTTCCGGCGTGCGGATCTTGTTGCCAGTTGCCTCCCCGTTCAGGTAAACCTGCTGTGTCCCGTCATTATCGTAGCGCAATTCCAGCGAGATTTCAGGGAGCAGTTTGGCAACTCCATCGGCATCCTTTGGATCGACATTGTTCCTTTTGGTATAAAGACCTACGGCACGGTAAAGCGCGCCGGTATCCACATAGATCAATCCCATTTTGGCGGCGAGCGCCTTGGCAACGGTTGATTTTCCGGCTCCGCTCGGTCCGTCAAGGGCAATTTGAAAGCTCATAAACGATCCTTCCTTTATTCTTTGATTTTTGCGGCGTTCCAGCCGGCAAGAGAGGCTGTGGAAAAAGCGATTTGCAGATTGAATCCGCCGGTGTAGGCATCTACATCCAAAACCTCGCCAGCAAAGAAAAGCCCTTTGATCAGCCGGGATTCCATGGTCTTGGGATTCACCTCGGCAACGTTTACGCCGCCGCGCGTGATGATCGCCTCGGAAATGGGGCGCAGACCGGCAAGCGGAACGCGAAAGCATTTGAACAGCGACAGAATGTTTTTTCGCTCTTCTTTGGTGATGGAATGAACCTTTTTTTGCGGATCGATCCCGCTCAAACAGACGAACGGTGCAATCATTTTTTGCGGGAGCAGATCGCCCAAAGCATTTGCAAAATCACGGTTTTTGTATTTGGAAAAGTCGGAAAGCAGGCGCTCGTCCAATTTTTCGCAGGAAAGCGCGGGTTTGAGGTCAATTTGCGCCTCGTATTTTCCCGGCGTGATATCGGAAAGGTGGGCGGACGCAGAAAGAATGGTTGGTCCGGAAAGCCCAAAATGGGTAAACAACAGTTCGCCGAAGTCTTCATACACCGGCTTTCCGCTTGCAAGATCGACCACGCGCAGCGCGATATTCCGCAAGGAAAGCCCCTGCATTTGCGCAGAGAGGTTGCCCGATTCTACCAGCGGAACCAGCGAAGGACGGACCGCCACAACGGTATGCCCCAATTCTTTTGCCATGCGGTAACCGTCGCCGTCCGAGCCGGTTTTGGGATAGGACTTGCCGCCCGTGGCAAGAATGACCGCATCGGCCTCCAAATCCCCTTCCTCGCTCCTGACGCCGACCGCGCGGTCATTCTGCCGCAGAATGGTTTGCGCCCTTGTATGCAGGATGGTGACCCCCAGCGCGCGGCAACGGTTTGCAAGCGCGTTGGCTATATCATCGGCACGGTCGGAAACCGGGAAAACACGGTTGCCACGCTCCACTTTGAGCGGAACGCCGAGCCCCTCGAAAAACGCCATGGTATCCGCCGGGTCCATTGCCGCAAGCGCGGCGTAAAGGAAGCGCGGATTGGTTGGCACATTGGCAAGGAATTCATCCCTGCCGCAGGAATTGGTCAGATTGCACCGCCCTTTCCCTGTGATGCGCAGTTTTTTGCCCAAGCGGTCATTCCGCTCGGCAAGAAGCACCTGCGCGCCGTTTTCTGCCGCCCGAATTGCCGCCATCATGCCGGCGGCACCGCCGCCGATGACAACGACGCAAGGACGGTCAGGTATTCTTTTTATCGTAAACATCGTAACGATCCCAGATGTCTTCCAGCTCGCGCAAACGGCGGTCAAGTTCCGTCTGCTTGCGTTGAGAAAGCGCAACGATCATGGCGTTGATAATGCTCATGGGAGCGACCAGCGAATCCACAAAAGAAGCCATATCGCTTTGCGCAGTCAAAAGCTGATCGGCAAGCGGAGAGAGCGGCGAATGCGTGCTATCGGTGAGGGCAATGACGTTTGCGCCCTTGGTTTTGGCATATTCCGCCGCGTTGATGACCCGTTTGGAATAGCGCGGAAAGCTGACGGCGATCATCACGTCTCCCGGGTGAATTTCCAACAGCTGCTCAAACAGCTCGCTGCCGGATGTAGATTGCAGGAATTTGACGCGGTCAAAGATCATGCGCAGATAATAGTTGAGAAAGCCTGCAAGATAGGAGGAAGAGCGGACGCCGACGATATAGATATTATCCGCGCCGATAATCTTTTCGATTGCCTCCTTAAAGAACGCCTGGTTGGTTTGCTCGATGGTTTTGCGGATGCGTTCTGCATCCGAAAGGAGCACCTTTTCCAGAATGTTGGCATTTCCAAGCAGTTGATTGGTGACCTCCATTCTTTGAAAAGAGGTCAGGCGGTTGCGCATGAGCGCCTGCAAAGAGCTTTGAAAATCGGGATATCCGTCAAATCCCAGCTCGATGGCAAAGCGAACCACGGTCGATTCGGAAACACCCACGATCTCGCTCAATTTGGACGCGGTGATATACGCGGCTTTTTCATATTGCTCTAAAATAAAGGTTGCAATGCGCTTTTGCCCCTTGGAAAAAGTGGGCATACGTTCTTCAATTCGTTTCAGAAGATCCGAGTTCATGGTTGCTCCTTAAAAAATCATAAATTTATTTTGGAAAGTTCAAGTGCCGATGATCAGTTCAATGGTGGTTGGAGAGGTTTCTCCAAATTTGTAAACAACCAGTTGGACCTTATCGCCGCATTTGCAGGAATACAGCATTTCAACAAAAGTTTCAAAATCGGCAACTTTCTTGCCTTTGAAGGAAACGATGATATCGCCCTCCTCCAATCCGCTGGAGGTTTTTGACTCAACGATCAAAAGTCCGGTTGCCGGAGCTTTCTGACCATCATCGCCCCAAGCATCTCCTTTTTTAATGGGAGACACACCGATTCCGATTTTGGGGCGTCTTTTGAAAAGCCCTGCGGAAATGGGATCAACCGTTTTTGCTTTGATGATACCGTCAATGATCGCCTTTGCGCCGTTGCCCGGAATGGCATATCCAATACCCTCATACAGAATATCTGCGGTTGTCCCTGTTCCGGTGACGATTTGCTTATAAATCGGTTTTCTTGCAACAATGCCGATGACCTCCCCTTGACCGTTACAAAGCAGACCGCCGGAATTGCCGGGGTTGACAGCAGCGTCGGTTTGGATCATGCGGTAATCCAGAAATTCGGTGGTTGTTTCGACGGTCAGTTCGCGATCGACCGCGGAAATGACCCCTTGGGTGACTGTCCACGCAGCGTCCTTACCGGAAGGATTGCCGATGGCAACGGCGACCTCGCCAACGCGAAGCGCATCCGAATTGCCAAAGGAAACCGCCGGATACCCGGTTCCTTCTACTTTCAGCACGGCAAGATCGCATTCTGCGTTAGAGCCGACTACCCTTGCATCCAGAGACTGATTGGAGCCGTAAACTTTGACGTTGATGGTGGTCATACCTTCCACAACATGATAGTTTGTGGCAATCAATCCGTCCTGGCTGATGAAAAATCCGCTTCCGCTGGAACCGGCAGTGCCGTTTGAGACGCTGATGAGCACCGTTGAGGGCAAGAGCTTTGCGGCAATTTGCGTGGTGTCCATTGTTTTGAACTTTTTGGAAAATGAATCGCGGAAAGCAAGAACGCCGATCAACAGCCCGATGACGATCAAAAACGCGCAGGAAACAACGGCGGCAAAGGCAAGCGCGCTTTTCCCTTTTCGCTTTTTGTTTGCCTTTTGCTCCTCGTCATAATCCCAGCGATAAATAATGGTTGGCTCTTCTGCCGGCGGTGCTACGGGCTCCTCTGGCTGGATGGGGTTCTCCTCCACAACCGGTGTTTGCAGTTCTTCCTGCTCCGCTTCCGGTGTTCCGTTCTTTTCTTCGTTCATTCGCTGACTCCTTTTTTATCAACCAAAACACTTGATTGACCGTTTTTTCATCAATCGCGATAATCAAAAATGGGTTGCGACCATGCGCGGTTCCCCTCGGTATCAATGATCGTCAGGCGCGCGTAGCTACCCTCTACCAAAAGCCCGAGGTTAAATTCGGCGCTGGTGAGCGTTTCCGCTCCCTTTTCCGGATAGGCGGCAAACCCTTTGCGGGCACCGGTGTTGACCATGATTTTTTTGACCGGCGAACATTCCACACGCAGCTTTCCGTCTTCCAGCTCGATGGATTTGAAAAGCGGACCGGTGGAGGCATAGAATTTGCCTGCTTCCAATGCTTCTACAACCGATTCCTGCGTTAGTTCGTCGGCCTGAATGACGGTAAAACCGCCGAAGGAATCGCTCCAATGGGAATCCAGCGGAGCTTCGTTATGGTTATCATCCGAAGAGGTGGCAAACCAGCGGACGCCGGCGCGAAGCAATTCGTCCCAAAGCTGGGTATCAAATTCATCATACCCGGAAACAAAGTTGCCGTGGTTATAAATTTCCAGCAAGGTCACGTTTTGCAAATTGAGATAGTCCTTTGCCGATTGGAGAGACCAGACAGGATGGTTGATTTGCGCGATGTATCCCGCTTTTGCATATTCGTTGATAACATCCGGCATATTCTCGTAGGTCCGTTTGAAGTCCTCTCCGCCGATGTGCGCTTGTTTTGCGCGCAGTTCCTCCACCAATTTGCCATGGCGGATATGGGCGGGGTTATAGCACGGAATGGCGGTTTGCCCGGATTTGCGCGGATAGAAATTGATGTGGAAGCACTCCTTTTTGGGGTAGCCGTCCGGTTTGTAAACGTCAATTTCGGAGCCGATCATGGCAAGGAAGTTTTTATCGTTCAGATCGCAATGGTCATACATGACATTGTGATCGGTGTAGGCAATGATTTGATAGCCTTTTTCTTGGTAAATCTTTTTCACCTCTTCGGGGGTTAAAACACCGTCCGAATAGGTGGTATGGCAATGCAGATTGGCTTTGAAATGGTTGCCGGTTTTGGAAAGATAGATTTTTTTCATGGCTGGTTTCCTCTTTTTTGAAAAATGCGTTTTCGGAGAATGAAAACATAATCTTATATCTATATTATTATATCAGAAAATAGAAAAAAGTCAAGAGTTTGCCGACGTCTTTGCAAAGGATTTGAATTGTTTTTTCAAAAAAAGGCAAAAAGCACTTGACAGATGGAGAAAAATCGTGTATAATTGCAAAGTAAGTTGCGCTCGGTTCCCAAAAACCGGGCTTGCAACAAATTGTTCGGCACCGCGAAGGGGGGGAGAAAAATGGCAGAAATTCGAGTGAAGGAAGGCGAATCCTTGGATAGCGCACTTCGTCGCTTTAAGCGTGCAACCGCCCGTTCCGGTGTTCTTGCAGAACTCCGCAAGAGAGAGCATTACGAAAAACCGAGCGTAAAACGCAAGAAGAAATCCGAAGCCGCAAGAAAGCGCAAATATAAATAAGCCTTTCCAAGCAAGAACGGGGCAAACCGGTTGGTTTGCCCCGTTCTGTTTCTTTATTTTTCCTGTAAATGATGCGCGCAAAGGTCGGTCAGCTCGCAGGAAGCACACTTTGGCGCGCGCGCCGCGCAAACATCCCGCCCGAACTGCACGATTCGATGGCAAAAATCACTGCGAATCTCGATGGGCAAAAAGTCATCCATAATGCGCTCTACCCGGGCAGGGTCTTTGAGCGATTCGGGATACATACCGAACCTGCCGCAAATGCGGATGCAATGCGTGTCGGCAACCGTTCCGCCGGAATGGTAGATATCGCCGAGCAGAAGATTTGCCACCTTGCGCCCAACACCGGGAAATTTAAGGAGCTCCTCCATACTGTCCGGCAAAACGCCGCCGTAATCCTGAGTGAGCATCCGGCAGGCGTCCTTGATGTTTTGCGCCTTGACGCGAAACAATCCGCAGGGGCGGACGATCTCTTCGATTTGCGCAAGATCCCCTTCTCCAAGCGCTTTTGCTGTTGGAAAAGCGGCAAACAGCTCGCGGCAGACGATATTGACGCGCGCATCGGTGCATTGCGCGGAAAGGCGCCCCATGACCAGCAGTTTCCAGGGTTCCCCATTCCATTCCAAAGCGCAAAATGCCTGGGGATAGCGTTTTTCCAGCCGCTTGGCGATTTCTGCCATGCGGTCTTTTTTTTGCTGTTTGGTCACACCGGCGTTCCTCCTTTTTTCAAATCTTCCTCAATTTTGCATAGGTTCCCATCAGTTTTTTGGTTCCCGTGCGGTCAAATGCAATTTCATACAACAGATCCGCGCCCATGGGCTTGACCGAAAGGATGACGCCCTCACCGAAGGTATCATGTTTGACGCGCTCCCCGGCGGCAAAAGCGGTTGCCGCAGGCGCTTTTGGCTTTGCGCCGAAGTTGGAAGCCTTATCATAAGTGGTATCGTGAAAATAGGTTTTTGGGCGCTGCGGCGACGGAGAAACCGTATCCCAAACGCGATACGATTTCTCGCTCGCAAAGGGATCTTGCCGCGGCGCATCCACCTCGGTCAGCGATTCCGGAATCTCTTTTAAGAAGCGCGATTCGGGATTGATGCAGGTTCTACCGTAAAGCAGGCGCATGGAGGTTCGCAAAATGAACAACTCTTTTTTGGCGCGCGTCAGGGCGACGTAAGCAAGCCGGCGCTCTTCCTCCAACTCGGCATTTCCGCCGTCGATAGACAGTTGGCTGGGGAAAATCCCCTCCTCCATGCCCGGAAGAATGACAACCGGAAACTCCAGCCCTTTGGCGCTGTGAATGGTCATGAGCACGGCGGCATCGGCAGTTTCATCGTAACGGTCAACGTCTGCAACCAATGCGGCTTCTTCCAAAAAGCCACCGAGCGTTGGTTCTTCGTTTTCCTGCATATACTCGATGATTTGAGATTTCAGTTCATCCAGGTTTTCCAGCCGGTCAGCTTCCGCCTCTCCTTTTGCGATCCACATTTGGCGGTAGCCGGTCAAATCCAGCACGCGGTCATAGAAAACATCCAAAGAGAGCGTTTCCAGCTCCGCTGTTAGCCGATTGATGGTTGCCGCAAAGGATTCCAACGCACTTTTGGCATTGCCGAGCGCGGCATAATCGGCGGCATGGTTGATGACCTCAAACTGCGAACAGCCGACTTCCGCGGCGATGATTGCAATCATTTCCGCCGTTTTTGCGCCGATTTTGCGTGCCGGTTTATTGAGGATGCGGGAGAGGCGCAAATTGTCATCATGGTTAAAAACGAGCTGCAAATAGGCAACGGCATCGCGGATTTCTTCGCGGTCGGCAAAGCGCGTTCCGCCCAAAATGCGATAGGGGATTCCGCTTCTTGCAAAGGCTTTTTCCAGACTTTGCGATTGCGCGTTCATGCGGTATAAAACGGCAAAATCGCGGTATTTTGCGGTATTTCTTGCAACTTTTTGGGAAATAATGTCCACCACGCGGCGCGATTCCTCGTTTTGATCATTGCAAAGAAGCACGTGAATTTTCTCGCCTTTTCCCGCCGCCGTCCAAAGGGTTTTACCCATGCGGCTTTCGTTTTTGGCAATGACCGCGTTTGCCGCATCCAGGATGTTTTGGGTGGAGCGGTAGTTCTGCTCCAACTTGACAACCTTGGCGCCGGAAAACGCATCTTCAAAAGACAAAATATTATCGATGGTTGCGCCGCGAAATTTATAGATGCTCTGATCATCGTCACCGACCACCATCAAATTGCCGTAACCGCCGGCAAGCAGACGCGTCAATTCAAACTGCGCCGGGTTGGTGTCCTGATATTCGTCCACGCAAACATATTTGAACCTGCGCTGGTATGCCTCGCGCACTTCCCCATGGTTTTGCAGCAGGCGCACCGTTTGCAGAATCAAATCATCAAAATCGAGCGCGTTGGATTCGCGCAAAAGGTCCTGATAAGCGGCATAGACGCGCGCAACCTGTTTGAGGCGAAAATCCGACTCCGCCTCCATGGAAAACTCCTCGGGCGAGAGCATTTTATCCTTTGCGCGGCTGATCAGATTCATGACCCCTTTGACCGGCAGGACTTTTTCGTCAATGCGGCAACGGCTCATGGCTTCCAGCATGGCTTTTTTGGAATCATCGGTATCGTAAATGGTAAAATTGGGGCGGTAGCCGAGGAGCTCCCCGTGGCGGCGCAGAATTCGCACGCAGACCGAATGGAAGGTGCCCGACCAGATTTCGTCCGCCGCCTCCGGATTTTCGGGAAATAGCCCGGAAAGGCGCGTTTTGATCTCGTTTGCCGCTTTGTTGGTAAAGGTGATGGCAAGGACGCGATAAGGATCGCACGGCATTTCCGCGAACTGTTGCAACAAGGCTTCCAGCTCCTCTTTGGAAGCGGTTTGCGCCGCGCGCAATTTTTCAACGTCTTCTTCTTTCAAATCCGGCGGAACACGGCTGCTGAAATAGGCGTTGCCGTAACGAATCAAGAACGCGATGCGCCGCACCAGAACGGTGGTTTTTCCGCTACCCGCGCCGGCAAGCACCAAAAGCGGGCCGTTAACGGTGTAAACCGCCTCGCGCTGGCGCTCGTTCAAAAAAGCATAAGCGCGGTCAAACAGCGCGCGCTTTGCCTCCAGATATTCCAAACTCAAATCACTCATGTAAAAATCCTTTTCAGTTCTGTTTTGCAAAAGCGGCAAGATAGCTTTGCTTCATAAAAAGAGCGTCCTCCGCCTGCGTTCCTGCCGACTCGCAGATGATGCGGGGCGCAACGCCCTCGCGCACGATTGC
>CAMOLD010000015.1 GCA_946618395.1 uncultured Clostridia bacterium
GCTTCTACCGGAGCCTCTGCAACGGTTGCCTTTTTGGCAGTCGTTCTTTTGGCGGCAGGTTTCTTTGCTGCCGTTTTCTTTTCGGCAGTCTTCTTCTCCTCGGCGGCGTCCTTTTCAATCAGACGGACGATTGCCATTTCGGCAGCGTCGCCTCTACGGGCACCGAGTTTGAAGATTTGCGTATATCCACCGTTGCGCTTTGCATAACCGGGAGCGATCTCGTTGAACAGTTTGCTGACAACGTCCTCCTTGGTAATGTAAGCAAGCGCGGCGCGGCGGCTGGCAAGCGTATTCTTCTTGCCGAGCGTGATCATTTTTTCAGCCATGGAACGAACTTCCTTCGCTCTGGTGAGCGTGGTTTCGATCTGTCCGTTCTCTAAGAGCAGGGTGACCATTCCGCGGAGCATTGCAATGCGGTGTGCGGTGGGTCTGCCGAGTTTTCTTGTTCCGGGCATTTTATGTCCCTCCTTCTGCGTTATACAAATCAGTATTCTGTGCGATGGTTTTGAAGATTACTCTTCTTCTCTTTTGAGATCCAAGCCCAAGGAATGGAGCTTTTGAATGACCTCTTCCAGAGATTTTTTGCCGAGGTTGCGGACTTTGATCATGTCCTCCTCGGTGCGGTTGGTCAGATCTTCGACCGTGTCAATGCCGGCGCGCTTCAAGCAGTTGAAGGAGCGCACGGACATGTCAAGTTCCTCAATGGTCATCTCAAGAACCCGCTCTCTTTGGGTTTCCTGGCGTTCGATCATCACCTTCTGCCCCTTCGTTTCCTCCGAGAGGTTGACAAAGAGGTTGAGATGCTCGTTGAGAATCTTGGCTCCGAGCGAAACCGCGTCTCTTGCCGAGATGGTTCCGTTGGTGAGCACTTCCAGCGTGAGTTTATCGTAGTCGGTAATGTTGCCTACACGGGTGTTATCAACCGTGTATTTGACATTGTAGACCGGTGTAAAGATCGAATCGGTGTAGATGGTGCCGATCGGCGCGGTTGCCGTGCCGCCGAGCGCCATGCTGGCTTCCAGTTTGTTCCGCTCCTGCGAAACATAGCCGCGGCCGTTTGCAAACGTCAATTCCATGTAGAAACGCTCGCCCTCGCCAACCGTTGCAATGTGGTGGTCGGGGTTGAGAATTTCGATATCGGAATCCGCCTTGATGTCGCCGGCGGTGACGTCACGTTCACCGGTAATGTCGATTACGACTGTTTTGGGGCCCTGGCAAAACAGTTTTGCCGTGATGCCCTTGACATTCAGCACAATCTCGGTAACGTCTTCTTTGACGCCGGGAATTGTGGAGAACTCATGCAGAACACCGTCAATTTTGATGCTGGTAACAGCAACGCCGGGAAGCGAGCTGAGCAGAATGCGACGCATCGAGTTGCCGATGGTGATTCCGTAGCCGCGTTCCAGCGGTTCCAGCACAAAGATGCCATGGGTATGGTCATCATTCAAATCCTGCGTTGTAATTACGGGTTTTTCGATTTCAATCTCATTCATCCCAAATATCCTCCTAATAATTGATGTGTGGTTAGGTTGCGTGGTTTGATACGGACTGCTTCCAAGTGCATCCGTATCCCGGGCGCGGAGATTACTTGGAATAAAGTTCGACGATCAGCTGTTCGTTGAAGTCAAAGTCAACGTCTTCTCTTGCCGGAAGCGCAACGACCTTTGCGGTGAACGCTTCTGCATTGACATCAAGCCACTTCGGAGCGGTGTGCGCAGCGGCAGCCTCTGCCAAAGTCTTGAATTTTTCGGAAGAGCGGCTGGCTTCTTTCACGGCGATCACATCACCTGCTTTGACGATCAAAGACGGAATGTTGACCTTTTTGCCGTTGATGGTGAAATGTCCATGCAGAACGAGCTGACGAGCTTCCTTATGGGAGGATGCAAAGCCCATTCTGTAAACGACATTATCCAATCTTCTTTCCAAAAGGCAGATCAGGTTTTCACCGGTCATACCTTCTTTGCGGTCAGCTTCTTCAAAATAGTTTACGAACTGCTTTTCCAGAACGCCGTAATACCGTCTGGTCTTCTGCTTTTCGCGCAGTTGCATTCCGTATTCTCTTACTTTTTTGTTTGCAGCGCCATGCTGTCCGGGAGCGGTGCTTCTGCGATCAAGCGCGCATTTGCCGCTTGTGCAACGGTCGCCCTTGAGGAACAGTTTTGTGCCTTCTCTACGGCAGAGTCTGCAAACGGGACCTGTATATCTTGCCATGTTTTTTTACCTCCACCAAAAATTAAACGCGTCTACGCTTCGGCGGTCTGCAACCGTTATGCGGAATGGGTGTAACATCCTTGATGAGCGTGATTTGCAGACCAACGGTTTCCAGCGCGCGAATTGCAGATTCACGTCCCTGGCCAGGGCCTTTTACAAATACTTCAACCGTCTTCAAGCCATGTTCCATTGCTGCTTTTGCGGCAGTTTCGGATGCGGACTGCGCGGCGTATGCAGTGGATTTTCTGGAACCCTTGAAACCGAGTTCGCCGGCAGATGCCCAAGAGATCGCATTGCCATTTACATCGGAAATGGTGACGATCGTGTTATTGAAAGTTGTTTGAATATGAACGGCGCCTTTTTCAATGTTCTTTCTTTCGCGGCGTTTTTTAACAACTTTCTTGGTTGTTGCTGCTTTTGCCATTTTCAGATTCCACTCCTTTACTTCTTCTTGTTTGCAATGGTCTTTGCGGGACCTTTGCGGGTTCTTGCATTCGTTTTGGTTCTCTGCCCGCGCACGGGAAGTCCTTTTCTGTGGCGGATTCCGCGGTAGCAGTTGATTTCCACCATGCGTTTGATGTTCATTGCAACATCACGGCGGAGATCACCTTCAACGGTGTAAGAATTTTCGATCTCATCACGAAGTTTTGCAACTTCTTCTTCGGTCAGATCCTTTGCACGGGTATCGGGATTGACACCTGTTTTTGCAAGGATATCGTTTGCGCTCTTGCGTCCGATCCCGTAAATATAGGTCAGAGCGATTTCAACGCGCTTGTTATTCGGGATATCAACACCAGCAATACGAGCCATTTCTTAACTCACCTTTCTGTTGAATTTTCGGCTTTTCCTGTGCGATTTGCTCAACCCTGTCTTTGCTTATGCTTGGGGTTTTCGCAAATCACCATGATTTTGCCTTTTCTTTTGATGATCTTGCATTTATCGCAGATCTTTTTTACGGATGGTTTCACTTTCATTGTGTCGTTACCATTCCTTTCTCGCGTTATTTTGCCCGCCAGGTAATGCGCCCTTTGGTCAGGTCATAGACCGAAACCTCAACGGTTACGCGATCCCCCGGCAGAATTCTGATATAGTTCATGCGAAGCTTGCCCGAAATATGGGCGGTTACGATATGCCCGTTGGGCAGCTTGACTTTGAAGTTGGCGTTGGGCAATGCCTCAACCACCGTTCCTTCAAATTCAATCACGTCATCTTTCTGTGCCAGAATAATCCCCTCCATTCCATTCAGAAGTCTTGTTCCACTTGCGTCAGAATCAACACGCCTTCGCTTGTCAGCGCAATTGTGTTTTCATAATGTGCCGAGAGCTTTCCGTCGGCGGTTTTCACCGTCCAGCCGTCCGGCAACTCGCGCACATCTTCCCTGCCAACATTCACCATCGGTTCAATTGCAATGGTCATACCGGCGCAAAGCCGGATGCCCCTGCCCGCCGTTCCGTAATTAGGAACATCGGGCTCTTCATGCATATTGGTTCCAATCCCGTGACCAACGTAGCGTTTGACGGTGGAAAAACCGTTTGCCACAACGTATCCATCAATGGCGGCGCCAATGTCGCCCAGGCGATTTCCGACTTTGACCTGCTCTACCCCTTTGAAGAAACTTGTTCTTGTAACTTCAATCAATTTTTGCGCCTCGGCACTCACCTTTCCAACCGGAATGGTTCTTGCCGAATCGCCTACATAGCCGCGGTAGGTAGCGCCGGTGTCAATTTTGACGATGTCGCCCTCTTTGAGCACCTTCTTTTTGGAAGGAATACCGTGAATGACCTCATCATTAACGCTGATACAAGCGCTTGCCGGAAAGCCGCCGTAACCCAAAAAGGTGGGTGTGGCTCCGCATTTTTCGATATACCGGCGAATTGCTTCGTCGATCTCATAGGTGGTGATTCCGGGGCGGACCATATCACGGGCAAGCAAAAGTGCTTCCCCCGTGATACGGCCTGCATCCTTCATCAGAGTGATTTGTTGGGAATTCTTTAAGTGGATCATTGCTTACGCCTCATAGGGACGAAGCGCCTCGAACACAAGACGAGTTGTGTCCGCAACCTCTTCCTGTCCTTGCACGGTTGCCAGGTTGCCCTTTGCGGCGTAGAACGCCTTCAGGGGCTCGGTTTGTGCATGGAAGGTTTCCAACCTGCTCTTGACGGTTTCTGCGGCGTCATCGGCGCGCACGTAAAGTGCCTGGCCGCATTTATCGCAAATTCCCTCTTTTGCAGGTGCTTTGTAGATTACGTGGTAGGACGCTCCGCACGGGCAGACGCGACGTCCGCTCATGCGTTCGATGATTTTTTCATCTGCAACCTCGATGGAAAGCACAACGTCGATCTTCACGCCCATGGCGTCCAGCGCTTCCGCTTGCGGGATAGAGCGCGGGAAACCGTCAAGGATGAAGCCGTTTTTGCAGGCATCGGAGGCGAGATAGTCCTTGATGATTCCGATAACAACATCGTCCGGAACCAGCTTGCCGGCGTCGATATACGACTTTGCGGCTTTGCCGAGTTCGGTCCCGTTTTTGATTGCCGCGCGGAGAATATCGCCGGTGGCAATGGCGGGAATGTTGTATTTTTCGGAGATATTTGCAGATTGTGTTCCTTTACCCGCTCCGGGTGCTCCAAGTAAAATAATTTTCATGTGGAGTTGGTTCCTTTCCGCAATCAGTTATCCAAGAAGCCTTTGTAGTTCCGCATCGACATTTGCGCTTCGAGTTGCTGCGCGGTTTCCAGCGCAACGCCCACCAAAATGAGCAACGAAGAGCCGCCGAAGGTTGCAAGTTTGGTCAGATTCGGGACAGCGGCACCGATAATCATCGGAACGCCGGCAACCAGAATCAGGAACAATGCGCCCAACGTGGTGATGCGGTTGAGGATCTTCTTGATATAATCCGAGGTCGGTTTGCCGGGACGAATGCCCGGGACCGAGCCGCCCTGACTTCTGATGTTGTTGGATACTTCTACCGGATTGAACGAAATCATGATATAGAAGTAAGAGAACAACCAAATCAGAACGATATACGAGATGATATAAAGGGGTGTTCCCTGGTTCAGCCAGTTATCCACAAACTTCCTAAAACCGTTGGTGCTTGAAAGGAAGCCCGCAATGGTGGGAAGGATGGAAACGATGGAGCTTGCAAAGATGATGGGCATAACGCCTGCCATGTTGAGCTTGAGCGGCAGGTTGCTGTTTTGTCCGCCATACATTTTGCGGCCGACAACACGCTTTGCATACTGAATGGGAATTCTTCTTTCGGAATTGGTAAACCAAACGATGAAACCGATGAGTGCCGCGAACACAGCCACATAGGCTACTACGCCTGCAATTCCGCCGACAAGACTCCAACCGGTTTTCCATTTGTCAAAGCCGTATTTGGTGACCCATACACCGCTAGAGGTGTCGTAGTAAGCGTTCATCAACAGATAGCGGAGCTCGGTTAACATTGTTCCGCCGCGCGAAATAATGTTTGCAAACAGGATGATGGAAATACCATTACCGATACCGTAGTCATTGATGCGTTCCGCCAGCCACATGATGATGGAAGCGCCCGCGCAGAATGCCGCAATCATGGTTGCGTATGCAAAATAATACATCGCGCCGTCGCTGCGTTGAACCAACAGGAACGAATCGGAGGCAGAGCTGCCTTCCAGCAATCTGACATACCCGAACGCGGTGATCAACGAGAGAACGACCGTGATGATACGGGTGATTTGGTTGATCTTCTTCTTGCCCTCATCGCCCTGTTTAGAAAGCCGCTCCAAAGCCGGAATGGCAATGGTTAACAGCTGGACAACGATGGACGCGGTGATATACGGTGAAACCGAAAGAGCAAACAACGATGCGTGTTCAAATGCGCCGCCCGAAAACAGGTTGAGCATTCCGAAAACGCCGGAAGTCATTCTTTGGGTGTTCTGGTGGTCTGCGATCAAGTCAACATTTACAAACGGAACAAACAGTCGTGCACCAATGCGGTAAAGAAGGATAATCATCAGGGTAAAGAGCATTTTTTTCCGGAGGTCCGGAATTTTCCACGCGTTCTTAAACGTCTGAAACATCCTTATACCTCCTCTGCCTTGCCGCCTGCTGCTTCAATCTTCTCTTTTGCAGTCTGCGAGAATGCAGCTGCTTTGACCGTCAGCTTCTTGGTCAGTTCGCCTTTGCCCAGGATCTTAACGCCGTCCATCGGCTTGCGAATGACGCGCGCCGCGAGCAGGACATCCTGATCGATGACAGAGCCTTTGACAAACTTTTCAAGATCGCCAACATTTACGGTTGCATAGTTGGTTGCAAAACGATTTTTGAACCCTCTTTTGGGATGGGTTCTGTAAATCGGGAACTGTCCGCCCTCAAAGCCGGGGCGAACTCCGCCGCCGGAGCGCGCGTTCTGTCCCTTATGACCTTTGCCCGCGGTCTTTCCGTTGCCGGATCCCGGGCCTCTGCCCTTGCGCCATGCGGCTTTTGCCGAACCGGGCGCGGGAGAAAGTTCATTCAGTTTCATTCTGCCTTTCCTCCTTTAGCGTTTTCTTTGACATCCTCAACGCTCACAAGGTGTGCAAGGACGCGAACTTTGCCGCCAAGGACGGCATCGTTCTTTTGCACCGTGCTATCGCCGATTTTTTTCAGACCCAGCGTTTGCGCGGTTGCCTTCTGTTTCGGCAGGGCGCCGATGAGGCTTTTGGTCAGGGTGACCTTTACCAAAGTTACTTTTGCTTTTCTCATCGCTCGCACCCCCTTATGCCTTTGCCTTTACCTGATCCGCGGAAAGATCGCGAATCTTGGCAACCTGCTCAATGGTGCGCAGTTCCTTCAAGCCTTCCATAGTTGCTTTCACAACGTTGGTCGGGTTGTTGGAACGCAGGCATTTTGCGCGAATGTTCTTGATGCCGGCGGCCTCCAGAACCATACGCACTTTGCCGCCTGCAATGATACCGGTACCGGGAGCGGCGGGCTTGAGAAGCACTTTGCCGGCTCCGTAAACACCGATCACTTCATGCGGAATGGAGGTTCCCTTCAGGGATACCGCCACCATATTCTTTTTTGCATCCTCAATTCCCTTGCGGATTGCTTCGGGAACCTCGGCTGCTTTTCCAAGGCCAACGCCAACGTGGCCTGCGCCGTCTCCGACGACCATCAACGCGGCAAACCGGGCAATACGACCGCCCTTGACCGTTTTGGAAACACGGTTCAGGAAGATCAGTTGCTCTTTCAGGTCATGCTCAGCGGGATTGAATTTTTCTGCCATTGTTTTTCCTCCAATTTGTTCAATAAAAATGATTGAACAGTGTATAAACCGGAAAATCAGAACTTCAGGCCGCCCTCGCGAGCGCCTTCAGCCAGTTCCGATACACGTCCGTGATACAGATAGCCACCGCGGTCAAAAACAACCTCGGTAATGCCCTCTGCGATCGCCTTCTGAGCAATCTGTTTGCCGATCTCTTTTGCTGCGGCTTTGTTTCCGCCGTTTTCGGTAAAGGCTTTTCCGAAAGTGGAAGCGCTTACCAGGGTCACGCCCTTAACGTCGTCAATGATCTGTGCGCTGATGTTCGCATTGGAACGATACACAGCCAGACGCGGACGCTCGGCAGTGCCGGAGATTTTTGCTCTTACCCGTTTGTGTCTTTTCAGACGGGCTTTGTTTGCATCTTTTCTGGTTACCATGTCACTTCACTCCTTTCAATTATTTGCCCTTGCCGGATTTACCAGCCTTGCGGCGGATATACTCGCCGGCATACTTCACACCCTTGCCATGATAGGGTTCGGGCGGACGTTTGCCGCGAATGACGGCAGCGGTTTGACCAACCAGCTGTTTGTCAATACCTTTTACGATAATGGTGTTGGCATCCGGCACGTCAAAGGTGATGCCGTTCTCTTCGGTCAGGCAGAATTTTGCCTGGGGAAGTCCGGTGGACACCAGCGAATGGCCAAGATAGAGCTGAATGGTTTTGCCCTGCTTAACAACTTTGTAACCGACGCCGACGATCTCCAGTTTCTTGGAGAAGCCTTCGGAAACGCCAACCACCATGTTGTGCAGCAGCGCGCGGGTGAGCCCGTGCAGGCTCCGATCTTCTTTTTCGTCCGTAGGACGGGTGATGATAACTTCATTGCCCTCGACCTTGATGGTCATGCGGGGGCTGAAAGTCTCGGTCAGGGTGCCGAGTTTGCCTTTGACGGTGACAACGTTGCCTGCGGCAACATCAACCGTAACACCGGCGGGGATCGCAATGGGCATTCTTCCAATTCTTGACATTTTCAGTTACCTCCCATTCCGATTACCATACGAACGCAAGAACTTCGCCGCCAACGTTGAGTTCGCGCGCTTTCTTGCCCGTCATGATACCCTTGGATGTGGAAACGATTGCAATGCCGAGCCCGTTCATTACGCTGGGCATATCCTCGCAGCCCGCATAAATCCGCAGACCGGGTTTGGAAACGCGGCGGATACCGCGAATGACCTTGCCCTTGCCGGGGAGATATTTGAGGGTTACGCGAATGGTGCCCTGTTTGCCGTCCTCGACGACCTGATAGGACTTGACATACCCTTCCTCAACGAGGATTTGGGCGATTGCTTTTTTCATGTTGGATGCCGGAATGTCCACTGTTGCATGTTTCGCGTCGTTCGCGTTGCGAATTCTGGTGAGCATATCGGCAATTACGTCTGACATTTGCATTTCAATTTTCCTCCTGATGCAAGTTTCATTTTTCTTGCTGCCCTTTCGGGCGGCATATCGGCGGTTAAATCCAACTGCCTTGGGCTGGTCTTGATTTCCTGCCGATAGGTGGGGGTTGCGGAATTACCAGGATGCCTTCTTTACGCCCGGAATCTGGCCTTTATAGGCAAGCGTGCGGAAGCAGATACGGCAGATGCCGAATTTGCGAAGATAGGCATGAGGACGACCGCAGATTTTGCAGCGGTTGTATTCTCTGGTGGAGAATTTTTGGTCCTTCTGCTGCTTGAGGATCATGGATTTCTTTGCCATCGTTTTTACCTCCCTCGATTATTTCGCGAACGGAGCGCCGAACAGCGTCAGCAGCTCGCGTGCTTCTTCATCGGTGTTAGCCGTTGTAACGAAGCAGATATCCATGCCGCGGATCTTTTCCACCTTGTCGTATTCGATTTCGGGGAAGATCAGCTGCTCCTTCAAGCCAAGGGCGTAGTTGCCTCTTCCGTCAAACGCGTTGGGGTTGATACCCTTAAAGTCGCGCACTTTCGGAAGCGCAAAGTTGAAAAGACGATCCATAAACTCATACATTCTGTCGCCGCGCAACGTAACCTTTGCACCAATCTTCATGCCCTGACGGATCTTGAAGTTTGCAACCGATTTCTTTGCGGTGGTGGGAATGGCTTTTTGACCGGTGATGATTGCCAGATCGGCAAGCACCGCGTCCAGAGCCTTGGAGTTATCCTTCGCATCGCCGACGCCGACGTTGACAACGATTTTGTCAAGCTTCGGAATCTGCATTACGCTCTTGTAGGTGAACTTTTTCATGAGGGCGGGGGCAATTTCAGCTTTATAAAAATCTTTTAATCTTGCCATGGTTGTTTCCCTCCTCAATCAAATTTGCGTCCGCATTTTGCGCAAACGCGGATTTTCTTGCCGTCAACGATCTCGGTCTTGACGCGAACGCCCTTTTTGCAGGTGGTGCAGTAAAGCGCTACCTTGCTGGCGTAAATTGCGCCCTCGGCATCAATGATGCCGCCGCTCTCGCCCTGACGGCGGGGTTTGACATGCTTGTGGATCATATTTGCGCCCTTAACGAGCACTTTGCCTTCCGCGGGGGAGGCTGCGATTACTTCGCCGATAACGCCCTTGTCATCTCCGGAGAGGACCACAACGGTATCGCCTTTTTTGATGTGCAGATTTGCCATTGCCTGTTACCTCCTCAAAGCACTTCCGGCGCCAGAGAAAGAATCTTCAAATACTCTTTCTCGCGGAGCTCTCTTGCGACCGGCCCAAAAATACGGGTTCCGCGCGGGGTTTTGTCCTCGCGGATGATGACCGCCGCATTCTCATCAAATTTGATATAAGAGCCATCGGCTCTCTTTACGCCATGCACGGTGCGAACAACCACCGCTTTGACAACCTCGCCTTTTTTGACGACGCCGCCCGGAGCTGCTTTTTTGACCGCGCAGACAACAACGTCACCGATATTGGCATATCTTCTGCCCGTGCCGCCCAGGACTCTGATGCACATCAGTTCCTTGGCGCCTGTGTTATCGGCAACTTTCATTAAACTTTGTTGCTGAATCACTTTCTTTTCCTCCTACTGATTCAATACGCTACGACGTATTTACTATTCGTGATTAAGTGAACGATTTTTCTCATTGATGGCAAGATTATTTTGCCTTCTCAATGATTTCGACAACGCGCCATCTCTTGGTTTTGGAGAGCGGTCTGGTTTCCATGAGGCGGACTCTGTCGCCAACGCCGCAGGCGTTTTCATCATCCTGTGCGTGCAGTTTGAGAGTTCTCTTCACGATTTTGCCGTAAAGCGGATGTTTTACGTTATCCTGCACGGCAACCACAACGGTTTTGTCCATCTTGTCGCTGACGACGATACCGACGCGGGTTTTTCTCAATGCTCTTTCTTCTGCCATGGCTGATTATGCCTCCTTCTTCATTTCCTGAAGAACCGTCATGACACGCGCGATGTCGTGTTTCACCTCGGTCAATTTGTGAGGGTTGTCAAGTTGATTGATCGCGTGTTGGAACCGGAGATTGAACAGCTCGGTTTTGAGCTCTTTCAATTTGGCTTCCAAATCACCAACAGACATTTTTCTAAGTTCTGCTGCTTTCATCGGCTTAACCCTCCTTTACTTCGGACGTTTTGGTAACAAACTTGGTCTTGATGGGAAGTTTATGCCCTGCAAGACGCATTGCTTCCTTTGCAACCTCTTCGGAAACGCCGTCCATCTCAAACAGGATTCTACCCGGTTTGACAACCGCCACCCAGTATTCGGGCGAGCCTTTACCGGAACCCATACGGGTTTCAGCCGGCTTTTCGGTAATGGGTTTATCCGGGAAAATCTTGATCCAGACCTGACCGCCACGGCGGATATAACGCGTCATTGCGATACGGGCTGCTTCAATTTGGTTGCTGGTAATCCATGCGGGCTCCAATGCCGCCAGTCCGAACGAACCGTTGCTGATGGTGGTTCCACGGGAGGCTTTGCCCTTCATTCTGCCGCGCTGAACGCGACGGAATTTTACTCTTTTCGGCATTAACATAACTTACTTTGCGCCTCCTTCTTTCGGAGTTCTTTCGCGGCGTTCTCCGCCCTCGCGGCGGGGAGCTCCGGTTCTTTGACCCTCGCGGCGGCCGCCGTCACGGCGATCTCCTCTGGGGCCGCGATTGTCACGGCGATCTCCACCGCGACGATCGTCTCTGCGATCTCTTCTGGGGCTGCCGGGTCTGTTGACCTCGTTCAGAATTTCGCCCTTGTAGATCCAAACCTTAACGCCGATTTTGCCATAGGTGGTGTTTGCTTCCGCAAAACCGTATTCAATGTCGGCGCGCAGGGTTTGCAGCGGAATGGTTCCTTCATGGTAGTGCTCGCTTCTTGCGATGTCGGCACCTGCCAGACGGCCGCCGCAGTTGACCTTGATTCCGCGTGCGCCAAGGCGCATGGTGTTCCGGATTGCCATTTTCATAGCGCGGCGGAACGCAACGCGGTTCTCGATCTGTTTTGCAATGTTCTCGGCAACCAGCTGAGCGTCCAGATCGGGCTGACGGATCTCAACAACGTTGAGTGCGACCGGCATACCAACCATTTTTTCCAGCTGTTGACGATATTTTTCGATTTCGGAGCCGCCGCGGCCGATGACCATGCCCGGCTTTGCGCAGTTCACGAAAACGCGAACTCTGTGTCCGTCGCGTTCGATCTCGATTTTGGAGATGCCCGCATCGTAAAGAGTTGTTTTGAGATACTTTCTGACGTTATAGTCGGAAACAAGGGTATCGCCGAAGACTTCATCTTTTGCGAACCATCTCGAATCCCAGTTTTTAATCACGCCCACGCGCAAACCGTGGGGATTTACTTTCTGTCCCATTCTCTTGTTTCCTCCTTTCAGTCTCTCTCTTTAACCGCCATGGTAACATGGCTGGTTCTTTTCAGGATGCGGTCGGCGCTTCCCTTTGCGCGCGGCATGATCCGTTTGAGGGTCGGGCCGGCGGTGACGAAGCACTCGGAGATATACAATTTAGACGCATCCATTTGGAAATTGTTTTCCGCATTTGCGATCGCGCTGTTCAACAGTTTGATCAAAAGTTCCGAAGCGGCTCTCGGTTTGTTTTTCAGAATTCCCATAGCGGCGGCGACATCTTTGCCACGGATGAGGTCAAGCACGACCTGAACCTTGCGCGGGGAAATTCTTGCATATTTCAAATATGCTTTTGCTTCCATGTTGAAATGAACCTCCCTTTACAATTACTTACCGTTGTTGGATGTCTTGGAACCTGCATGACCCTTGAAGGTGCGCGTGGGTGCAAATTCGCCGAGCTTGTGGCCGACCATATCCTCGGTGATATACACCGGGATGTGCTTTTTGCCGTCGTGAACGGCAATGGTGTGTCCTACAAATTCGGGGAAGATGGTGGACGCGCGGGACCAGGTCTTCAGGACCTTCTTTTCGCCGTTGGCATTCATCGCTTCAATGCGAGTGAAGAGTTTTTCTTCAACATAAGGCGCTTTTTTACTGCTTCTGCTCATTTTACATTCCCTCCTTATTTCGCATTTCTACGTTTGACGATGAACTTGTTGGTGCGAGCCTTCTTGTTTCTGGTCTTATAGCCCAGAGCAGGCTTGCCCCAAGGAGTTACAGGGCCGGGGTGACCGATCGGGGACTTGCCCTCACCACCACCGTGCGGGTGATCGCAGGGGTTCATAACCGAACCGCGGACGGTGGGACGGAAGCCCTTGTGTCTGGTTTTACCAGCTTTACCAACCTTGACCGTGTCATGCTCGACGTTGCCGATCTGACCGATGGTTGCTTTGCAATCCAGACGGATGAAACGAACTTCCCCGGAAGGAAGACGGATCTGCGCCATGCCGTTGTCCTCTTTGGAGATCAACTGCGCCATAGCGCCGGCGGAGCGAACGAGCTGCGCGCCCTTGCCGGGATAGATCTCGATGTTGTTGATAATGGTACCGACCGGAATATTGGCGATTGGCAGCGTGTTGCCGGGTTTGATATCGGCTTCGGGGCCGGAGTAAATCACATCGCCGGTCTTCAGACCTTCGGGAGCGATTACATAGCTCTTGTTGCCTTCAGTATCCTGAAGCAGAGCGATATAAGCGGTTCTGTTGGGGTCGTATTCAATGCCGAGAACCGTGTTTGCATTGGTGTTCTGACGTTTGAAGTCGATGATACGATATTTGATCTTATTTCCGCCGCCGCGATGACGAACGGTGATGCGCCCGTAGCTGTTGCGCCCGGAATGCTTCTTTTTAATAACGATCAAACTTTTCTCCGGAGAGAATTTGGTAATCTCCTCAAAGGAAGGAACGCTCATGTTCCGTCTTGCGGGAGTTGTTGGATTATACTTTACCGTAGGCATTTCGATTCCCTCCTACATTAGTTCAAGCCTTCGAAGAACTCGATCTCGCCCGAATCGGGAGTCAATGTAACGATTGCTTTCTTCCAAGCAGACGTATATCCCGAATGAACGCCGAGTCTTTTCGGCTTTTTCTTCATGTTGATGGTGCGAACGCTTGCAACCTTGATTTTGTTGGATGCGAAGACTTCCTCAACCGCTTTGGCAATTTCGGGTTTGGTTGCGTCCTTGGCAACTTCAAACACATAGGTCTTCTTGGGCAGAAGATCCATTGCCGCTTCGGTGATGATCGGTCTGATGATAATATCCTGAGCGAATTTCATCACGCATACACCTCCTCAAGTTTCTTCACCGCATCAACCGTAAGGACGACCTTGCGGGCTTTGAGCACCTCGTAAACGTTGAGGGTGCCGACCTGGGTGGTTTCGACCTTTTGAATGTTGTTGCAGCTTCTGATCACGTTCTTATCGTTGCTGTCAAGCACAACCAGGGTGCTAAGGGCTCTGGTCGCTTCACGCGTTTCGGTTCCATGCTCCACCTGACCGTCCTTGACCGCAATGGTTTTGTAGGTTTTGGTGTAGGTTTCCTCAAAGCCGAGGGCTTTGAACATGGTAACCATTGTTTTGGTGGAGGGCTTGCCTTCCACTTTCAAGCTGTCGATGACGACGAGATCGCCGTTTGCAACTTTATCCGAAAGGGCGCTGAACAGCGCGATCTTGCGGACCTTCTTGTTCAGGGACAGGCGGTAATCTCTGGGCTTGGGACCAAGAGCGACGCCGCCGTGCGTCCACTGGGGAGAACGGGTGGAACCCTGACGGGCTCTGCCGGTTCCCTTTTGTCTCCACGGTTTCTTACCGCCGCCGGAAACCTCGGTGCGGGTGAGCGTGGATTGGGTTCCTTGTCTTTGGTTCATCAGATAAGCTCTGACCGCGGCATGGAGAACAGCACTGTTGACATCTGCGCCGAAGATTTTATCATTCAGCATCAGCTCATCGACTGCCTCGCCGGACATGTTTACGATTTTTACGACTGGCATTGTTGTTTTCCTCCTTCCGATCAGGCTTTCACGGAATCACGGATGAAGACGATCCCGTTTTTGGCACCGGGAATCGCGCCCTTAACCGCGATCAGGTTCTTTTCGGCATCAATCTTAACAACCTGAAGGTTGAGGATTGTTACCTGTTCGTTACCGTATTGTCCCGCCATCTTCTTGTTTTTGTAAACACGAGAAGGCGTGGAGTTTGCACCCATGGAACCAACCTGACGGTGAATGGGGCCTACGCCGTGAGTGGCGCAGAGCATGTGGTTGTTCCAACGCTTGACAGCGCCGGTAAATCCGCGACCTTTGGTCAAACCGGTTACATCGACCTTTTCGCCGGCAGCGAAGGTATCGACCGTGATCAGATCGCCGACGTTAGCGGAGCAATCTTCCAAGCGGAACTCTTTGAGGTGCTTTTTCATGGGGACGCCTGCAGCGGCAAAATGTCCCTTTTCTGCTTTGGTTACGTGCTTCTCTTTCACTTCCTCGAATCCGAGTTGAAGCGCGTTGTAACCGTCGTTCTCGACGGTCTTTTTCTGTGCGACTACGCACGGGCCGGCTTCGATAACCGTTACCGGAATGACGTTGCCTTTTTCATCAAAGATCTGCGTCATACCGAGTTTCTTACCGATAATACCCTTTTTCATTTTCTTTCCTCCTGTAAATTATTGGTTGACGCTTGCGCGCCAACATGACTTACAAAGTTGCCGATCGTCCCGCGGGGTTTGCGCGGGGCTCGACTGTTGTCTTTGTGCCGCCTATTGTTGCGGTTGAAGTTGCTTGATGGGAAACCTTTTTACAGTTTCACTTCAATCTCAACGCCGGCGGGAAGTTCTACGTTCATCAGTGCATCAACAACCTTTTGCGAGGGTTTGATGATGTCGATCAGTCTCTTGTGCGTGCGATATTCAAACTGCTCGCGGCTATCCTTGTTGACGTGAACGGAACGAAGGATCGTGATGATCTCGCGCTCGGTGGGCAGCGGAATGGGGCCCGAATACTCGGCGCCGTTGCGCTGTGCAACCTCAACAATCTTTTTGGCCGCAGTGTCAATCAGAACGTGGTCGTAGCTTTTGAGTCTGACTCTGATCTTCTCTTTGATTGCCATTTTGTTTTGCCTCCTTATCAGATTTCGCTTGCCGCGGAAGCCCCTTTATATATAAAAGGAAATGAACTGCCGCGAACCGCGTGTTTGGCAAGGTCGGCATTTCCTTCAACACTGTTCCGTGCGTTTCTTTCTTCCCCTGAAAAATACGGAGTTTGCTCCGGCATCAGCATCTGCCAGGGCAAATTCCGGGGAGAACCAAAAGAAACATCAGAGAGCTTCGCCGCACGTTTGCGCCGTTTTGGAGTGTCTCAGTGCATACCTTTTCGCCCGGTTAACGGACATACTCTGCGAAAATTCCCTTTCGGAGCGTCCCCCGAAAGCAACCTCTCGCTTCATCGCATATCAAGCTTTACTATTATAACAGAAGAAGCAGAATTTGTCAATAATTTCAAGTTGGAAGATTCGTAGAACTTTTTGCTATATTTTTCAGTTCTTTTATGCAATATATATAAAAATCAGGGCAAAACGAGGAAAATTCATCCTGAAATGGGGGAACATCCTGCGAAAATCTGGTTCTTTTTGGAAAAAATCGGCTTTTCGGCTTGTTTTCTCTTATACACGTGTCCGTGCGTTTCTTATTATAGCACAAAAGTATGAAGAAATCTTGAACAAATTTGAAATTGTCACAATTTGTTCATTTTTTCGCCTTTTGGCTGTGATATAATAAGGAAAGAATGAAAAAGACAAAAAAAGGAATGTTTTTTTATGAAACGATCCCGTATTCTCTTCCTGATCTCCCCTGTTTTGGCATGGATCGGGACTTTGCTTTTGTTGATTGCCTACGGCACGGCCTTTGACCCGACGGTCTCGCATTATTTTTCCGCCAAACCCCTGCCGGTGATTGCGGCAATCCTGCTTGCGCTTTCGATCGCCTGCGGAATTGCCGGCGCGATTTTTGCAAAAAAAGAACCGGACAGCCTGGCTTCGCCCCGCGTTCCCTCGTTTGCCCTGTTGCCCGCCGCACTGGGCGCGCTTGCAAGCGCCGTTTGGCTGTTGATTGCCGGGCAAGCGCTACTTGGCATCTTCACTTTGCTTGCGGCCGCGTTCTTTGCCCTTGGTGCTTCGCCGCTTGCCAAGCGTTACGGCAACTACCTCCTTTTTGGGGGATTCGCTGTCATTGCCGCAACCATTATCTACAACGCCACATTCTACTTTGATATGACGGTGGAAATGAACGCGCCGACAAAAATCCTTTTGCAAATGGCGTTTCTTTCCGCAATGCTCTTTGCAACGGCAGAATGCCGGGTGCTGATGGGGCGCTTTGACCGGCTTTTGGTGCCAGCTTTGACGATTTTCTGCCTTTCCCTTTGCACCTGCGCGGGAATTGCGGATTTTTACCTGTTGTTTGCAAAAAAAGGACCCGGAACCGCCTATCTGACCGCGGCGCCGCTGCTACTTGGATTCGGCTTGACCGCTTGCCTGCGGCTGGCGGAAATGCTGTTCTGTAAAGAAGAAACGCCCACCCCTGACGGCGCGTGTGCCGATGAAGAAAGCGAAAGCGAGGAAGACGGAGAATGAACGCCAACACACGCATTCAATGGCTCCATAAGCGGCTGGTCAACGGCAGTTACCCGAACGCGCGGCGGCTTGCCGAGCGGTTTCGCATCTCCCCGCGGCAGGCGCAACGGGACATTGATTTTTTGAAAAAGAAAATGGGCGCGCCGATTGAATACGACGCCGCGCGCCGCGGATTTTACTATTCCGCGCCGTTTCAGCTCCCGCTTTTGTTGACATCGGACAATGACGACGTTTATTTGCCCGGAATTGCCGACGTTCAAAACGCCGAAGAGCTTGCCGCGTCGGAATCCATTATTCAAATGCAAATTCCCTACACCGCAACGCTGGAACTTTCCGACCGGCTTGCCATTATGGAATTGACTCCCTACATTACCGAGCGGCTTGGGAAAGGACAGTTCGTTTGCGAATTCCATAGCACCGAGAAGTTTCTCGGCTCGCTGATTGCCCTGCAAGCCGACTTTCGCATTGTGGAGCCGGAATGGCTCCGGGAGCGCTTGATCTCCTCGGCAGAGCGAATTTTGAAGAATCAAAAAGAATAGAGTAGAATTTAGTCTTATTCTAAATTTT
>CAMOLD010000016.1 GCA_946618395.1 uncultured Clostridia bacterium
GGCACAATCAATGTCAGCTACAGATAAAAGCTGACGCAACAACATTATATATTATCGTTCCCGTTGGGAACACCGGCGGGAACGGTAATCATAAAAAAATTTTCTTGGAGGAAAGAAAAAATGAACGCTCTACTCAAAAAAGCCATTGCCGAGTGCATTGGCACGTTCGTCCTCGTTTTCGCCGCTTGCGGCGTAGCGGGTTTCACCGGTGGTAGCCTTGTTGCTACTGCTCTTACCTTTGGTTTGGTCATTGTTGCAATGGCTTATTCCATCGGCCGCATCAGCGGTTGCCATATCAACCCTGCCGTTTCGCTGGGTTGCCTGCTGACCAAACGCATGACTCTCAAAGAGTTCGGCGTGTATGTTTGTAGCCAGGTAGCTGGCGGCTTCCTCGGTGCAGTTCTCGTGTTCGGCATCTTCAAGATGGGTAAAGTTACTCCTCTTGGCGACGCTTGCAACGGCCCTGTCGGTGGCGCAATGACTGCCGGCGGCATCATCGGCGCTCTCCTTACCGAGATTATTCTGACCTGCATTTTCGTCTATGTCATTCTCAACGTGACCGACGAGAAGGCCGGAACCAGCAAGAAAGCCGGCATCATCATCGGCTTGACGCTGACCCTTGTTCACCTGATTGGCATTCCGTTGACCGGCACTTCGGTCAACCCCGCTCGTAGCATTGCAACCGCTTTCTCGGCTCTGATCTACAACGGCACGACCACCGCTTTGGCGCAGGTTTGGATGTTCATCGTTGCTCCTCTCGCAGGCGCAGCTTGTGCAGCCTTCCTGTATAAGTTCCTCCACACCGAGAAAGAATAATTCCAAATTGCAAAACCCAAAAACCGGGGCTTGGAAATTTCCAAGCCCCGGTCATTTTTTGGCATTGTTTTGGCAAAATCTCAGTAAATATAAAACTTGTTGGATGTAAGCCTTCTAATTGTCTCATCCTTCGTTCATGTTCTTTTTAACCGTTTTGCAGGAAGCCACCAACATCACACGAATTGAGGCGCATTGTTCATTTAGAGATTGATATAATGCTTCGTCAATGTAGTTTGTGCGATACAGCAATTCCAGCCAATAATTGGTTTCGCTTGCCTCTTTCAAAGCAATTTCAAGTTTTGAAATAAAGTCTTTCTTGCCCTGAGCATAGTTTGCTTCGTAAATGTTTGCACCAATTGAAGTGCCGGAACGCCCGATTTGATTGGCAATGACAGATTCATGTTTTGCTTTCAGATCTTTAACAAGATTGATAATTCGAACGGAAAAATTCATGGAAAAATCGCGCAATTTTGATTCGGACATAAAGAAACCTCTTTTTTTGTGATGTTTGCGCCGCAGGCGCAAGTGATGTATTTGCCTTGCGGCAAAAGTGATGTTGCTCCCTACGGTCGCAGTGATGCGATGTGTTCCTTTTTCACGCGCGAAGCGCACATCACGTCCGAAGGACGCATCACGTTTCGACTTTGGCGAAACTCATCACGTTCCGCAAAGCGGAACACATCGTTCAAAAAAAGCAGCCAGAAGGCTGCTTTTTTTGTGGCGCGGCGTAAGGGATTCGAACCCCCGACCTTTTGGTTCGTAGCCAAACACTCTATCCAGCTGAGCTAACGCCGCATTTTTTCGTGCTCATATATTCTAACATAAAGCAGGGGCTTTGTCAACCCCTTTTGGAGAATTTTTCATCTTTTTTTAGCACGAAAAAAGAAAAATTTTTGCAGAGAAGTCAAAACATTTTTTCAATATCTGCGCGGGTGTAGTATTGCTTCTTGTCACAGAACCGGCAGTTCACTTCCAACCGCTCCGGCTTGCCCTCTTTGACCTGCTCGGCAAGCATTTTGAGGAGCTCGGCTTTGCCAAGCGTAATCAGCGCGCGCGTCGTCCGCTCCCGACTGCAATTGCAGCGATAGGCAACGTCCAATTCGTCAAAAACTTCAAAGGGAATGTCGCGCAAAGCAATGTTTGCAATGTCTTCCAATGATTTCCCCTCGTCAAACAGGCGAGAAATGTTGGAAAGTTCTTTTGCATTGCGTTCCACAAGGTCGATCACCTTGGGATCGGGAAAGGGGAGCAACTGCAAGATCAAGCCACCAGCTGCGCGGCAGGTGCCGTCGGTATCAATCAGAACGCCCAGCGCGCAAACGGTGGGAACCTGCTCGCTTTGCGCAAAATAGGCGGCAATATCCTCGGCGATCTCGCCCGAAACAAGCGGAATTGAGCCGTTGTAGGGCTCTTCGCCGCCGGTATCGCGAATGATGGTCAAAAGCCCCTTGCCAACAGCACCGCCAACATCCAGCTTGCCGTTGGATTTCAGGGGAAGATCCACCGCCGGATTTTGAATGTATCCGCGCACATTGCCAAGGTAGTCTGAAACGGCAATCACCCGCCCGGCGGGGCCGTCGCCGCCCAGCGTTACGGTAATGCTGTCGGTCTTTTCGCCCAGCATACAGCCCATCATCGAGGTCGCGGTCAAAAGCCGCCCCAGCGTTGCCGAAGCGGTCGGGGTGGTGTGGTGGTATTGGATTGCCTGATTCACAATGGCTGTGGAATCAATCACGTGAATGCGCGCGCTACCGTCGGACGTCATGGCGCGCAGAATGGTGGAAACTGGTTTCATAATTCTTCCTTTCAGGGCTTGATGGCGCGCGCGGCAAAATACCAGCGCTCGGTCGTTTTTTCAGGAGCGGAAAATTTGAAGTCGGCAAATTCGCCCAAAATCTCAAATCCGGTCTTTCCCAGGACCGCTTTCAGCGTTTCCATCGGGTAGCAACGCTCTTGCTGGTGTTCCGCCGTCCGAAGATAGGAGCCGTCCGGTTGCTCCTCAAACAGCGAAAGGTCAAAATCGCAAATCCCGGTCGCCTCGTCAAAGCAGTTTTGCCAGCCGCAGTAAATGTTCCGGGCGTTTTTGCCTTTGCCCAAAGTGTCCTCCAAAATATAGGCGTTTTGACCGTAAATATGGGCAAATTTGTAGGGCGTGTTCACATCAAACAGGAAAAGCCCGCCTGGGTCAAGGTAGTTGTGAACCAGCGAAAAACAGGTTTGCAAGTCTTTTTCGGTCAGCAAATAGTTCACGCTGTCAAGACAGCAGGTCACCGCGCCAACCGTTCCGTAAAGCTCAAAGGAGCGCATATCCTGCAAAAGGTAGAGAATGCCGCCGCGCTCTTTTTGGCAGGCTTCCGACAGCATTTCGGCGCTACCGTCCACACCAATCATATCATAGCCGCGCCCGGCAAGTTCGCGCGTCATGCGCCCGGTTCCGCAGGCAAGATCAAGGACAAGGGAAGGGCGCTTTGGCAGGTATTGATCAAAGCAATTTTCAATAAAATCCGCCCATGCCGCATAGTCAATCTGTTCGCCCAGCCGCTCATAAACCGGTGCAAGAGAGGTGTATCCTTCGCAACCCATAAAATTCGCTCCTTTCCGAAATTTCAACACCAGTATAACACGAAAGAAGAAAAAAGTAAATAGAAAAAGCAAAAAAGGAATCCCAAAAAGATTCCTTTTTTATCGGGTTGACCTGTAAGCCGGGTTCTGTCGGGAACGGTCATCAATCTGCGCGTCCCGTTACCGGAAACGCTTCAGGGATCTTCTCCCCGTGCCACCCCGGAGCAAATGCCGGACAAAGCACTCCTTGGGGTGTTGCTTCGGATAGGGTTTACAGTGGACCTATGTTGCCATAGGAACTGGTGAGCTCTTACCTCACCTTTCCAGCCTTACCGCATTGCGCGGCGGTTTATTTCTGTTGCACTTTCCCGGTGGTTACCCACGGCGGACGTTATCCGTTATCCTTGTCCTGTGAAGCCCGGACTTTCCTCACGGTAATACCTTACGGCACCATACCGCGCGACCGTTCAGCCAACCCGAATGTCATTATAATGCAAACGATTCAATTTGTCAAGCGTTTGTGCCGCTGTTTTCCTTTTTGCCGGCAAATTTCCGAATCAGAATCAAGGTCAAAACCACAATGAAGGCAACGGCAGTCACTACAATCACCGAAAGCCAAAAACTCTTTACAAAAGGCCCTGTCACGGCAAGCCCGCTCCAATCAAATTTGCCGTCGTCATTTTGCAGGTGCAGGAAAATCGTTGCAATGTCAAATACAAGCGCACCAATGGCAACAATCCCGGCAAAAACGGTGGTCAGATCCGCCGCGGCGGAAATCTTCGATTCGGCGGCGCTCATGCGCACGGGCTTTTCCGTACGGAAATCAATCAGCGAAGCAAGGTAAAAGGCAACGATGACGAGAATGATCGTTTCGGGCAACATATAAGTTGCGTTGTAGATCAGCGAGTAGGAGAGCGCCGCGCCGGTGGGAATGGAAAGCCCCGCCCAAACGGTTGCGCCGGAAATGACGTGGCAAAGATAGCGTAAAAGCGCGGCAAGCAGCGCGCCAACAGCAATGGCAATGTTTTGCTTGCGGAAGGCCTTACGGAAAACGCCGCCAAACCCGAGTACCAGAAAAGCAATCAGATAATCCAAAAGGATCACCGCAATAACCGATTGCCAGGTGGTCACATAGGAAAGATTTTTCAGCCCCAGCAACTGCTGAACAATGCCGTAAACGAATCCGGAGCCCAAGCCCCAGCCAAGACCGTGGCGGTAGGCAATCAGAATCAAAGGGAGCATCGAGGCAATGGTCACCGAGCCGCCGGCGGGCATTTGCGCAATCTTAATCATGCTCAAAATGGTTGCAATGGCAATCAAAAGCGCGCATTCCACCAGCTTGCGGCTTTTTTCAAGGCGGATGTTTGTTTGGGTCATAAAATGACCTCCTTTCAAAAGAAAAAATTTGACCGCACGAATCGTCGCGCGGTCAAATGTTCGGAACGGTGTTCCGTTTCAAAATCTTCCTACGCCGGCATTATCCGTATCAGGTTCATGGGTTCGGCTTTCGCCGTCTCAGCCGCTTTTGGCAGCACCCCCGATTATGCGGTTTTTACGATTGAGATTATAGCACTGTTTTTCTTTGGTGTCAACCCTTTTTCAAAAAGAAAATCAAAAATAATAGTTCGCTTCGGTTTCTTTGATCTTCGGAGCTTCCGCAAGCACGGCCTCGTCAACCGCAAATTTGTCCGCCATGGATTTGTATTCTTTTTGGAAGAGCTCCGCCATCAAATTTTTGGCAAACGATTCAAACCATACCGCGTTGACATCCAAATCATACGCGCCGGATGTGGGTTCGTATTTTCGCAGGATTTGAATTCCGTCCGAAAGCTCCAAAAGGGCAACTTCGCCAACTTCCATCGTGCTCAATTTTTGGCTGATTGTTGAAATGAAAGATGCTTGTTCCGTTGAGTTTGCAGCTGATTCGTCTTTGGGAATATAGTAGCCGTCGGTATATTCGTCTCCTTCGTTTTTCTCTGCCATAACGGTTTCAAATTCAGCCTCGGTCTTGCCCTGCAATTTGGCAAGCAGGTTGTCGGCTTGCGTGCGGATCTGCGCTTTTTGGTCTTCCGTCGGGGTGACGTTTTCGTCTTCTGTAAAGGGGAACAGGATGCGCTTATAGCGGAAGTAATGCTCGTTCAAATAGGGGTCCTTGACTGTTGCGTCCAAGAGGGATGCGTTTTCTCCATATAAAAACTGCATGGCGGCTTCGACTTTTGCTTCCGTTTCATAAAACGATTTCAGCAAATTGTAATTCACGCCGTAGTTTGCAAGAATGGAGTTCAACTTTGTTTTTGAGCCGTCTGCTTGATAGGTCAGAATGTCGTTCAATTCCTCTTCTATGGCGGAGCGGGCGGCATCGGAAAGAGATAGTTTGTTTTTCTCAAAAATCCAAAGCCCGAACAAATAAACCTTGCAGTTTTCCAAAACCTGTTCGCAATAGTAGGAATCCCAAGTTTTCAGCGTGTCGCTTCCGTCAAAATAGCCCTGCATATTCCAAAAAGCGGCTTGGTCGGCGCTTCCGGCGGAATTTGCAATGCCTTGCCGCACAAAATTGCCGCGCAAACGTGAAAGCAAAAACCGATAATGGTTGACCGAGAAGGTTACTTTCACTCCTTCCGCGTCCAAAGTCAACAACGCTTTTCCTTGTTTTCCGGCACATGCGGCAAGCGGAAACAGCAACAAAAGCGCGAGCAAGAAAGCAAATACGCGCAATTTGACAGCCTGAAATTTCATAAAATCGAATCCTTTCTTTTTCCTGTTTTATCGGGATTCCGCATCTGTCGGTTTGGCAGAACGGTAAAGGTCCAAACATTCCTGCAATAAGTCAAGTGCAGTCTCTTTTTTTGCAATTTTCAAGCACAGGTGCGCCTCAACCGAAACGAGCATGCGCAATTTTCCGCTGAAACGGTCGGTCACTTCCGACCATCTTGCAATGTCCATCTCGCGTGGGAACAGGTGAATTTCATTTCCCGTTTGGCGAATGGACGCCATGTTTGCCGCGGTTGCGGTGCTGTGAATGCGGGCGATCTTCAAAAGATTCCGGGTCGGTGCCGGCAATTCGCCGTAACGGTCGCAAAGCTCGTCAATCATATCGCGCTGATCTTCCTCGGTTGCAATCAGGGCGATTTTTTTGTAGAGCGCCATGCGTTGCGCGGGATAGGGAATATATTTTTCGGGCAAAAACGCGTCAAAATTCAAGCTGACGGTGCATTCGGCTTCCGGCGCGCTCAATTCGCCGCGCTCTTCCAGGACGGCGCGGTTGAGCAGCTTGATATAAAGGTCATAGCCAATCGCGTCCAGGTGCCCGTGTTGCTCGGCACCCAAAAGGTTTCCTGCGCCGCGGATTTCCAGATCGCGCAAGGCAATTTTGAACCCGGCGCCAAACTCGGCGTATTCGCGGACGGCTTCCAGCCGTTTTCGCGCAATATCGGTTAAAGCGCGGTAGGGCGGGTAGGTGAAATATGCGTATGCCCGGCGGGAGGAACGCCCAACGCGACCGCGGATTTGGTGCAGTTGGGAAAGCCCCAGGCGGTGGGAATTGGAAACAATCAGCGTGTTGGCGTTGGGAACGTCCACGCCGGTTTCAATAATGGTGGTGCAAACCAGAATATCAATTTTTCCGGCAAGCATTTCTTCCCAAATTTTTTCCAGCTCATCTTTGTCCATCTTTCCGTGCCCGACGCTGATGCGCGCTTCCGGAATCATTTCCCGGATCTTTGCGGCAACCGAATAGATGGTTTCCACGTCGTTGTGCAAATAGAAGATTTGTCCGCCACGCCGCAGTTCGCGCCGCATGGCTTCCTCTAAAATCAGGGGGTCTTCCTCTAAAACGTAGGTTTGAACCGGCAGGCGATCAATGGGAGCTTCATCCAAAATGGAAATATCCCGAATGCCGCCCATTGCCATATTCAGCGTGCGCGGAATGGGAGTTGCCGAAAGGGAGAGCACGTCAATTCCCGTTGCAAGCTGTTTCAGCTTTTCTTTTTGCGCAACGCCGAATCTTTGCTCCTCATCTACAATCAGCAAACCGAGATCGTGGAATTTGACATCCTTTGAAAGCAACCGGTGCGTGCCGACCAGAATGTCAATTTCTCCGCGCGCAAGTCTGCGCAAAGCGTCCGCTTGCTGTTTTGGCGTGCGGAAGCGCGAAAGCATTTCCACGTTCACGGCAAAACTGCGCATCCGGCTGATCATGGTTTGGTAATGTTGCAGGGCAAGCAGGGTAGTTGGAACCAGAACGGCGACCTGTTTTCCGCCCAAAACGGCTTTGTAGGCGGCGCGCAGGGCAACCTCGGTTTTTCCGTATCCCACGTCTCCGCAAAGAAGACGATCCATGGGAACGGCGCGCATCATATCCGATTTGATTTCGTTGGACGCGGTTTCCTGGCTTTCGGTTTTGGTGTATTCAAACGCCTCTTCAAAGGCCTTTTGGTATTTGTCG
This sequence comes from uncultured Clostridia bacterium, assembly GCA_946618395.1. Classification (GTDB taxonomy): domain Bacteria; phylum Bacillota; class Clostridia; order Oscillospirales; family CAG-272; genus UMGS1865. The sequence goes on from CAMOLD010000016.1 coordinate 7,823, forward strand.
TCGGCAGGAAAAGCAAAGCCGGGGCGGCGCATGCGTTCGGCATAAAGACGAATCAAATCTTTTGCCATATCTTTCACCGCCGATTTTGCGCGTTGCTTGGATTTTTGCCAGCTTTCGCCTCCCATTTTGGAAAGCTTCAAAAGCCCGTCGTCGGCGTGCGCTCCAATGTATTTGGAAACGCGGTCCAATTGCTCCACGGGAAGGAACAGGCGGTCGCTTCCGGCATATCGAATGCCGATATAATCGTGGGTTACGCCGTCCACCGTCAGCGTTTCAATGCCGGTGTATTGCCCAATACCGTATTTTTCGTGCACCACGTAATCGCCCGTTTCCAGCTCGGCAAAGGAGAGAATACTTTTGGTGTCTTTTCTTTTCCTGCGCGTCATTGCCGATTTTCCGCTCGCTCCGCGCGAAAGCGGACGAATGTCCGAACCGGTGGAAAGAACGGCAAAACGGGGAACAAGCAGTTCAAACCCCGAAAGATCGTTGCGGTTGATCACGCAAACCGTCCCGGCTGGCAGTTCTTCGGGCGTTTGCGGCTCCGGGAAAACCGAAACTCCGGCGGCTTCCAGCCGCTCTTTCAATCGGGATTCGGCAATTTGGTTTTCGGCAAGGACCAGGCAGCGGTATCCGCCGCGGATCAGTCCGTCCAAATCCTCCAAAAACAGCGTTTCGTTGCCGGAGTAGGCGGCGGTGTGGCGCGTGCGGAAACCGAAAAGACCGGCAAGCTTCCGGTCGGTCAAATTATAAGAAATAGAGTCCAGGTGAAGGGTTGCGTTCTTGTCAAAAAAACGTTCCAGGTCGGAAACCGATTTTGCATAATCCGCGCAAGGAGTGGAAAGAGATTCACTTTCCGAAAGTTCTGCAATGATCTCGCCCAGGTGCGCTTCAAATCCCTTTGCGCGCTGGCGGACGGCGTTGGTTCCAATCATCAAAATCAGGGAGCAATCCGGGAAATAATCGGTCAAAGTCGCTTTTTCCGGGTAGATCAGCGAGAGATATTTGTCCAAAAAGGGAAGCTCCGCGCTCCCCTGCAAAGCGGCGTCAATCGCCGCCGCTTCACGTTTGAGCTCTTTGCGCGTTTCTTCTTTTCCGGCAGACTTGATTTGCTCGGCAACCGCTTTTTTCAGGCGCTCCAGAACGGGTTTGTCGCAAAGAAGCTCGCGCGCGGGCTGAAAACCGGCGCGCACAACGGATTGGGTCATGCGCTGATTGTCCGGCTCAAAAATGCCCATGCGGTCAATTTCATCGCCGAAAAGTTCTATGCGCAAAGCGTATGCGCCGCGCAATTCGCCGCCGTCCCGGTCGGTAAAAATTCCGTAAGGAGGGAAGATGTCCACAATTCCGCCGCGCACGGCAAACTGCCCGGGACTATCCACCAAATCCACCCGGACAAATCCCGCGTCGGTCAAACTGCGGGAGAGCGATTGCGGATCCAGTCGGGTGGTTTCGTCAACGGAAATGGTGGAGTCGGAAAGACGTTTTGGCGGAATGGTATAGCCCATAGCGGCGTCCGGCGTGGTCAGAATCACATCGTAATCCCCGCCCAAAAGACCAGAAAGCACCTTCAACCGCTCATGTTCGTATTCGTGAGAGGCAGTCATAAAGTGGAAAGTCAAATCGCGCGCCATATAAAACCCGGCGCGAATATCAAACCGCTCCAGAACGGAGCATAAACGAACGCACTCTTTTTCTTCGGAGCAAATGACCAAAGCGGCACCGCTCCGATTTTTGCGCGTGTCTTCCAAAAGGGAGATCAAAAGCGCGTCCGAAGCGCCGTCGCACAGCCCGGAAACAACGATTGGCAAAGGATTTTGGCGAAAATCCCGGCGCACCGTTTCCAAAAGCTGGGCATATTCGGGGTCCAGGCGAATGCAGGAGGAAAGAATGCTCATGCGTTTGCGTCCTCCGGCAGAAATGCGTTGCAAATCTGCATAGCGCCGTCCGCGTCACAAGCCAATAGTTTTTTCAGTCCGCTTTCCACAACCGGAAACGCTTTTTCCAAAAGCGCGCGGTCCTGCGCGGAAAACTCGGAAAGCACCCAGTCGGCAAGGTCGTAGTCGGGGTGCGGCTTTTCGCCGATGCCGATACGAATGCGGGGGAACTCCTCGGTCCCCAGGCAGGCGATAATATCTTTCAGTCCGTTGTGTCCGCCGGCGCTTCCTTTTTTGCGAACGCGCAAATGCCCCACCGGCAGGGAAATATCATCCGAAATGACAATGATGTTTTTTGCAGGAATTTTGTAAAACTCCGCGGCTTCGGCAACCGCCAGGCCGGAGGCGTTCATCAGCGTTTGCGGCTTCATCAAAAGCACGCGAACACCGTCAACGGTAGCCTCGCCAACAAGCGAATGAAACTTTGCGCGGTCGATTTTTGCGCCAACCGATTCGGCAATGTGGTCAATCGCCAAAAAACCGGCGTTGTGGCGTGTGCCGGCATATTGCTTGCCCGTATTGCCCAGTCCGACGACCAAACAGGTAATCGGCATAGCGGATGCAGGCTCTTTCTTTTCAATTTTGCGGAACAAATCAAATATGTTTGCCATTTTGCTCCATCCTTTCCCGGCGTTCAATCGTTTCCGAATACGCGAAAAGGCGCCCGATTCCGCAGCCCCGGTCTTTCGGGGGCAGGAATCCGCCGCGCGTAGTTTTTCTAACAAACATTATACAATGTTTTTCCGCTTTTGTCAAATGGAAAATTCCATTTCCGCCTTGTTCACAAAATGTTTACAATTTTAGAACAAATTCTGCCGGCAAACTATGGAAAAAAAAGAAAAAATATGATATAATATTCGGCGAACTGTGACATGGGACAACCGTGGGACGGCTTTTTTGTGTGCCGCGCGTTGTTCAGTGTCGGAAAAAACAAAATTTGGAGGATTACCAAACATGGCAAAGAAGTATTGCTATCTGTTCACCGAAGGCGATGCCAGCATGCGCAACCTGCTGGGCGGCAAAGGCGCAAACCTTGCGGAAATGACCAAAATCGGTCTTCCGGTTCCCCAGGGCTTCACCATTTCTACCGAGGCTTGCACGCAGTATTACGAGGACGGCAGAACCATCAACGATTCCATCATGGCAGAAATCATGAAGAACGTTGAAAAAATGGAGGAGATCAACGGCAAAAAGTTCGGCGATCTCAAAAACCCGCTGCTCGTTTCGGTTCGTTCCGGTGCGCGCGCATCCATGCCGGGCATGATGGACACCATTCTGAACCTCGGTCTGAACGACGACGTTGTCGCCGCAATGATCAAGGGCAACCCCGATCCCGCGTTCGAGCGTTTCGTTTACGACTCTTACAGACGTTTCATTCAAATGTTCTCCGACGTCGTTATGGAAGTCGGCAAGAAGTATTTTGAACTGCTGATCGACAAGATGAAAGAGAAGAAGGGCGTCAAGTTCGACGTTGACCTGACCGCCGCCGACCTCAAAGAGCTTGCCGGACAGTTCAAGGCTGAATACAAGAAGCAGCTGGGCAAAGATTTCCCGAGCGATCCGAAGGAACAGCTCTACGAAGCAATTCGCGCCGTCTTCCGCTCTTGGGATAACCCCCGCGCAAACGTTTACCGCCGCGACAACGACATCCCCTATTCCTGGGGCACTGCCGTCAACGTGATGCCCATGGTGTTCGGTAACCTGAACAACAATTCCGGCACCGGCGTTGCATTCACTCGTGATCCCGCAACCGGCGAGAAGAAGCTGATGGGCGAGTTCCTCGTCAACGCGCAGGGCGAAGACGTCGTTGCAGGCGTCCGCACTCCTATGCCCATTGCACAAATGGAAAAGCAATTCCCCGAAGCTTACGCACAGTTTGTGGAAGTTTGCGGAATTCTGGAAAACCGCTACCGCGACATGCAGGATATGGAGTTCACCGTTGAAAACGGCAAGCTCTACATGCTCCAATGCCGCAATGGTAAGAGAACCGCTCAGGCAGCTCTCCAAATCGCATGCGACCTCGTTGACGAGGGCATGAGAACCGAGAAAGAAGCCGTTCTGATGATCGATCCCCGCAACCTGGACACGCTCCTGCACCCGCAGTTTGATGCAAAGGCTCTCAAAGCCGCAAAACCGCTTGGCCGTGGTCTGGGCGCTTCTCCCGGAGCCGCTTGCGGACAAATCGTCTTCACCGCCGATGACGCCGAGGCTTGGAAGAAAGCCGGCAAGAAGGTCGTTCTCGTCCGTTTGGAGACCTCTCCCGAAGATATTACCGGTATGAAAGCCGCACAGGGCATCCTGACCGTTCGCGGCGGTATGACCTCTCATGCAGCCGTTGTTGCGCGCGGCATGGGCACCTGCTGCGTTTCCGGATGCGGCGACATTATTATGGATGAGGAGAACAAGAAGTTCACCCTCGCCGGCAAGACCTTCCATGAAGGCGATGTCATCTCCATCGACGGTTCCACCGGTAACATTTACGGCGAAGCCATCGCAACCGTTGACGCCACCATCGGCGGCAACTTTGGCCGCATCATGGCTTGGGCTGATAAATACCGCAAGCTCAAAGTCCGCACCAATGCCGACACCCCGCGCGATGCAAAGAAAGCCCGTGAGCTGGGTGCCGAGGGTATTGGACTTTGCCGCACCGAACATATGTTCTTCGAGCCGGATCGTATCGCCGCATTCCGCGAGATGATCTGCGCCGACACCGTTGAGGAAAGAGAAGAGGCTCTGGCAAAGATTCTGCCTATGCAGCAGAGCGATTTCGAGAAACTGTATGACGCTCTGGAAGGCTATCCGGTTGTCATCCGCTTCTTGGATCCTCCGCTCCATGAGTTCGTTCCCACCACCGAGGAAGACATTGCTCTCCTCGCAAAAGCGCAGGGCAAGACCGTTGAGAAAATCAAAGCCATCATCGCAAGCCTGCATGAGTTCAACCCCATGATGGGCCATCGCGGATGCCGCCTTGCCGTTACCTATCCGGAAATTGCCGCAATGCAGACCCGCGCCGTCATTCGCGCCGCAATCAACACCAAGAAGGCACATCCCGATTGGAAGGTTGAGCCCGAAATCATGATCCCGCTGGTTGGCGAAGTCAAAGAGCTCAAGTATGTCAAGAACGTGGTTGTCAAAGTTGCCGACGAAGAAATCGCCGCTGCAAAGAGCAACCTGAAATACCAGGTCGGCACCATGATCGAAATTCCGCGCGCCGCTCTGACCGCTGATGAAATTGCAAAAGAAGCCGAATTCTTCTGCTTCGGAACCAATGACCTCACCCAAATGACCTTTGGTTTCAGCCGCGACGACGCCGGCAAGTTCCTGGGCGCTTACTACGACGCCAAGATCTACGAGAACGATCCGTTTGCTAAACTCGACCAGGTCGGCGTTGGCAAACTGATGAAGATGGCTGTCACCCTTGGCCGTCAGGCTCGTCCGGGCCTCTCCTGCGGTATCTGCGGAGAGCACGGCGGCGACCCGACATCGGTCGAGTTCTGCCATGAAATCGGTTTGGACTATGTTTCCTGCTCGCCTTACCGCGTGCCGATCGCTCGTCTGGCAGCCGCTCAGGCAGCAATCAAGGAAGCCGAAGCAAAATAAGCCGGCTTTCCTGCAAAAAAATAAAGGCAAATCCGCCGTGTCCGTATGGATGCGGCGGATTTGTTTTTTTCTATGAGAAGAGAACTTTTTTATTCGATTTAGAATTTTCTTATCACAATTTTCCAAAAAAGTATTGACATTTGCAAGAATTTTTTATACAATATAATTAACTATAAAAGGGGATACTTTGCCTTTTTATAAAAATAGGGGAATCAACGCCCCTAAAAAGGAGGAAAACATGAAAAGAAGAATCCTTTGCTTTGTTTTGACGATGGCAATGGTGCTCTCCATGTTGGTTATCGTTCCTGCCGCAACCGTAACGGCGGATAGCGTACTCAACATCAGCACCGGTTCTGCCCTCAGAGAACTCGCTACGGCTGTCAATGCCGGCACGTATGATAGCGGTGTAACCGTAAATCTGACTGCCAACATTGACATTTCGGATGCAGAGTGGACTTCGATTGGTACAAGTACCTATCCGTTTAGAGGCACATTTAACGGAAATGGGCATACCATCAGCGGTCTGTATCAGAACAAAGGCGGTGCCGTAGGCGGCAACGTTGGTTTGTTCGGTAACGTCAGTGCCGTTGCTGGCGGGACGACCAACATTACCAATTTCAAGCTAACCGGTAAAACCGGCGTAACTTGGCAGATCGAATGCGGAAACGGTGGCTCTGACGGCGGTACCGTTGCGGCAACGGTTCGCGGTGTGGCAGGCGCCAATGTCACCGTAAACTTCACGGGCATTTGGTCTTCTGTATCCTTTGACGCTTCCAACTCGCTAATGCAGGGTGCAGGTGGTATTCTGGGCTCCATCGCTTGGGTTGATGCAACCAGCACGAAGACAACCGTTAATATCGACAGTTGCTGGTATAGCGGCGATATGGCGTCTCCCGGCGCCGGCGTAAAGGACTACGGTGGTATCTTTGGTTGGACGCGCGAGCTGCCCAGCAACCGTGAAATCAATATCACCAACTGTCTGGTCACCGGTAAGCTCAAGTTCAGCAGCGGCTCCACCTACGATGATAACGGCGGTATCGTCGGTTTCATCAAGGGCACCGGCTACAAAAACAATGCAAGAGTTACCGGTTGCATTAAGGACACTATCTTTGCAGGAACGATTTGGAGCCCGAACAAATCCGGCACCACCAATGCGGGCTATATCATTTCGGAAATCTCCACCAACGAAGGTGTTGACCCGAAGTTCCAAATTACCAACTGCTACTATGTCCCCAGCTATACCGGCGGTCAACCGGCGGGCTGGTTCGGCTACCCCAGCAATACGGCAAGATTGACTTCCTCCAACGTTACTTCCAAAACGCTTGATGAGGTCAAGGCAATGACGGCGTCGAACGTCACCATGACCGATACGAGCAAATGGTATTTCGGAGAAAGCACCGAGCTTCCGGTCCCGGCGATGATTTACGATAACATCATCACCCAGGCTGAACCTGTTGAACCCTCTATTTTCGACGATATGACGCAGAGCGAATTCACCATTACTTCTGACGCCGAAATGGAAGAATTCCGGACTTTGGTCAATAACGGCACCACCTTTGCCGGCAAGACCATCAAATTGGGCGCCGACGTCAACCTGAACGGTCGCATCGGCGCAACCAGCTCCCTGGCATTCTCCGGCAGCTTTGACGGCCAGGGACACACCGTAACCATTACGCAGTCCATCAGCAACCCGGACGGTAACGGCGGTCTGTTCGATTTTGTCCGCATCCCGGCGGGTAGCACCATCTATATCAAAGACGTGCACGTCACCGGAACCATTACGCTGACCAACAATACCAGCGGCAAGGGCTATTGCGGCGGGTTGATTTCCTCCGTAGACGGTAACACCTCCGGCGCGGGCGGCACCATCAACATCACCAATGTTTGGAACACCGTGCGCATCGATGCCGGACTCACCAACGCTTGGAACTCGATTGGTGGATTCATCGGCTTCGTCCGCCATGCGGACGGCTTAAAGCCCATCACCATCAACATCGACTCCTGCTTGTGGGATGGCGTTATCAACTCCGGTCCTGCCATGTATCATGTCGGCGGTTTTATTGGCTACACCGGCAACAACAAAGCCGGCAGACAGGCTACCATCAATATCACCAACTCGGTTGCGGCGGGCAAGTTTATGTCCAACATCAACGACTATAACCAGCAGTTTGGTGTTCTGACCAGCTATCTGAAGGGTTCCTACTCTGATGAAGCTACCGCAAAGCTGACCGTCAACATTTCCGACGTGATTTCCGTTGCGACCGCAACCTTTTCAAAACCAACCGGCGACAAAAGTAAGATCGGTTTGATTGAAGAGGTTGACGGCACCACCGAGCTGAATCTTACCAACCTTTATTATAAGACCTTTACCCGCACCGGTGTTGAAGGCGACTTCCCGGTGGTTGCTTCCGGATCGGCGGCTTCCACCACCAACGTTGTGGAAAAGACGCAGGCACAGCTGCTGGCTTTGACCACCTCCGTCTTCACAAATTCCTCCAAGTGGGTTAAACAATCGGACGAATACTATCCTTGCCCGGCAGGGATCGTAAGCACCTTCGGCTCCGTTCCCACCTCGCTCTACGTTGAGCAGACCGATATCAACATCGGCACAGCCGAGGCGCTCAACGCCCTGGCAACTGCTGTCAACAACGGCACCACCTATGAGGGCAAGACCATTCACATCACGGCGGACATTACCATTTCGTCCGGCTGGACCAGCATTGGTATCACCTCCTCCAAACCGTTTATGGGCAACTTTAACGGTCATGGACACACCATCGAGATTCACCAGACGCTCACCGATCCGGATGGTATCGGCGGTCTGATTGGCTTCTCTCGCACTCCGGCAAGCGGCACGGTGACCATTGAGAACCTGCACCTCACCGGACGGATTGACGCCACCAACACCGCAGGCGGCAAGGGCTATTTCGGCGGTGTGGCTAGCTGCGTAGACGCCAACACCTCCGGCACCGGCGGAACCATCAATTTCAAAAACGTTTGGAACTCCGTCTATATCAACTGCGGCAATGCAAACGCATGGTGGGCTGTTGGCGGCTTCATTGGCTTTGTCCGCCATGCCGACGGACTGGCAGCCTTGACCATCAACTTTGATTCCTGCGTTTGGGACGGCACACTGAACACAGGTCCCGCGGCTTACTACTTCGGTGGCTACGTTGGCTACACCGGCAACAACAAAGCCGGTAGAACGCTGACCATCAACATTGAAAACTCGGTTGCCGCAGGCACGATTGCACTCAATATTGACTGGAACCAGACCGCTGGTTTGCTGGTCGGTTATGCGAAAGGCAACTACAGCGATGCCGAAACCGCAAAGGTGACGATCAACGTTGAAAACGTGGTTTCCAACGGTAAGATGACCTTCAAGACCGGCACGCCCGGCTCGGAAAGTAATATCGGTCATATCGGTAGTATCGATGGTACCACCGAACTGAACATGACCAGCCTTTATTACAATGCGTTTACGCGCGGCGTAATGGAAGGCAAAGCGCCGGCACTTGGCAACGGCACAGCAACCACCGAAATCAACGTTGAGGCAAAGACTGCTGTCGGCTTCAGCGCGCTGACCACCGCGCAATTCACAGATGCTTCCAAGTGGAACAAAACCACCGGCTATATCGTTTGCCCGGCAGGCATCGTTTCCACCTTTGGTGAAATTTCTTCCAAATTGGTAAGCAACGATTCCGGCGTCTATTCCATCGGCACGGCTTCGGCGCTGATCGATTTCCGCAACGAGGTCAATGCAGGTACTACCTATGCCGGCGAGACCGTGGTACTGACGGCTGACATTGATCTGAGCGGCATTGATTGGGTTTCCATCGGTGTTCCGGGTAACACCAGCGGCACCACTTGCAAACCCTTCCAGGGAACCTTTGACGGTCAAGGACACACCATTTCCAACATGACCACCTTCCTGGAGCCCACCAGCGGCTATGTGGATATGCAGGGCGGTCTGTTCTCCAGCCTCGGCGACGGCGCCGTGGTCAAGAACTTCACCCTGACCGGTACCTACACCGTGCACA
>CAMOLD010000017.1 GCA_946618395.1 uncultured Clostridia bacterium
GCTTGCAAAAGTTTCAAAATACAGGGCTTTACAAGTAAATGATGGGAAAGAAAAAAGGAAACCCGGGCGCCGCAAACGCGGCGCCCGGGTTTTTGATGTTTTTTTCAGATTGCGTGAACGCCCAGTTTTGCGTCTGCATGGTCGGCGTCCAGACCGTATTTTTTTGCCTTGCGGTATTCAAAGAATTTTTTGGAAACTTCCGGGAAGAGCGCGTAGGAAAGAACGTCCTCATCCTGCTCCAAATAGGGGGCAATCTCGGCGCGGAGCGTTTCCAGCTCGGGTTTGAGCGCGTCAGCAGGGCGGTAGGTAATGCGTTCCTCGTCACCAATGATCTTTTTGACAAAGGCGGGATCGATCTCCACCGGCGTTTTGCCGTATTCGCCGCGCACCAATCCGCGGAACTCCTTGGTGGTGGTCTTATAGCGCTCACCCATAATGACGTTGAACACCGCCTGTGTGCCCACAATTTGGGAGGAAGGCGTTACCAGGGGCGGATAGCCGACATCTGCGCGCACGCGCGGAACCTCTTCCAACACGGCGGTCAACTGGTCGGATTTTCCTGCCTGCGCCAGCTGGCTCATCAGGTTGGAGAGCATGCCGCCCGGCACCTGATAGCGCAGGGCGTTGACGTCCACTTTGAGCGCCTTGGGATTGAGCTGTCCGCTCGCCAGATATTTCTCACGCAAAGGCGTGAAGTATTTGGTAACGGGATTGAGTTTATCCAGGCTGATGCCGGTATCGTATGGGGTTCCGGCAAGGGCGGCAACCAACGATTCGGTGGGCGCCTGCGAGGTTCCCATTGCCATTGGCGAAATTGCCGTGTCAATAATGTCCACTCCGGCTTCCACCGCTTTGAGGAGCGTCATGGAAGCAAGCCCGGAGGTGTAATGCGTGTGCAGTTGGATTGGCACTTTGACCGCCGACTTGAGCGCTTTTACTAAATCATAAGCATCGTATGGTTTGAGAAGCCCTGCCATATCCTTGATGCAAATGGAATCGGCGCCCATTTCTTCGAGCTGTTTTGCATAGTTTGCAAAGTATTCCAGCGTGTAAACCGGGCCGGTGGTATAGGAGAACGCCGCCTGGACGTGTCCGCCCTCTTTTTTGGTGGCATTGATGGCGGTTTTGAGGTTGCGCGGATCGTTGAGCGCGTCAAAAATGCGGATGATGTCAATGCCGTTGGCAATGGATTTTTGCACAAAATATTCGACCACGTCGTCCGAATAATGGCGGTAACCCAGAATATTCTGCCCGCGGAAGAGCATTTGCAGTTTGGTTTTCTTTACCCGTTCGCGGATCTTGCGCAGGCGCTCCCAGGGATCTTCGTTCAAAAAGCGCATGCAGGCGTCAAAGGTAGCGCCGCCCCATGCTTCCAGCGAATGGTAGCCCACCTCATCCATCGTTTCCAAAATTGGCAACATCTCCTCTGTTGTCATACGGGTAGCAATTAACGATTGGTGAGAATCGCGCAGAACCGTTTCGGTAATTTTTACTTTAGCCATTGATCTATCTCCTTTACCGAATTATTTGAAGAAGGAAAGCAGAACGCCCGCCGCAACAGCCGAGCCGATGACACCGGCAACGTTCGGACCCATGGCGTGCATCAACAGGAAATTGCCGGGGTCTTCCTCCTGCCCCATCTTTTGGCTGACGCGCGCCGCCATGGGAACGGCGGAAACGCCGGCAGAGCCGATGAGCGGATTGATTTTGCCGCCGGTGAGTTTGTTCATCAGTTTTGCCGTCAACAGGCCGCCTATGGTGGAAACGGCAAACGCGGCAAGACCCAGGCCAATGATGAGCAGCGTTTTGAGTTGCAGGAAGTTTGCTGCAACCGCGGTTGCGCCAACCGAAATTCCCAAAAAGATGGTGACAATATTCATCAGCTCATTTTGCGCGGTTTTGGAAAGCCGGTCGGTGACGCCGCAAACGTTGAGCAGGTTGCCGAACATCAAACATCCAATCAGCACAAGTGCGTCCGGGACGATCAAACCAACGATGACGGTTACGATGATTGGAAAAATGATTTTTTCCACCCGGGATACGGAACGGAGCGCGGTCATGCGGATCATGCGCTCCTTTTTGGTAGTCAACAGGCGCATCAGCGGCGGCTGGATCATGGGAATGAGTGCCATATAGGAATACGCCGCGATGGCAATGGCGCCAAGCAAGGCGGGCGCAAGCGTTTTGGTAACGGTAATTGCCGTTGGTCCATCCGCGCCGCCGATGATACCGATGGAAGCGGCTTCATTCCCGGTAAACTGCCCCGAAAGGAGCGCGCCGGCAAACGCCACAAATACGCCAAGCTGTGCCCCCGCGCCGATGAGCAGGCTTTTGGGGTTGGAGATGAGCGGCGTAAAATCGGTCATCGCGCCGATGCCAATGAAAATCAGGCAGGGATAGATACCGGTTTTGACACCAATATACAAAAGGTCTAACAGTCCGCCGTGTTGCAGAACGCTTAAATAGTTGACCGCAATCGACGTAACAACGGGAACCCCGTTTTGGTAAATGTATTCAATCGAATACCACTCGCTGAATTGAGCAAGTGATTCTTTCGCAGCCGCAACAGCCTCGCTTGTAGAGGTTGGATTGACTATCGTTTGAATTAGCTCGTTCAGTTGATCCACATTGGCAAACCACATTCCTTCATGGAACATCCCGCCGCCCGGAAGATTGGTCAGCAGCATTCCGATTGCGATGGGCAACAACAAAAGCGGCTCGAATTTTTTTGCAATGGCAAGATAGACCAATACGCCTGCAATCGCCATCATAATCAGGGTTTTCCACCAGGCTTCCTGCCCGTCAAACAATCGGGCAACGCCGGTGGTCCCAAAAAAGTTCTTGATTGCTTCTAACATTGCTGAAATCCTTTCTCAAAATTTTGCAATCGTTGAAAAAGCTTTAGCGATAGGTGACAAGAACCGCATCGGTTGCAACGGTGGAACCGGGCGTAACGGCAACGGTATCAATGGTCCCGTCGGCCGGGGCAAGGATCTCGTTTTCCATCTTCATTGCTTCCAGAACGCACAGGAGCGTTCCTTTTTTGACGCTGTCGCCGGCTTTGACCAAAACTTTGAGAATGTTTCCCGGCATGGGGGCTTTGACGGCGTTTGCGCCGGCAGGAACTGCCGCGGCGGGTGCGGCGGCAGGAGCGGCAGGAGCCGCTTTGGGAGCCGCAGGAGCGGCCGCCGGTGCGGTTGTTCCGTTAATTTCCTCTACACATACGTCATATGCAACGCCGTTGACAGTAACGCGATAATTTTTCATTTCAAATACCCAACCTTTCTTATGTTTCAATATTCAAATCTCAATGCGAGCGACGGAAGGAGACAACACGAAAGCCGGTTGTGTTCCCTTCCTCGGCCCTTGCGGCGGTGATTGCCGCGGTAATGGCGGCAACGAGCGCGCCGTCATCGGCAGTTTCTTTTACGGATGGAAGTTCGGTAACTTCTTTGTTTTCATCCGGCTGTTTTGCTTTTTTGTTTTGCGCGGCGGTGATGCCGAGGTGGAAGAGCTCGATTGCTCCCCAAAGCAATGCAAGAACGCCGAAAATGGCAAGCATCCCCAAAAGGGATACCGTTCCCGCCTTGCTTGCGCGCTCACCGAAAGGCGTTAGCAAAAATTGAATTTGTGCCATGGTTTATCCTCCCCGTTAAAGCGGAAGATTGCTATGCAACCGCGCGGAATCGCCGCTGTTCTTTTCCAGCAACATATAAACGGCGGCGCAAATGCGTTGGCGAAGTTCCGCTGGAGCAATCAGATCGTCAATACTGCCGTCGGATGCCGCCGCCTCGGGAGAGGCGCACTCGGTCTTCCATTTTGCAATCAGCGCTTCTCGGGTGGTGGTTTCGGTAATTTGATCGTTCCAAAGGAAGGCAACGGCGGCATCGGGCACCATGGTGCTGATTTCGGCATTCGGGAGCGCGTAAACCACGTCCGCGCCGAGCGCTTTGGAGCCCATTAAGGTAAACGCCGCACCGTAGGCTTTGCCAACGACGGCGGTGATTTTTGCCGTTGTCGCATTCGCGTAGGTCATTGCCAGTTTGCCCAAAGCGGCGGCAAGGGGGCTTCCCTCATCCGCGGAGCTGACGGCAACGCCATCGCTATCGGTCAGGGTGACAACCGGCAAGCCAAAACTATCGCAAAAGCCGACGAACCGAGCGGCTTTTTTTGCGCCCTCGGCGGTAATGGCGCCCTTGTTTGCCACAATGCCGCAGGGAACGCCGCCGAATCTTGCAAGATAGGTGCACATTTCATCGGCATATCCCGCGCCGATCTCCAAAAGTGTTCCCGCATCGGCAAGTTCAGCCGGGTCAGCCGAGGAAACCTTGCGGTTAACGTCATCGGTGCAGTCAATCGCGGCAACGCCCTCCTCTGCGTTTGCGGGGAGCAGGTCAACAAGGTTGCGCAAGGCGGAAAACGCTTCGTCTTCGCTGGCGACCGTTAAAGAGGAGAGTCCTTTTGCGCGGGCAAACCCGGCGGTTCCAACCTCTTTTCCGACAACAAAGGGCGCATTGACGTAAAGCTCCGATTTGCCGTCCACCAAAACCGTTAAATCAAACATGGCGGCGGCAGTTGCCGAAAGCCCCGCGCAGGTGCCGCCGATAAAGGCAAGCTGCGGAATTGCGCCCGAAGCACGGCTGACCGCGGCAAGCAGTTTGCCGTAAGCCGAAAGCGCCGCGGCTCCGTCGGCAACGAATGCGCCGGCGCTATCGAAAATGCCGACCACCGGCGCGCCGTTTTTGAGCGCGAGCGAATAAAGGTCGGAAATTTTTTCGGCTTGCAGAGCGTCAAACGCGCCTTTTTGGCGGTCGCTATCCTGCGAGAAGGCATAAACAAGCCGACCGTTGACCGCGCCGTAACCGCAAACGGCTCCTGTTTTTGCGCCGTCCGGTCTTTTGCGGTAAGCGCCCAGCTCCACAAAGGTTCCGGCGTCAAACAGCCGGGCAATTCTTTGGGAACCAACCGAATTGTTCTTCATACCAAAAAGCTCCTTTTCCAAAGAATAAAATGGGCAATTTTTGAATTGTTCATTGGGAAAATCCGGGAAAATGCCCAAACTTCCCCACATTATCTTTATTGTATCACGAAAACGATTTTCTGTCAATGAAAATAAGAAAAAATGAAGATTATTTTCTCTTTTAAAAAATGATTTTTTCAATCAAAAAAAGAACGGCTTTCCTTTGCAAAAACCGTTCTTTTGTGAAACTGCCGATTCATTCCCCGTCGGCAGCTTTTTTCAGGGTAAAGCGGAACTCGCAAAACTCGTTTTGTTCGCTCTTGACGCTGATGGTCTCCCCATGCGCATCCATAATGGTTTTGGAGATATACAACCCAAGCCCAAGCCCGGATTTATCCAGGCTGCGGCTCTTATCGCTTTTGTAAAACCGCTCAAACACAAGCGGCAAATCCTCTTTTGCAATGCCGGCGCCCTGATTATATACGGAAACGCGAATTTTATGCTCCTTGGTCTCCCGAATCTCGATTCGGAGTTCCCCGCCCTTGCGCGAAAACTTGACGGCATTGTGGCAAAGGTTATAGAAGACTTGATAAATGGCATCGTGATCGGCATTGGCAAGCATACGCTCGTTATCGCAATCAAAAGAGACCTGCAATTCTTTTTCCTCGATGGCTTGTTCAAAGGAGAGCAGAATTTGCCTTCCCGTTTCGCAAATGTCAAACGGGTGCATGACAAATTTGCGCTCCCCTGCCTGGATTTTGGAAATATCCAATAGCGAGGCAACCAGCCGGGAAAGGCGCTTGACCTCGGTTTCGATGACCCCGAGATAGTAGTCCTGCTTTTCCGGCGGAATAACGCCGGAGCGAATCTCCTCAATAAAGCCGCTGATGGTCGTCATGGGGGTGCGCAAATCATGCGAGACGTTTGCAACGAAGGAGGAGCGCATTTTTTCCAGGTTTTCAAGTGAATCCGCCATGTTGTTGAACGCCTGCGAAAGGCGGGCAACCTCATCGTTGCCGCGAACGCTGACGCGCGTATCAAACTTTCCTTTTGCAAAACGGTCCACGGCGATGCTCATTTCCTTCAGTGGAGAAATGACACGCGCACTGATGAAATAAACGGCGATCATGGCGGCAACCAAAACAAGCATTGCCGTTGACAGAATGGATTGGATCATATCCGTTCGCATCGGGCTTTCGGCAAGCCGAGTAATGCAAACAATCACGCTGCCGCAATACTTTTTGTTCACATTGCGGATCGTCTTCATCCGCGCCGGAACCGCGCGGGAAAGCAACGGCAGCTCCAAATTTTGTTCCGATTGTTCCCCTTTTTGCGCCATAATCTTTAACGCATCGGAAAGGAACAGCGCCTCCTCTGTGCTTTCTGCTTCGGGATAGAACCCGGCAACGGAAAAGATTTTCCCGTTTGCATCGGAAACCAGAATTGCCATGTCCGCATTTCTTCCCGCAAAGGCGGAAAGAAGCCGGGAAAGCGGAATTTTGGCGTCTTCCGCCGAGGCATTGAATTGCTCCTCAAATTTTGCCGGCTCACAATTTGCGGCAAGAGAGGAAACTACCGTTTCAAGCCCCGCGGCGGTGCTGTCCATCTCCTGAATTTTGGAACGCGAGATATAATGATCAACAATGGAAGTTGCAATAAACAAAAGAATGGCAAAACCAAGGGCAAAAATGGTCATAACGGCGGTGACGTATTTTGCAAACACGCTTTTGAACACGGTATTCTTCCTCCTTTCCCCAAAAATCGGATTTGCCGCCGCCGAGCACGTTCGGCGGCGGCAAAATCAAATTGCAAAATCAGTTAAAAACCTCAAATTTATAGCCAACGCCCCAAACCGTTTTGAGTTGCCATTGGTTGGAAACGTCCTTCAGCTTGTCGCGCAGGCGCTTGACGTGAACGTCCACCGTCCGGGAATCGCCAAGATAATCAAAACCCCAAACTTTATCCAGCAGTTGGTTGCGCGAAAATGCGCGGTTATAATTGGAAGCCAGAAAATAGAGCAATTCCAGTTCCTTCGGCGGTGTGTCCACCGCTTTGCCGTTGATTTTCAGCTCGTATTTTTGCAGGCTGATTTCAAGGTTATCAAATTTGATGACCTCATCGTCAATGTCGCGCGTATGTAATTTGGAGCGGCGAAGCACCGCTTTTACCCGCGCGGAAAGCTCTTTCATATCAAAAGGCTTGACCACAAAGTCGTCGGCGCCAAGTTCCAGCCCCAAAACCTTATCAAACACCTCGCCCTTTGCGGTTACCATGATGATGGGTTTGGAGGAAACCTCGCGGATCTCGCGGCAAACCTGCCAGCCGTCCTTTTGGGGAAGCATAATATCCAAAAGAACCAAATCCGGCTCAAAGGATTTGAACAGGGCAATTCCTTCGGGACCGTTATATGCGTTTTTGACGCTGTATCCTTCGCTTTCAAAGTGAATTTTCAAAAGCTCGCTGATATTGGCGTCGTCATCCACGATCAGGATTCGGGTATCCGTCATGTTCCAATCCTCCTTTGTTTTCCGTTCATTCCATTGTATTATACCATATAAAAAAGTATTTTGCAAATAAAATATGGATTTTTTTGCATTTTTTTGCCTTTTTTTCGCTTCTCTCTTGCCAAATCCGGGAGAATCGTTTATAATATACGGGAAGAACAGAACAAAACGAAAGAGGTCAACCTTATGAAACTTGGCATTGTCGGATTGCCGAACGTTGGAAAAAGCACGCTTTTTAACGCGCTGACCAATGCCGGTGCCGAATCCGCAAACTATCCTTTTTGCACCATTGAGCCCAACGTTGGCGTTGTGACCGTTCCGGACAAACGGCTGGATTTTCTTGCCGAAATGCATCACCCGGTAAAATACACCCCGGCGGTGATTGAATTTGTTGATATTGCGGGCCTGGTCAAGGGCGCTTCCAAAGGCGAAGGGCTTGGCAACCAGTTTTTGGGCAATATCCGCGAGGTGGACGCCATTTTGCACGTCATTCGCTGTTTTGAGGACGATAACATCATCCACGTAGACGGAAAAATTGACCCCATGCGCGATTTGGAAACCATCAATTTGGAATTGATTTTTTCGGATATGGAAATTTTGGAGCGCCGCATTGACAAAACCAAAAAAGCCCTGCGCGGCGACAAGAAATATGCGGCGGAGCTGGAACTTTTGGAAAAGATTTACGCCGTTTTGGAAAGCGGAAAAAGCGCGCGCACGCTGGAATTGACCGAGGATGAGAAAGCGATTTTGGCCGACACCCCTCTTTTGACCATGAAACCGGTGATCTACGTTGCCAATGTGAGCGAAGACTATGCCGCAAAAGAACCGATCGACCTTCCGGCATACAAAGCGCTGAAAGAATTTGCCGCGGAGGAACATTCCCAGCTTATTCCCATTTGCTGCCAGATTGAGGCTGAAATTGCCGAGCTTTCGGCAGAGGAAAAGAGCCTGTTCCTTGCCGACCTGGGCATTGAGGAAAGCGGATTGGACCGCTTGATTAAAGCAAGCTATTCCCTTTTGGGTCTGATCAGCTTTTTGACCGCCGGGCCGGACGAATGCCGCGCCTGGACAATTCGCAAAGGGACAAAAGCTCCCAAAGCCGCCGGAAAAATCCACTCGGATATTGAGCGCGGATTCATTCGCGCCGAGGTGGTTGCTTTTGACGATTTGAAAAAATACGGCAGTATGAACGCCGTAAAAGAAGCCGGAGCTTTGCGCAGCGAAGGAAAAGACTATATCATGCAGGACGGCGACATCGTCTTCTTCCGCTTTAACGTATAATCCTTCAAAAATATCAGCCGCAGTCAACCAATGACTGCGGCTTTTTCTATCCCCCGAGCGACAGGCGCATATTTTGCAGAATCTTTTTTTCCTCGCGCGAAACTTTTACCTGGGAAAGCCCCAGTTCGGCGGCAGTTTGCTGTTGCGTCAGGTTGCGAAAATAGCGCAGCAAAACGATTTTGCGCCAAAGGGGCGGCAATTTCCCAATGCTTTGGGCAATGGCAACGCGGTCGCAAATCCGCTCGGTTTCCCGTTCGGACTCCTCGTCCGAAAGCGTCCCCTCCAACGTAAGTCCCCCGTCATCATCATGGATGGATTCGGAGAGCGAGGCGATTGGCGAAAGCGCGTCCAGCGAGATTGCCGCCTCTTCTTTGGAAATGCCGCAAAGCGCGGCAAGCTCGGCAATGCCGGGCTCCCGCCCCTCCTCTGTTAAAATCCGGTTCTTTTCGCGCATCAACGCAATGCCCTGCTTTCGGTAGATGCGGCTGACTTTGATTGGTCCGTCATCCCGCAGATGGCGGCGGATCTCTCCGGCGATCAACGGGACGGCATAAGTGGAAAACTGCGCGCCGAATTCCGGCGAAAAAGAGCGAATGGCTTTGATCATTCCGATGGTGCCGATTTGCATCAAATCGTCGTATTCCGTCCCTCTGCCAAGGAAGCGCAACACCACCGCGCGAACAAGCCCCATGTTCTCCTCCACCAAAAGCGATTCGGCAGACGAATCGCCGGCAAGAAAGCGCGCCAAAAGGGATTCGTTGCGCTCCTTCAAACAATCCGGCATATTCAAATCCCCCTTCATGGGTATTTATGGATGTAAACGCTTCAAAAGAACAACGGTTGTGCCGCGCCCCGGGCGGCTTTGCACGCGGACGGCATCGCAAAAGCTTTCCATAACGGTAAAGCCCATGCCGCTCCGCTCTCCTGCGGCGTCGGTGGTAAAAAGCGGCTCGCGCGCTTTTTTAATGTCGGGAATGCCGCAACCGCGATCGCGGATTTCTACCTGCACAATCCTGCCCTCGCAAAGTTTGACATTCAGCCGGATTTCGCCAATGCCATCCCGGTAGGCGTGGACAATGCAGTTGGTAACCGCCTCGGAAACGGCGCATTTCAAATCCGCCAGCTCCACGGCGGTTGGGTTGAGTTGCGCGCAAAACGCCGCGACTGCGGCGCGCGCAAAGCCCTCGTTGACCGAGCGGGAGGGCATTTTCAAATCCATTTCGTTCTCCACACGCGCAGTATAATCAATGGTTGCGGTCATTTGGAAGTTCTCCTTTCCGTATTTGAAAATTGAATTTGGATAACGCGGTCAAGCGCGGCAAGGCGGATCATGCGCCCCGCGGCGGGCGAAGGGTCCAAAACGATCAGCTGTCCCCCATAGCGGTTTGCGGTTGCCATCCGCCCCATAATCAGCCCCAAGCCGGAACTATCCATAAAATCAATAGAAGAAAGATCTAAATAGACGTATTTGGGGCGATCCGAAAGCAGTTTTTCGTCAATTTGAACACGGACATCGACCGCGGAATGATGGTCGATTTCCCCCGAAAGGCGGATATACAGGGTATCCTGCATCCTTTCAAACGCAACCTGGTGCTTAACATGAATCATGAAACGCATCTCCTTTTTGAAAATCCGACGGGCTTGTCCCCGGTTTGGTTTTATCATATCATGAAAGAAAGAAAAAAACTGTCGCAAAAAGGCGACAGCAAAAAGAAAAAAGAAAGACCGGCGACATTGTTTGTCACCGGTCTTTTCTTGCTGAAAAACGGATGGTCAAATTTGCTCTTTGACCTTGGAAGCTTTACCAACTCTGCCACGCAGGTAGTAGAGTTTTGCACGGCGGATTTTACCGACGCGGGTGATTTCCACTTTTTCAACGTTGGGAGAATGAATCGGGAATGTTTTCTCTACGCCGACGCCGTAGGAAATGCGGCGAACGGTGAAGGTTTCGGAAATGCCGCCGCCGTGTCTGGCAATAACGGTTCCCTCAAACATTTGGATTCTCTCTCTGGTACCCTCTTTGATTTTGTTGTGAACACGAACGGTGTCACCAATGCGGATTACGGGTACTTCGCTTTTCAATTGCTCGTTTGCAAAAGCCTCAATCTGATTCATGATGAGCCCTCCTTCAAAATCAGGTGTTCATGCGAGCATGCAGCGGACCACCCTCAAAATAGCGCATTTTTTGCGCAACGCGTATATTATAGCATAAGAAGATTCGTTTTGCAATACTTTTTTCAATTTTTTTGAAAAAAGAGTTATTTTTTGAAAGCCTTGATGGAAAAATCCAGCAAAATGGGAACCGCTTGATCCGCCACCAAACCGGTAAGCGGCATTCCCTTTTCCATCAACCGGCGCACAAGCGTAGAGCTGATCTCTTTGGTTCCCGGTTTTGCCG
Organism: uncultured Clostridia bacterium; assembly: GCA_946618395.1. Classification (GTDB taxonomy): domain Bacteria; phylum Bacillota; class Clostridia; order Oscillospirales; family CAG-272; genus UMGS1865. Next base: position 11,144 of record CAMOLD010000017.1, read on the forward strand.
GGATCAATTCCGTAACAAAGCGCGGATTGTGGGCGCGATTCCATTCGTCCTGCGTTTTCTCGTAGGCATAGTCCTTCTCGTTGCGGTAGCCCTTGCAAACAACGTCCGCATGAAGGCGGTCAAATAAATCCACCAAAAGCCCGTTGTCGGCAATCACCTTAACGTTTGGAAGATCCGCAACCGTCAGTTCCGCGATTTTGCAACGCAACGCGGAATCCAGAAGCGGCTGTTTTTCAAAATTGGTCATCACCGCAACATAAACTGTCTCATACCGCGCGGCAACAGTTTCCACAAGGGCGCGGTGCCCGGTTGTCATCGGGTCAAAGCTGCCCGGAACAATGGCGATTTTCCCGTTCATTCCCCATCCTCCTTACGATATTCCAACAACGTCAAAAAGGCAACGCCGTGCTTTTTTTGACCGCGGATTTCAAAACACTCCGCAAGCTTTTTTTCACCGGCAAACACGTCCTCGGGGGTTCCCGTTTCGCAAAGCACCAGTGCGCCGGGCAAAAGCATATCCCCTTTGCAAAGCAGAGAAAGCGCCTGCGGAATAAGCCTCATCGCATAGGGCGGGTCTAAAAATACGAGGTCGAATTTTTCGCCGGGATTGCCGCGCAAAAAAGAGAGCGCGTCGCCCCGGAAGACGTTGGCGTTTGCCTGCAATTTTGCCTTTTGTAAATTGGCACGCACGCATTGAATTGCCGCGCCGGAAGAATCCGTAAAGGTGGCGCTTTTTGCACCGCGGCTCAAAGCCTCGATTCCCAGCTGACCGGAGCCGGCAAACAAATCCAGCACCCTTCTGCCCTCCACCTCAAACTGGATCATGGAAAACAGGGCTTCTTTGGCGCGCTCCGAGGTCGGGCGGGTGGTTTCCCCCTCGGGCGTTTGCAATTTGATTCCTTTTGCCGCCCCTGTAATGACACGCATCATGTTTGATCATCCTCCGATGAATGATACTGCCGGTAAATTGCAAGCGCGTCCTTTTTGCTGACGCCTTTTACCGCTTCGATTTCTGTAACGGTTGCTTTTTTTACGGCGGCAAGTCCGCCAAACGCCGCAAGAATTGTTTTTGCTTTTGCATCACCGATGCCGGGAATTTTCGTCAGCACGGAATGCGAAACGGTGTTGCGCTTTGCTTTTTCCATGATCCGTAATGTATAACGGTGAATCTCCTCCTGGATGCGGTAGATAAGCGTGTAAACATCCCGCTCGCGCGCAATGTTGATCTCCTCGCTCCCGGTGCAAAGCGCACGGGTCTTGTGGTAATCGTCCTTGACCATTCCGAAAACCGGAATCCGCTCCAGCCCCAGTTCGCTCAACTTTTGACGGATCACAGAAACGTGTCCGCGTCCGCCGTCCAAAAGGATGAGGTCCGGCTCCTCGGCAAACGAACCGGAGGGATCCGACAGGTGGGAAAAGCGGCGCTCGATCGCCTCCGCCATGCTGGCATAGTCATCGGTGGTTCCGACAACGCTTTTGATATGGAATGCACGGTAATCCGCTTTGGAAAAAGACCCGTTTTTACAAACGATCATTCCAGCGGTCAGATGCTCGGAACCGATGTTGGAAATGTCATATGCCTCGATCCTTTGCGGATAGACTTCCAGCTGCAACAATTCGGCAAGGCGCCCAAGCGTTCCCTCCTCTTTTTCGGAGTCCAGGCGGTAGCGTTTGGCGCGCTCGGCGGCGTTGCTTTGAACAAGCTCGCAAAGTGTGCGCAATGCTCCGCGCTCGGGCGTGTGAACGTCCACTTTTCTTCCGGCTTGCTCCGAAAGGTATGCCGAAAGCAGTTTCCGGTCCTCGGGCTCCATGGAGAAAGAAAGCAGCACACGCGGCGGAATATAGGCGCGCGCGCGGTAATGATCGATCAAAAACGCTGTTAAGTCTTCGCAAATTTCATCGGCGCCGAAAAGAAAATCGGAGGAATCCTGAACCACACCGCCACGGATATAGAAAACCGAAATGCAGGTGCAAAAATCATCCGCCCAAAGCGCAAACACGTCCTGCTCGGCATCCGGCGAGGCAACAACGCTCTGCTTTTCCCGAATTGCCGTCAGCGCGCGAATGGTATCCCTGCATTTGGCGGCCGCCTCAAAGCGCTCCGCCTCTGCCTCTTTTTGCATTTGCTCTTCCAGCAGTTTGCGCACGGCGTCGTTCTTGCCGTTCAGAATTTCCGCGGCATAGGAAACGGCTTTGCGGTGTTCCTCCTGACTGACGCGTCCGGTGCAAAGCCCGGCGCATTTTCCCATTTCGTAATAAATGCAGGGGCGCCCTTTGCCAATCTCCTGCGGAAATTTCCGCCGGCAGGTTGGAAGCCCGAGCGTTTTGGAAAGCAGATCGATCATGGAATAGGCGATTGACGCGCCCGAATACGGCCCGAAATACTTTCCCTTGTCCGCATCGCGCTTTCGGGTAAAGACCAGGCGCGGATATTCCTCTGCCGTGATTTTGATATAGGGGTAAGACTTTGCATCTTTGAGCAGAATGTTATACTTGGGTTTATACTGCTTGATCAGCGTATTTTCAAGCGAAAGGGATTCCATTTCGTTGGAGCAGATATAGTAATCGAAATCGGAGACGGATAAAACCATGCGCGCGGTTTTTATGTTCTTTTCGCTGTTTTGAAAGTATTGAGAAACGCGGTTTTTGAGCTTGCGCGATTTTCCGACGTAAATCACTTTTCCGTTTTTATCGCGCATGAGATAAACGCCCGGAACAAGCGGCAACGAGTTTGCCTTTTCCAATAGGCGGGCGCGGTCTTTTTCGGTTTGCGGCATGGAAATTTTCCCTCCTTTCTTTGAAAAAAAGCGGCGTGCAATCCGGGAGAGCGGTTCAAATCAGTCTCCGGCGCACGCCGCCAATTCATTTCTCAACGCATTGCAATCAAAGGTTGGCAAATCCGCTGTTGATCAGTTGGATCATCGCATCCAAAGCCTCTTCTTCGCCGGCGCCGTCCGCCGTCAAAGTAATGGTCATCCCCTGCGCGATTCCGAGAGAGAGAACGCCGAGCAAACTTTTGGCATTCACCTTCCGGTCGCCGTTTTCCACCGTGATGGAGCAAGCAAAATGATTTGCTTTTTGAACGAAAAAGGTTGCCGGTCTTGCATGAAGGCCGCTGGAATTGGAGATGGTTACATCACGTGAGATCATGGTAAAAGCTCCTGTTCAATCGTCTTTTGGGGCAAAGCCCAATGATAGCGATAATTTACTAACAGTATTATATCAAAAAATATTTTTCATTTCAATAGTCAAATCCACCTTATTTTTGAATGCCGAAAGGCGTTTTTTCGTGCAAAACGCAAGAAAAATGCACAAAAAAGCCACCGGTTTTGCATTTATGCCGAAAAAACGGTTGCAGAAAGCGTTGCGCGCAGCGAATACAGGCGCAGATTTTGCCCCGCAAGAATGGCAGTCCCGTCCGCACGAAACAAGACGCCGTCCGCTCTTCTTGCAAGCACCGCCACCGTCAGACGCACGTCTTCGGTTGTCCCCGCGGGAAGAACTTTGCGAATCTCCCGCCCCTCGTGGTAAAGCACGCTCTCGTGCGGTGCGCGGCGGATTTCTGTTACCGTGCCGAAAGCCTCTCCGTTCTCGGTCCTGATTACCTCCCCTTTTGCAATGCAATCAACGGTTTGCGCATCCGCGTTTTCCCAAAGAATTACCACAGGAAATTCGGTCAGCGTTTCGCCGGCGTCGGTCCGGAAGGTGCCAACGCGCTGGGCAATGCCGACCACCGAAAAAAAGACGGCAAGCAACAAAAAAAAGTCGAATATCCGGGTGCGGGTTTCCGTGGTTTGCATCATGCTTCCACCTCCTTAACAGAAATGTTCCGAACGCCGGAAACAAGCGTGTTTCCCAGCCGATATGTGCCTTGGGCACCGGCAGAAACCCGAATATCCCCAACGCGGTAGTCCTCGCCTTTTCGGGCTGTCATGCGGACCGTCAGCTCAATTTCCTGCATCCCCTCCACCGCTTGGTAAACCGCCTGCCCTTCCTGCAAAAAAACGGTTTGGTAGGGGCGCTCGGAAATGCTTGTAATTTTGCCGAACATGACGGTCCCGTTCTCGTTATGAACGCTGTCGCCGACTGCGATGTTTGGTTTTTCGGCGCTTGCCGGCAACCGGAAAACGCATTCGATGGTCACCTCCGGCGGAACTGTTTCGCTCTTTTTCCAAAAGAGGAAGGCGCCCAATGCAACCAGTGCGGCAACCAGGGTAAGGATCCCCCAATCAAAAATGCCGAATTGTTTTCTTTCACGTTTCATTTGCCGTTTCTCCTTCCAAAAGCGTGGCTGCGGAAAGCCCCGCCGCAAGCATTCCGAACAGATAAAAAAGAGAGGGCTGATACCACAAATGGTCAAAAAAGCCCATGGTCAAAAGCCCGACCAGGGCGGCACCCGTTCCAAGGAACAGGTTGCGCCCCTCAAAGTTTTGCCCCTTCATCCAGCAGGCAAAAAATCCCCGAAAAAGCAGAAAAAGCAATGCCAATAGCAGAAAAAGTCCTACCAGTCCATGCTGAACGGCTATTTGCAGATAGACATTGTGCGCGTGCATCACGCTCTCGGTGCCCGAAACGGCAAACAGCGGATAGACCGCGTGAAAGGTCTTTTCCCCGCTTCCAATGCCGAAAGGATATTCCCAAAGCAGCCGCAAAACGCCTTTCCAGGTTTCCAGGCGATAGCGCGAGGAAGTTTCGGTCAGATTGCCAATGCTATAAAGCCGCGCCCGAATCCCCTCCGGCAAAAAAAGCGCGACCCCCGGCAAAGAAACCGGAAAAAACAACAGCACCGCAAGCGAGGCGGGCGAGAGAAACAAAAGAAAAAAGCAGGTTGCCGCCAGCGCGCCGAGCCATGCGCCGCGCGTCCAGGTGACAATCAGGCACCCGGCGGATAACAGGAGCGGCCCCCAGCCAAACAACCGGTCTTTCCCTTGCTTAAAAATCCAGCCGAGCGAAACGCCGAACACAACCAATAAATAAACGGCAAGCAGATTGGGATTGGTAAAGGTTGCGCAAACGCGCCCGCCCAAAAGATCAAACCGTCCCCGTTCCAGCCATTTCATCTCTGCACTGCCGGAAACATACTGAAAAATACCGATGCCGGAACAAATAGAACCCGAGAGCAAAAAGCAAAGAAAAATACGGTTTCTCCACCGCGGCACCAAGAGCGCGGGGCGCAAGGCGAACCAGGCGGAAAAGAGATAAACGCTCAATAACAGTCCGCCGTAATCGGGTTCCGCCGCGGTGACCGCTCCGTCAAGGATCAACAGCGCGCCAAACAGCAAGATAAGCCGGTCGATGTTCCCAAACGAATCCTGCCGGTGCCCCGCAAGGATTTTCGGCAAACGAAAAAGCAGGGATAAAAGCGCAAAAACGCCAAGCAAAATGCTTGGATGCCCCAACCATTCCAAAAACGGAAACAGCAAAAAGATGGGCGGAAGAATTGCCTCCGGGACCGCAAACGCAACGGGAAGAAGAACGGCAACGGCGATCCCCAACAACATCCATTTTACGCCAATGAGCGAGCCGAGACACCCAAAAGCGATCCCCGCAAAAGAAAATTGCCAAACCGGAGATTTTTCCTTTTGCCCAAAGGTAAAAAAATCCGCAAAGCCGCAATAGCGAAACAGAAACAGTCGGGCAAGGTCGGAAGCTTCCAACTCTTTTGCAAGCGTTTGCCGCGCAAAGCAAAGCGGAATTCCGCAAAGCAGGACCCACAACGACAAAAAATCAAACGCAGAATCTCCTGCAATCAACCGAATGCACAGCCCGGTGCCGCCGAAAAACAGCAAAAGCACCCCGAAACAAGAGAGAGAAACAGAAAGCAAAAACTGCCAAAAAGCGGAAATTCCTTTCAAAACAAGGGATTTTTCGGTATTTTTTAATACCGCCCGGTGAATTGCCATGCGCCGGCTACTAATTTCCTGCGGCCGCGGCACTTCGCCAACGGCAATTTGCAACAGCCGGCTTCCCTTTGCCCCTGCGCGAATTCGGTTTGCTCCTGCCACCAGTTTTTCCCAAATCATAAAAATCCTCCACATATCACGCCTTGCGCGCAATATGTAGAGGATTT
>CAMOLD010000018.1 GCA_946618395.1 uncultured Clostridia bacterium
AAAAAAACAACAAAAACCCGGGCGCCGCGTTTGCGTCGCCCGGTTTTCCTTTTTTCTTTCCAATCATTTACTTGTAAAGCCCTGTATTTTGAACCTTTTGCAAGCAAAAGATAAGCAAAAAGGAAAGAGGAGAACGAATATGCGGGTTTTACACGTCATCAGCGATTCCAATATCGGCGGTGCGGGAGTATTGCTTTTGAATTTGTTGCGCCATTTTGACCGCCAAAAGGTAGAAAGCTTTGTTGCGTTGCCGAGCGGAAGCCGGTTGCGCCGGGAGGTTTTGGAAACGAATACGCAGGTCATCGAGCTGGAATATCCCTGCGACCGCCTCTCATTGGCTTCGGTTTTGGAGATTTGCGATGTGATCCGCCTGGTAAAGCCCGATCTTGTTCATGCAAACGCGGCAATTTCGGCGCGCCTTGCCGGAAAAATATTTCAAAAAAAGGTCATTTACACCCGCCATTGCACCTTTCCGGTAGAGCATGGGGGCTTGTTTGGCGTCGGTCATTTCTTGCAGCATCTATGGAACAACGCGCTTTGCGATTCCGCCATTGGAACGGCACGCGCGGCGGTGGTGGATTTGCGCGCCACCGGGATTCCGAAAAGGAAAATTACCGTTATTCCGAACGGGTGTGAGGAGGTGCGCGCCGTTACACCCGGCGAAATTGAACTTTGCCGCGTAACATACGGCATTGCCGAGGATGATTTTTGCGTTGGAATTTGCGCGCGCCTGGAAGCCTGCAAGGGGCACGACATCTTTTTGCACGCCGCCAAAACGGCAATCGACGCCATGCCGCAAACACCCTTCCGCTTTTTGATTGTTGGAGAGGGGAGCCGCCGCGCCGAGCTGGAAGAACTGGCAATGCGGCTCCATATTTCCCGTCGCGTCATTTTTTGCGGTTTCGTGCGCGATCCGGCGCCGCTTTATCATATCATGCAAATTCATGTCAATTGCTCGGTTGGAACCGAGACGTCCTCGCTTGCCATCAGCGAAGGGTTGAGCGCAGGAATCCCCACCATTGTGTCCGACTATGGCGGCAACAGCGATATGCTTTGGGGGAGCGGCGCGGGATTTTGCATTCCCAAAGGGGAACCGGCGCCGCTTGCCGCGGCAATTTGCCGCTTGGCGGAAAACGCCGCGCTGCGCGCCGAAATGTCGCAAAACGCAAGGGAGCGATACGAGCAAAAATATACCGCCGACAGAATGGCAAAGCGTCTGACGGCGGTATATGAACAATTGTTGTGTTAGAAATTTGCCAGGAGCATGGAGGCAACGGCAAAATAGATCATCAGCGTAACGGCGTCCACAATGGTGGTAATAAAGGGGCTTGCCATGACCGCAGGGTCAAACCCGAGCCGCTTGGCACCGATGGGGAGGAGCGCGCCAACCATTTTTGCAATGACAATGGCAAAGAAAACGGTAATGCAAATCACGGCGCAAATAATCAGGTTTTGCTGGATTGCACCGTTTTCCAGGATGGTCTTTGCATGGAAATGAAAATCAATGGCAAATACCTTAATAAAGGTTGCGGCGGCAATGGTCAAACCGCAAAGGCAGGCAACGCGAAATTCTTTCCAAATCACGCGCAAAACGTCGCGCAAACGGACTTCGCCCAGCGAAAGGCTACGAATAATGGTAACCGATGTCTGTCCGCCCGCGTTTCCGCCGGTGTCCATCAACATGGGGAAGAAGGCGGTCAGAATTGCGTATTTTGCAATTTTGGATTCATAACTGCGAATGATGATGCTGGTAAAGGTTGCCGAAATCATCAAAAGGAGAAGCCAGGGAATACGCTTTTTCCAGGTTTCAAAAACGCCGGTTTTGAAATAGGGCTTGTCGGTCGGCAAAATAGCCGCCATTTTTTCAATGTCCTCGGTTGCCTCAGCTTCCAAGACGTCCAAAGCGTCGTCGACCGTAACGATGCCAACCAGGCGGTTGTCGTTGTCAACAATCGGCAAAGCGATCAAGTCGTAGTGGGAAATCATGTTTGCAACGGTTTCCCGGTCGTCCTTGGTGTGCGCAAAGATGACGTTGGGGTTCATAATGTCCTCAATTACGTCGTCCGGCTTTGCAAACAAGAGCTGTTTGAGCGGCACAACACCCTGCAAAACGCGGGAGCGGTCGGTGACATAGGCAACGTAGACCGTTTCTTTATCCAAACCGGTTTTGCGAATGTGGGCAATGGCTTGCTCGCAGGTCATGGTCTTTTTCAAGTCGATGAACTCGCTGGTCATCACGCTTCCGGCGCTGTCGTCCGGATAGGCGAGAAAGCGGTTGATCTCGGCGCGCGTTTGCGGCGTTGCCAGCTGCAAAATACGCTTGACAACGTTTGCCGGCATTTCTTCCAGGGTGTCAACCGCGTCGTCCACGTAGAGTTCTTCGTAAATTTCCTTGACCTCTCGGTCGGTCATCAAACCAACTAATTTGGTTTGCAGGTCGGGGTCCAGCTCGGCAAAAATTTCGGCGGCGCTGTCCTTTTTCAACATTCTGAAAATGACAGCGGCGCGGTTTTCGGCAAGGCTTGCCAAAAACTCGGCGGCATCCACAGGCGGAATTTCATCCAGTTCCTGAACGAGTTGGGAGTATTTTTTCTCCTCCAACAGCTGGTTCAGTTTTTCTATATCAAAGATTTCATTCTCTTCCATCTGTTCGCCCTCCTTTTCTGTTTGATTTTATCAAGGGGATTTTCCTGCTATGCTCAAACGCCGGCAAGATGATTGAAATAGGCTTCATAGGCGGCAAGCTTTTCCTTGGTTTGCGCCTCGTTTTCACCTTTGAGAAGGTAATAGAATTTTACTTTCGGCTCGGTTCCGGAGGGGCGCGCAACAATCAGGTCGCCGTTTTCCAACCGGAAGGAAAGAACATTCGAACGGGGAAGCTCGGTCGAGCGGGTTTTGCCTTCTTCGGTCAGCGTTCCTTTCAGGTAATCGCCAAAGACGGAAATGCGGCTGCCCAAAAATTCCTTGGGCGGATTTTCGCGCAACGTTTCCATCAAAGCGGCAATCTTCTCGGTTCCGCCGTAGCCCTCCATATAAACCTCTCGGGTTACTTCATAGAAGAATCCGTAGCGGCGGAACAAATTGTCCAGCGCGTCCGAAAGGGTCATTCCGGCGGCATGGTAATAGGCGGTCATTTCCGCAATCAGCATGGCGGCAACAACGGCGTCCTTATCGCGGGCGTAGGTCCCTTTCAGGTAGCCGTAGCTTTCTTCAAAACCGAACAGGAAGGTGCCGTGTCCGGTCTTTTCCTGCTTTTTGATGACCTCGCCGATGAATTTGAAGCCGGTGAGCACGTTGTAAAGCCGGATGTTGTTCTCGGCGCAGATCTGCGCCGCCATCTCGGAGGTAACAATCGTTTTGACCATATAAGGCTCGGGCGGCATGGTCCCGGTTTTTTGGTAAGCGGTAATGATGTAGTCGGTGAGCAACGCGCCCATCTGGTTGCCGGTAATGGTGCGGAAAGCGCCGGATTTTGTGCGCGTCATCACGCCAACGCGGTCGGCGTCCGGGTCGGTTGCAATAATCAAATCGCAGCCAACGCGGTTTGCAACCTCAATGCCGAGGGTGAATGCGGCAGGGTATTCGGGGTTTGGCTTTTCCAGGGTAGGGAAATTGCCGTCCGGCTCCATTTGTTCGTCAACCGGATAAAAATGTTTGATGCCGATGCGGCGCATCATTTCGGGAACCATTTTGCAACCGGCGCCATGCAAAGGCGTGTAAACAATCTTCAAATCGTCGGCAACCGCCCGGACCGCTTGCGGATTGACCGCTTGCGCCAAAACGGCGGCAAGATATTTTTCGTCCACCTCTTTGCCAATCATCGTTACAATGCCGGTGTCAATCGCCCTTGCAAGCGGCATTTTGCGAACGTCTTTGAAAATGTCCAACTTTGCAATGGCGGCGGCAACGGTGTCGGCGTGTTCGGGCGGAAGTTGAGCGCCGTCATCCCAGTAGGCTTTATAGCCGTTGTATTGCTTGGGGTTGTGCGAGGCGGTAATATTGATACCGGCAACGCATCCCAGCTCCCGGACGGCGAAAGAAAGCTCGGGCGTCGGGCGCATCCCGTCAAACAGATAAACGCGAATGCCGTTTGCGGCAAGGACCTCTGCTGCGGTTTGGGCAAACAGAGGGGAATTGTTGCGGCTGTCGTAGGCGATTGCAACGCCGTCTTTTTCGCGCTTTTCTCCCAAAATCAAGTTGGCAAGCCCCTGCGTTGCGTGTGCAACGGTGTGGGCGTTCATTGCGTTCAAACCGGGTTTCATCGTGCCGCGGAGCCCGGCGGTTCCAAAGGATAGCGCGCGGGAAAAGCGGAAAGCAATCTCTTTTTCGTCGTTTTCAATGGCGCGGAGTTCTTCTTTTTCCGCGTCGGTTACGGTTGGCTCTTTGAGCCATTTTTCATATTCTTTACGGCAATCCATCTGCGATTCCTCCGTTTGTTGTCAAATAAGGTCCAAAATTGCGTAGCCTTCCGCCAGGAACTGTTTGAGCTCCTCGCCAGAGAGCTTGCGCTGGGAAAGCAGGGCAAGGCGGTAAAGGTAAGCGGCGGTTTTTTCCTGCTTTTCTTTCTCCATTGCCGAGAGCTTTGCAATCAAAGGCGAGGCGGTATTCACCGTCAGCGTTTCCTCGGCGGGGAACGCACCCATCGCGCCCATACCGCTCATGGAATACATCTTCATCATTTCTTCCATTCTGCGGGATTCCTCACTCACAGTCAGGAGCAGGGGAACGCCGGCATCTTTGAGGGAGGCAAACGCAACCTTCAATTTTTCGTTGCCGGACACTTTCACAAACAGCTTTTTCAGCGCCTCGTCCTCTTTGGAGTTTTCCTCTCCTTTCAGCGCGCCGGCAACGTCGGCGTCGATGCGCAGATATTTCACATTGGAATCATAGCTTTCCAAATAGGAAAGGAACTGCGTATCCAAAGGCTTTTCAAAAACGGCAACTTGGATGCCCTCTGCCTCAAACATGGCAATATATTGCGCCTGCGCGGCTTTGTCCGAGGTATAGTAAACCTTGTTTTCGTGCTTTTCCTTTGCGGCTTCCAAATAATCTTTGACCGTCAAAAATTTTCCATCGGTCAGTTCCAGCAAAAGCGAATCCTGCACGCGGTCATAGAATTTGCGGTCGCGCATGCAAGCGTATTCCACAAAGGTGCGAATATCCGCCCAAACCTTCTCGTATTCTTCGCGCTCGGTGTTGCAAAGGCTGTTCAGCTTGTCGGCAACCTTTTTGACAATGTGCGCCGCAACCTTGGAAACATAGGTGTTGTTTTGCAAATAACTGCGCGAAACGTTCAAGGGGAGTTCGGGGCAATCCAAAACGCCTTTGAGCATCAAAAGATATTCGGGAATAACCTCTTTGATGTTATCGGCAACAAAGACCTGATTATAATACAGCTTGACCTGGCCTTCAATGGATTCGTATTCGTTCGTCAGCTTGGGGAAGAAGAGAATGCCGCGGAAGTTCAGCGGATAATCGGCATTGATGTGAATCCAGAAGAGCGGCTCGCGGAAGTCATGAAAAACTTTGCGGTAAAACTCCTTGTATTCGTCTGCGGTGCAGTCGGAGGGGCTTTTGAGCCAGAGCGGCGTTGTGTCGTTGACCGGCTTTGGCGGCTCTTTCTCTTTTTCTTTCTTTTCCGGCTTTTCGCCCGCGTCGGCAAAATAGATTTCCACCGGCATAAACGAGCAGTATTTTTCCAAAATATCTTTCAGTTTGTTTGCGTCCAGATATTCTTTTTCCTCATCGGAAATATGCATAATCACGGTGGTTCCGTGCTCTTGCCGCTCTCCGGCGGAAATTTCATAGTCGCCGGCGTCGGAGCAGACCCAATGAACGGCAGGCGCGCCGGTGTAGGATTTTGTTTGCAGTTCAACCGATTCGCTCACCATAAAAGCGGAATAAAAACCAAGACCGAAATGCCCGATAATTCCGCTGGACTGGTTTTCGCCTTCATATTTTTGAATGAAATCCAAAGCGCCGGAAAGGGCGATTTGGCAAATGTAGCGGTCAACTTCCTCCTCGGTCATACCAATTCCGTTGTCGGTAACCGTCAGCGTTCCCGCTTCTTTGTCCAAAATCACGTCAATGCGGTAGGTTTCTCCGTTGTCCTCATATTGACCAAGCGAAGATAACCGGCGCAGTTTTGTAACCGCGTCCGCCGCGTTGGAAACAATTTCGCGCAGGAAAATGTCTTTTTCAGAATACAGCCATTTTTTAATGACCGGGAAGATATGTTCGGTTTGAACCGAAATACCGCCTTTTTTTGTTGTTTCTGCCATGTGTGCCTCCTGGGATTAAACCGTCATCAAAAAGGAACCCACCCGAAAAGCAAAATTCCGGGCGGAATCCTTTTTCTTTTTTGGAAAAATTTATTTGTTTGCTTCCGAAACTCTCTCTTTCGCCTCTCTTGCCTCGGCGCGAATCGCCTCTTCAGCGGCAAATTGCGCAAGAGATTCGGGCGAGATTTTCGGAACAATGTTGAGCTTTCTGCCCTTGGTGTAAAGCCATACGATCCATCGGTCGCCGGCGGAAAGTTTTTTGCCTTCGGCTTTCTGCTTGCGCAGACGGAGAACTTTGGATTCCCATTTGCGCAGGCTTCGCTCCGATCCGCTCTGCATATCGGTTGCGGGATCCAGCGGGCTATCGGGGGGATAGTAGTTTTCGGTGGTTGTCGGCAAGCCTTTGGCGCGCAAACGGTCTTTGAAAAGGGTGTCCAAAAGATCCAGCGCGGTTGCAAAGAGCGGAACGCCGATCAGCATACCGACAAGACCCCAAATTTTGCCCATGATCATGACCGCAACCAGAACACAAAGCGAGCTGATGCCGTTGCTTCTTCCCAAAATCTTCGGGCCGATGATATTTCCGTCGATTTGTTGGATCACCAAAATAATCAGCAATACGGGCACAACCTTGGCGGGTTGCTCAAAGGCAACGATCAAAGCCGAGGGAACGGCGCCGAAAATGGGGCCGATAATGGGAACAATGTTGGTAATGCCGATGATGGCGGCAATCAAAACCGGATAGGGAATGCGGAAAATCAGCAACGCAACGTAGGTCAGAATGCCGATAATCAGCGAATCAAAGAGCTTTCCTTCCAAAAAGCTACCGAAAGAACGGTCGGCAACCGTGCAAACCCGGGTGATGCGGGCGTTGACGCGGTCGTCAAAAATGGCGCGCCGCAACTTCATGGTTTGCGCATACAGGCGCTCTTTGGACGCCAGCAGATAAAGCGAGATGAAGAAAGCAAAAATTGCCTTGGTAATTCCAACAACCGCGCTGCCGACCGCCGAAATCACCTTTCCCGGCGTTGCTGCCGAAGGAATCAGGCGTTGCAAAAGGGCAACAAGCTTTCCAACATCGTTAATCAAACTGCTTAAATTGTTGTTTACTTCTTCCGCCGTTATCTTTTGCAAAAAGGTTTGAGAAAGGTTCCATTTCTGCAAGGTTCCGTTGACCCATTCGATAAAGTCGTTGTAGTGGGTAACCGAGGTTTGCAGATATTCGGGATAGTTGTTCAAAAGTTTATTGATGCCGGTCAGAATTTGCGGCACGATCAGCATGAACAAAAGGACAAAAATCAAAAGCAGGAACAAATAGGCGCAAATCAACGCAAGCGTTCTGCGCAAACCCAGCGGGTGGATGTTCCGGAACACCCGGCGCTCAAAAAAGCGGAAGACGGGCAGGAGCAGGTAAGCGATGATGACACCGATCAGAATGGGGCTGAACAGCCGCAACGCGGAGCCGATCCAGGAATTGATGGCTTTGGAATTGATAATCACGAAAATCAGCAAAATCAAAACCGCAAGTGCCATACTAATCAAAGTGATCCGGCGGCGTTTTTTTCGGGCGTTTTGATCAAATTCGCCGTTATTCATTGCCTTCGCCCTCCTTTCCTTCGGAATCCTGTCCGGTCGGAGCAGGCTCTTCGTTCAAAAAGGAATCCAGCGAGGGTTGTTCCATGGGAACCGGGTTTTCCGCTTCTGCGGAATCTGCTTCTGCCTTCTCAGGGGAAGACTCATGAAGTGCCTTGCTTTCTTCCTCCAAAAAGCTTTGCAGGTCCTCTTCGGAAACGTTTGAAAAGAGATGATATTTTTTCGCCGTTTGATAGGTTTTCAAACGGACGCGTTCGCCAAAACTCAAATCGCCGGAACCGGATTCTTCGGTTGCGTTTCGCTCCTCCCGCTTCTGTTGGCTTTTTTTGCGGCGGCGTTCAAACGCCGATTCCGACTGTTGTGCAACGGCGGTGGGAGAATAGTAACTTTCGGTGTTGTTTGGCAGATTGCGGGCTTTCAGGCGGGAATCCAGCCAGTAATCCAGCAATTCCAAAACGGTGGCAAAAAGCGGAACGCCAATCAACATTCCGGCAAATCCCAGTAAACCACCCATCAAAAGAATGGCAATCATCACGCAAAGGGAACTGACGCCGGTGTTCTCGCCCAAAATTTTCGGTGCAATCAAATTGCCGTCCAACTGCTGAATGACAATAATACTGATTAAGAAGAAGATTACCTTTACAGGATCATCCAAAAAGATGATGATGGCAGTTGGAATCACGCCGATGAACGGACCAACCAAAGGAATAATGTCGGTGATGCCGACGATGGCAGCAACCAAAAGCGCGTCCTGAATGCCGATGATGCGGCAGGCAAAAAAGGTCAAAAATCCAACAATCAACGAATCCAAAATTTTTCCGCGCAAAAATCCGCCGAAGGAGCGGTCGGCAACGGTAAAAATGCGGGTAATATGGAAGTTGACGGAATCGCTGAACAGCGCGCGGCGCATTTTCATCAACTGCGCGTGGCGCTTCTCTTTGGAGAACAACAGATAAACAGAGAAGAAAATGGCAAAAACCGCCTCCAGAATGCCGGACGCCGTGGAAGACAAAAAGTCCAAAAGGCGCGGCACACTGGAAAAACCGATCTTTTCGCGCAGAATGTTTTGGAGGTAGTTCCAAAAATCGCTCATTGCGTTCAAAATATCTTCCCGGTTCAAAGGGGAAAGGAATCCGCGGCCGTCTTCTTTTACGGGCAAACGGCTGTTGATTGCGGAAATTGCCCGGTTGACAGGGTCGATCAAGCGCGGGAGCTTTTCGTCAAAATGATCCACAAAATTCTGAATGCTGTTAAAAAGCTGCGGGAAGACGAGCATGATCAGCGCAAAAACGGCAAGGGAGAACAGCAGATAGGTAAGGATCATTGCCAAAATACGGCGCAAATACGGCGCCCGGATCCGCCAAAGGACTTTGCGCTCAAAAAAGCGGAAGAACGGATTTGCCAAATAAGCAATCACAAGACCGATCAAAAGCGGGCGGAGAACTGCCAGGA
Organism: uncultured Clostridia bacterium; assembly: GCA_946618395.1. Classification (GTDB taxonomy): domain Bacteria; phylum Bacillota; class Clostridia; order Oscillospirales; family CAG-272; genus UMGS1865. The sequence goes on from CAMOLD010000018.1 coordinate 9,327, forward strand.
CGCGCGCAAGCCAATTGTTTACGGTGGTAATGTTGGCAATCAAGAGCAAAAAAACAAAAATCAAAGCGTAGGCAATGATTCCGCGAATCAAGCGCTTGTTGTTGTTTGTTTGAAAATTGTTTTGTCCTGCGTCCATCGCGTGCGTCCTCCTTTCCGTTTTTCTCTCGCGTGCGTTGCGCGCGAAATTCCTATCTATATTCTAACCACTTTTGCGGGGTTCGTCAAGTATTTTTTTCGATTTTTGAAATATTCTTGCAAATTTTGTTTTTTTGTGCTAAAATAAAGGCGTGAATTTGCGAAATATTACAAAGGAAAGCAGGGGGAATACGGCGCATATGAATTTGAAAACGACCGAATACGCATATGCAAAAATCAATCTGATGCTGGATATTGCCGGCGTTCGCGAAGACGGATATCATCTGATTGACGGCGTGATGCAAGCCATCTCTCTTGCCGATATTGTAGAGGTGGAGTTTGAGGACGCCGAAAAAACCGAAGTGCATATCAAAATGACCGGTTGCCGATACCGGATTGACCCCATGTTCAATCTTGCTTATCGTGCGGCAGAACACTATTTAAACCGCACCGGTATCATCGGAAAGGTCAAAATCAAAATCGAAAAAAACATTCCCGTTTGTTCCGGGCTTGCCGGCGGAAGCACCGACGCCGCGGCAGTTTTGCGCGCACTCAACCGCCTGTTTGAAAACCGTTTGAGCATGGAGGAGCTTTGCGCAATCGGCGAATGCCTGGGTTCAGATGTCCCTTTTTGCATTCGCGGCGGCGCAATGAGAACGCAGGGAGTAGGCGAAAAATTGACGCCCTGCAAAGGATTGACCGATTGCTATATTGTCGTTGTCCGGGCGGATTTGATCGATCTTGACATTCGGACTGCCGGAATGTATCAAAAGCTGGACGAGGTTTACGACCGTTTCGTCGGCTATCCCGATCCGGCGCCCAGAGTGGAATATTTAATGCGGTTGTTGCAAAAAGGCAATCTTCAAGGCGCCTGCTGCTGCTTGGAAAACGTTTTTGAAAATGTTGTTTTTCGCTATACGGACGGCTGGCTTCCCGACCTGAAAGCGCGTCTGCAACAGCAGGACGGCGCGCTGGGAACTTTGATGAGCGGAAGCGGAAGCGCCGTTTATTCGGTTTTCAAAACGAAGGAACACGCGGAGCTTGCATGCCGGATTCTGGGCGACCGCCCGGCATATTGCGCATGGGTTTGCGAACCGATTTCCGAATATTTCTGACCGCGTTCATATCGCGTTCATATCTACGGTCTATAATAGCAAAAAACACTTAAAACAGATTGCTCCGAAAGGATAAGATAAAAACATTGAAAAAGAAAGAAACAAACAGTTGCGCGCTTCGCACCTCTATCGGCGGTCAGGCGCTCATGGAAGGCATCATGATGCGCGGGCCGAAGCGGACGGCGCTTGCCGTGCGCAATCCCAAAGGCGAAATCGTCATTGAGGAATCCGAAACGCGCGGCGCAAAACGCCCAAAAATCTGCAAATTACCCATCATCCGCGGCATTTTCGGCTATATCGATTCTATGGTCATTGGCTATAAAGCGCTGATGCGCTCGGCGGAAATTTCCGGGCTTGACGACATTGTGGAAAAGAAGCCTAAAAATGGAAAAGAACCGCCCGTGGAGCCGGTTTCCAAGCAGGAGACGACTGGCGAAAAGGAACCGGAGAAAGAGGAGAAAAAGCTGCCCGCATGGGTGGTAACTGCAACCATGATTTTCAGCGTGGTGCTGGGGCTTGCCATTGCCGTGGGGTTGTTCGTTTGGTTGCCAACGTTCCTGTTCTCGCTCTTTACAAAAGCCGTTCCGGGTGCAAAAAATACGGGGAATGCCGCCGTCAATTCGCTCATCAAATCGGCGTTTGAGGGCGTGTTAAAAGTTCTTTTGCTGGTTGGCTACATGGGGCTGATTTCGCTGACCAAGGATATCCGCCGCACCTTCCGCTATCACGGCGCCGAGCATAAAAGCATTTTCTGCTATGAAGCAGGGAAAGAGCTAACGGTGGAGAATGTTCGCTCCATGCGGCGGTTTCATCCTCGTTGCGGAACGTCGTTTTTGGTTTTAATGGTGCTGGTGAGCATTTTTGTTTCCTTCTTTATTGACCCCATCTGCATTGCCGCAACCGGTAGAGTTCTGCCCACCGTTTGGCGCGTGCTGGTCAAAATTTTGCTTATCCCGCTCATCGTCGGCATCGGATATGAACTCATCAAATTTGCCGGTCGGCACGACAACTGGTTCACGCGCGTCATTTCCGCGCCCGGACTTTGGTTGCAGCGCATTACCGTTCTGGAACCCGACGACGAAATGATCGAATGTGCCATCGCGGCACTTAAAGCGGTCATTCCCGAGGACGGCAGCGATAAAATTTGATTTGGAAAGAAAAGAGGAATTCGTTTTGGAAAGTATTGCAAAACAGGGAATTCAGGCTTTTGAAGAGCTTGTTGAGGTAGCCGGTCTGACCAAAGGGCAAATTTTGGTCGTCGGTTGTTCCTCTTCGGAAATAGACGGAAAAACGCTGGGAAAAGGTTCCAGTTTTGAGCTTGCAAACCAGCTTTTTGAGGCGGTTTATCCCGTTTTGAAAAAGAAGGGAATCTATCTTGCCGCGCAGTGTTGCGAGCATTTGAACCGCGCCCTGATTGTGGAGAAAAAGTGTGCCGAGCAATACGGGCTGGATCCCGTTTGCGTGGTGCCGTATCCCAAAGCCGGCGGATCGTTTGCAACGGCGGCATGGCGGCATTTTGAGGAGCCGGTTGCCGTGGAGCATATCCGCGCCCATGCGGGCATTGACATTGGCGGCGTTATGATCGGAATGCACCTGCGCGATGTGGCTGTTCCGGTGCGTCTCTCCATCGCCAAAATCGGGGAGGCGAACATTCTTTGCGCGCGCACCCGCCCCAAACTCATCGGCGGTGAACGCGCCAAGTATGAGTGAATCGCAAAAAGAAAATCTCATAATTTGCTTTGAAAATTTCTTGACATTCCCTTGACAAAGTCGGGGAAGATATGCTATAATAAGATCGTATTCAAGCTTGTATCTTTGAAAGGAGCCGGATGCTTATGCAAATCGCCATTATTGCGCACGATTTGAAAAAAGAACTGATGACGCAATTTTGCATTGCGTATTGCGGCATTTTGAGCAAGCATAAGCTTTGCGCAACCGGAATTACGGCAAAATACATCTCCGAGGCAACCGGGCTGGAAGTCGAGGGGCTTTTGCCGGGCCAGCAGGGCGGCGATCAGCAAATCGCGTCCCGCATCGCCTATAACGAAATTGACATGCTCCTCTATTTCAAGGATACCCGCCCAGAATCCGAGTTCAGCGATGTAAAAAAGGAAATTCTCCGGCTTTGCGACGTTTATAATATCCCGGTTGCAACCAATATTGCAACGGCGGAAATTTTAATTATGGCGCTGGACCGCGGCGATTTGGATTGGCGCGAAATTGTAAAAGCCGATATGAAAGGCAATAAATAAGATTTTTTGTGGAAAAGACACGTTCCCGGAAAAACTTTGCAAAAAAGAGACGGATCCCCCGGCTGAAAGGACCCGGCAAAGCCCCGCGGAATACCACTTTTTCGCCAAAGTGCATAAACCCGAAAAGAGTGAAATGTTTGGGTGGAACCGTGCGGAAACAATCCACACCCCGAACCGGCCGGAAAGGTCTGTCGAGGTGTGGTTTTTATATTGTTCAAAAATGGATGGATATAAAGGAGAAAAAACGCTATGAAAATCAAAATGCAGGGACGCGAACTGAACGTCAATGCACCGGTTACGGTGTATGAAGCGGCGTGCGCCGCCGAGCTCATTTCCCGCGCCGTCATCGGTGCCGAAATCGCCGGCAAAACGGTTGCGCTGACGCAGGAACTTTCGGAAGGGGACGAGGTCAAACTGCTGACATTTGCCGACGAAGCAGGAAAGCATATGTTCCGCCATACCGCGTCGCACATCCTTGCGCAGGCGGTCAAGCGCCGGTTCCCGAATGCCAAACTCACCATCGGCCCCGCCGTGGAAAACGGATTCTATTATGACATCGATTCCGACGATGCCTTCACGCCCGAAGTCCTCAAACAGCTGGAAGACGAGATGAAGAAGATCGTTAAGGAGAACCTGAAAATCGAGCGCTTTGAACTGCCGCGCGAAGAAGCGGTCAAACTGATGACCGAGCGCGAAGAGCCCTACAAGGTGCAACTCATCAACGAACTGCCGGAAGGCGAAACCATCAGTTTCTACCGCCAGGGCGAATTTGTGGACCTTTGCGCCGGACCGCACCTGTTCTCCACAGGCGCCGTTAAGGGGATCAAGCTCACACAATGCACCGGCGCTTATTGGAAGGGCGACCAGAAAAATAAGGTTTTGCAGCGTATTTACGGCGTGGCGTTCCCCTCCAAAGAGGAGTTGAACACCTACCTTGCCGAGCAAGAAGAGGCACTCAAACGCGACCACAACAAACTGGGGCGCGAGCTGGGCTATTTTACAACGGTGGATTTCATCGGTCAGGGCTTACCCATCCTGCTTCCCAAGGGCGCGCGTGTGGTGCAGCTTTTGCAAAGATGGGTGGAAGACGTGGAGCAAAAGAAGGGTTGCCTGCTCACCAAAACGCCCTATATGGCAAAGCGCGAGCTTTATAAAATCTCCGGCCACTGGGATCACTATCTGGACGGTATGTTCGTCCTGGGCGATCCCGCCGATGAAAGCAAAGAATGCTTTGCTCTGCGCCCCATGACCTGCCCGTTCCAGTATCAGGTTTATTTGAATAAGAATCGTTCTTACCGCGAGCTTCCCATGCGCTTGACCGAAACTTCCACCCTCTTCCGCAACGAGGATAGCGGCGAGATGCACGGACTGATCCGCGTCCGCCAGTTCACCATCTCCGAGGGGCACTATATCCTGCGCCCCGACCAGCTGGAAGAGGAGTTCCGCGGCTGTTTGGAGCTTGCAAAATACTTCCTGGGAACGGTGGGACTTTTGGATAAATGCACCTTCCGCTTCTCGCAGTGGGATCCTGCCAACCCCAAGAACAAATATGAAGGCACGCGCGAGCAATGGGAGGTTGCACAGGCAACCATGGCGCAGATTTTGGACGACCTCGGCGTTGAATACACCGTCGGCATCGATGAAGCGGCATTCTACGGCCCCAAACTGGACATTCAATACCGCAATGTTTACGGTAAAGAGGACACGCTGGTCACCATTCAAATCGATATGTTGCTTGCCGAAAAGTTCGGAATGTATTATACCGATAAGGACGGCGAAAAGAAACTGCCGTATATCATTCACCGCACCTCGCTGGGCTGCTATGAGCGCACGCTTGCCTACTTGATTGAGACCTATGCCGGCGCGTTTCCGCTTTGGCTGGCGCCCGAGCAGGTCCGCATCCTGCCCATTGGCGATGAGCATATCGAGTATGCAAGAAACCTGCAAAAACGGCTTGACGATGCCGGCTTGCGCGTGGAACTGGACGATAGCTCCAACACCATCGGCTATAAGATCCGCAATGCGCAAACGCAAAAAATCCCTTATATGCTTGTCATTGGCGCCAAGGAGATGGAAACGGGAACGGTTGCCGTTCGCAACCGCGCCGGGGAAACGGTTACCAAATCGGTGGACGAATTCCTTTCCGACGCACTGTTGGAAATTGCCGAAAAACGGCGTTGAACCGCAAAAAAACACCAAGCCGACCTGCCGTTGCAGGTCGGCTTTTTGCTCTTTTCTAAAGCTGTAGCAAGGGCTTTGGCAATCTTATGCGCCGGGTGACAACGGCGCATAAAAAAATTGTAGAAAATAGTCAAAAATTTTCTCTAAGTAATTGCATTTTTCTTTGAAATATGATATAATCTTTTTGTAATCATTGTTCATCCCCGGTTCCTGTCCTACTTCGCGTATGATTGGGCCGGATGAAATAAAAAAGAACCAAAAATCAAAATAAGGAGAAAGAACATGAACGTCATCATCCAAAACATCAAGAACTACTTCAAAAACTTCAAGTTCACCCCTGCCTTTGCGGTCAAGTGTGTTGTTGCGCTTGCCGTATTGGTTTACTACATTTTGCTGATCTTCGGCAAATTCATGTTCAAGCCTATGAACATGTTCTACCGCAGCCTGAACCTTTTTGGCACTGCGGGTGAATTCAACGTGGTCATTCGCATCATCAGCTACGCCATCTTTTTATTGAGCCTCAGCCGCATCGTCAGATTTTTGATGAAGCAGCTCTCCGCTCCCTTGAAAAAGGGCAAAGCCATTATCGACATTCTTTGCAGCTTGATTAAATATGCGGCAGTCATCGTGCTGTTGTTCTTCGTTTTGAAGGCTGTCGGCGTAGATACAACCACCGTCCTTGCCGGCATCGGAATTTTAGGGTTGGTCGTTGGTCTTGGTGCGCAGCCGCTGATCGCCGACATCATTGCCGGCTTGTTCATCGTTTTTGAAAATGTCTTCGAAGTTGGCGACATCATCGTTGCCGACGGTTTCCGCGGAACGGTCAAAGAGATCGG
>CAMOLD010000019.1 GCA_946618395.1 uncultured Clostridia bacterium
GCAAAAAGGTGGAAAAAGGGTTAAAATCCCATTATTTTTCGCCGGGAGACCACAAATCTGGAAAAAGGAGGAGAACCAAATGCTTGGTGGAACGTTTCAACATAATGTAGACGCAAAGAACCGCTTTTTTGTTCCTGCAAAAATGCGTGACGATCTTGGTTCTACCTTCATTGTTGCAAAATCCTTCCGCGATCCCTGCCTCAAAGTTTATTCGCAAGAAGGCTGGAACGCTTATCTGGAACCCATCCGTCAGCAAAACCGCAACCTTTCGGAACGCGCCATGCGCTTTCTCAACGAGACCATGACGCAGGTTGAGCCCGACGCGCAGGGAAGAATTGTTCTTCCGCAGGCGCTCATCGATTTTGCCGGCATCAAAAAAAGCGCGCTCATTATTGGGTGCGGCGACTACGCCGAAATCTGGAACGAGGAAACCTACCGCAAACAAGCCGAGTCGGTTGACCTTGCCGCCATGATTGCCGAGCTGGAAACTCTCGGGCTTTAATCCTTGAATAAATAGGAAAGGAAGGGGACAGAATATGGAAGATCAAATTTCCTTTTCGCACCGTCCCGTCCTTCTTAGTGAATGCATCCGGGGGCTTGCCGTCCGCCCCGACGGAATCTATGTGGACGGCACCGCAGGAGGCGCGGGACACAGTTTTGAAATCGCCTCGCTACTTTCAGATCATGGCAGATTGATTGCCCTGGATCAGGATGAAACCGCCGTTAAAGTCGCATCGGAAAGATTATCGGTTTTCGGAGAGCGCGCCCGCGTGGTGCACAGCAACTTCCGGGAGCTGGATAGCGTGTGCCGTATGCTCGGTGTTGAGAGGATCGATGGATTCCTGCTCGACCTTGGAGTTTCTTCCTACCAACTGGATACCGCCGAGCGTGGATTTTCCTACCAGGCGGACGCCCCGTTGGATATGCGGATGGATAAAACCAATCCGCTTTCCGCCAAGGAAGTAATCAATCGTTATTCAGAGGATCGCCTCAAAAACATCCTCTGGCAATATGGAGAGGAGCGGTTTGCTCCTCGCATCGCCTCCGCAATCGTGCGCGCGCGGGAGTCGGCACCGATTTTGACGACAGGGGAACTCGTCAAAATCATCAAAGGTGCCATTCCTGCCGCCGCGCGGGAGGGAGGACATCACCCGGCAAAGCGGTCCTTCCAGGCAATCCGCATTGAGGTGAACGCCGAGCTGGATGTAATTGAACCGGCTATTCGCGCCGCCGCGGCGAAGCTTTCTCCCGGCGGCCGAATTGCAATCATCACCTTCCATTCGCTGGAAGACCGCATCGTCAAGCAAACGTTTGCAAGCCTTGCCTCGGGCTGCACCTGTCCGCCCGGCTTTCCGGTTTGCGTTTGCGGTAAAAAACCGATTTTGAAACTTGTCAATCATAAACCCATTACAGCATCGCCGGAGGAATTGGAAACCAACCCCCGTTCGCGGAGCGCAAAACTCCGCATTGCAGAAAAAATCGGGTAAAAGCAGTTCCTTTTCTCTTCTTTTGCGGTCATATCTTTTCTCCTCCACCCATAAAATAAAGGGACGGAATTGCCGCACGGGGGAGGGCAGACAATGGGAAAGCCAAAATCGAAAAAAGCGTCGGTAGAACCCGCCGCACCGCAAATTGTAAAACGGTCACTGATATTATTATCGGTAGCCGTTCTCTTATTTGTAGGGCTTGCTTCCCGCATTCTGATTTTGCAAACGGTCGGCTATGCCAAATACGAGCAAAAGGTGATTGACCAAATCACCACCGAAAGTCAAGTCCGTGCCGCGCGCGGAAGAATCTACGATGCAAACGGCAATCTCCTTGCCGATCATATTACATCTTATCGTATCTTTTTGGCGCCGCACCGCATTGCCTACGCGCAAAGCGAGGCAAACCGCAACGGCGAGGGAATCGACTATTCCCAAATCATTTCCACCCGGCTTTCCGGTATTCTGAACCTTGACGCCGAACATTTGCGCGAAGAGATTGCAAAAACGCGCTATCTGGACAGAACCGTTGCCCGGGACGTTGACGAAGCAACGGCAAACCGCGTGCGCGAGTTGATTCGCGATTACAGCCTGCAAAGCATGATTGGTGTGGAGGCTGTCAACACAAGGTATTATCCTTACGGCTCGCTTGCCGCCCAAACGATCGGTTTTACCGGGAGCGACGGCGCAGGGCTTTACGGGCTGGAATACTACTACAACGAACAACTGGCTGGCGAGAACGGGCGCTATATCACCGCAAGGGACGCGCGCGGGAACGCCATGCCGGATGAATACGAGGAATTTTCGGCGGCAACGCCGGGTTGCGATTTGCACACCACGTTGGATGTTTTTGTGCAGTCTGCGCTGGATGAGCAGGTCAAAACCGCCTATATTGAAGCGGGCGGAAAAAATCGCGCCGCGGGAATTGTGATGAATGTTCAAACCGGCGCAATCCTGGGCATGAGCACCTATCCGGATTTTGATTTGAACGATCCCTGGACGCTTGACGGGCAATCCGCGGAAAAACTTTCCCAAAGCGGACTTTCCAAGGATAGCGCGGAATACGCCGCGCTTCGCCGCGAACTGCTGATGACCATGTGGTCCAACAAGACCATTACCGAGTCGTATATTCCGGGTTCCACCTTTAAAATCATGACCGCCGCCATGGCGCTGGAAAGCGACGTGGTGCGGCTGGAAGAAACCTTCCAATGCACCGGCTCCAAAAACGTTCTGGGCTTCAACATCCACTGCCACAAGCGAAAAGGGCACGGAACGCTGACCTTTGTTGAGGGGATTCAGCAATCCTGCAACCCGGTGCTGATGTCGGTTGGTCTTCGCCTGGGCGGCGACCGATTCTACGAGTATTTGGAAAGATTTGGCTTTCTCGGCAAGACCGGTGTGGATCTGCCCGGCGAGGGCGGAAGCGTGCTGATCTCCAAAGAGAATTTTACCGATTTGGATTTGGCAATTTATTCCTTCGGGCAGAACTTCAACGTTACTTTATTACAGCAAATCACGGCGGTTTCCTCGGTTGCCAACGGCGGCTATCTGGTAACGCCGCATCTGGTGGATTCCATTACCGATGCCAACGGAAATGTCGTTTGGCAATTTGAAGAATCCGAAAAACGGCAAACCGTCAGTCTGGAGACTTGCCAAACCGTCTCCCAAATTCTGATGGACGGCGTTTCGGGTGACGGCGGTGCCAAAAACGCCTATGTTGCCGGCTACCGCATTGCCGCAAAAACGGGAACCTCCCAAAAGAAGAATGTGGGAAGCATTGGGGAATATGTTTGCTCCACCATTGCCTATGCCCCGGCGGACAATCCGCAATACGCGGTCATCATCATTGTTGACGAGCCGACGGCGGGCATCCTTTACGGCAGCACCGTTGCCGCCCCCTATGTTGGCGCGGTGATGGAAACAATCCTGCCGCATTTGGGCATTGAGCCGGTGTATTCCGCCGAGGAACTTGAAAACAGAACGGTCACGGCACCGGATTGCAGGAATTTGAAAAGAGAAGACGCCGTCAACACCTGCCGCAAAAACGGGTTGGAAATTGTAACCGTTGGAGAGGGCGAGCTGGTCACGGCGCAATCGCCAACGCCGGGAACGGTGATGGAGAAGGAAAACGGAAAAATCATTTTGTATTTCGGGCAATCACCGCCTTTGGGTAGCGTAACGGTCCCCAACGTTGTTGGGAAAACGCCGAAAGAGGCAAACCAAATGCTGATAGATGCCGGATTGAACATTTCGGTTTGGGGCTTGCGCAACCACGCCGGCTCGGAAGGCGTTAGCGTCATTGCCCAATCGATCCCGCCGGGAAGTGAAGTCCCGCGCGGAACGGTTGTTGAAATTACTCTGCGGTCCTTAACGGACGAAGATTTAGACGAATCATAGCATTCCAAAAAAGCGCAAAGCGCCGGAAGTCAAACAGGGAAAAAACTTTCGGAGGCGCGCCATGAAATTGGAACTTCTTTGCGAGGCGGCAAACATCCGCTGCCCCAAAACTGCCGTTGGTTGCGAGGTTTCTGCAATTTGCACCGATTCCCGGACCGTAACGGAAAACAGTTTATTCGTTTGCATCAAAGGTCTGCATAGCGATAGCCACGCGCTTGTTTCTCAAGCGGCGGAGCAGGGTGCCCGCTGGGCGGTGGTGGAAAAAGGCTGCGCCTTTTGCGCGCCGCAGGGTTTTCCTGTGCTGTATGCCGAAAACACCCGTCGTGCCTGCGCCTTATTATACAATGCTTTTTACGGTATGCCAACCAGCAAAATGAAGTTTATCGGCGTTACAGGAACCAACGGGAAGACTTCGGTCACCCACCTGTTACGCGCCATTTTGGAAACCTCGCTTTGCAAATGCGGCATCATCGGAACGGTTGGTTGCCAATCGGACGGTAAACCCTTGCAAAACCGCATGGCAAACCAACTTGCCAACATGACAACGCCGGATCCTCCTGAGCTTTATCCCATGCTTGCGCAAATGGCGCGGGACGGTGTGGAATACGTTTTGATGGAGGCAACCTCCCATGCGCTCGCGCTCGGCAAGCTGGAACCCATCACCTTTGAGGCGGCAATTTTTACCAATCTGACTCCGGATCACCTGGATTTTCACGGAACCATGGAGGAATACGCCAAGGCGAAAGCCGAGCTGTTCCGCAAAAGCAAACTTTCCATCATCAATTTGGATTCGCCCTTTGCCGACGAGATGATCCACGCTTCACAAGGAAGAGTGATCACCTGCTCGCAAAGTTACAAAAATGCCGACTATCTTGCCGAGGGAATTACCGATCTCGGGCAAAACGGCGTTTCCTACCGCCTGGTAGGGCCGCATTCCCGTTTGATGCTCCAATGCGCCATTCCGGGGGCATTCAGCGTCACCAATTCCATGCAGGCGGCAATTTGCGCCAAGGAGCTTGGGTTTGGCGCCGCGGCAATCAAGGATTCGCTTGCCTCGGCAGACGGAGTTAAAGGCAGAATGGAACGTCTGAAACTCGGTCCGACGGCTGATTTCTCGGTCATCATTGACTATGCGCATACGCCCGACGCGCTGGAAAAGCTCCTCAAAACGGCAAAGGAGATCAACCCCGGCGGCAGAACCGTTCTGGTGTTTGGTTGCGGCGGTGACCGCGATGCTTCCAAGCGCCCCGTGATGGGTGCCATTGCCGAAAAATATGCCAATCGGGTGATCGTCACTTCGGATAACAGCCGGAGCGAGGATCCCGCAAAAATCATTCGGGAAATTTTGAGCGGAATGAGCCGAGGCGATTGCGTTGAGGTCATTCCGGATCGCAAAACAGCAATTGAAACCGCCGTCCTTTCGGCAAAAGCAGGGGATTTGATTCTGCTTGCCGGAAAAGGACACGAAGAATATGAGATTTCGGGCGAAGGGCGAAAGCCTTTCCACGAGCGCGAGATCGTTGCCGGGGCGCTTGCCCGCCGGGAAAGAGAGAACCGCGTATGAAGATCACGCTTGGTTCCGGTCCCGTTACGCTCGCCGAACTTGCCGCACGTTGCAACGGCAGATTGACCAATTCCGCAAACCGGCAAATGCCTGTCAGGCAAATTTGCACCGACTCCCGCGAAGTTGATAAAAACACAGTTTTTTGGACGCTCCCCGGAAAAAAGGACGATGGGGAAGCGCATATTGCCGAGGCGGTTGCCTGCGGTTGTCCCTGCGTTGTTTGCACAACCGACCTTTCCAAGCAACAAATTTGCGCCATTCAAACGTCGGACCGTATCCGCGCACTGCTGCGGCTTGCCGGTTCCGCATTGGAAGCAATTAACCCGCAATGCGTTGCCGTTACCGGAAGCGCCGGGAAAACAACGACAAAAGAGTTTATTTCCGCAGTCCTTTCGCAGGCGAAAAAGACTTTCAAAAGCCCTCAAAACCACAACAGCTTGATCGGCTTGCCGCTCTCCCTTTTGGAAATGGAACCGCAAACCGAATGGGCGGTTTTGGAAATGGGAATGAACCAAAAAGGCGAAATCAAGGCGCTCTCCGAACTTGTAAGGCCGGAAGTTGCCGCCATTACCAATATTGGAAAAGCGCACATCGGGCTGTTGGGCAGTCAATATGATATTTTGCAGGCAAAGCTGGAGATTTTTTCCGGCTTGCGCCCAAACGGCATTTTTCTTTTGAATATCGACGATCCGTTTCTATCCGCATCCGCCGGTAAAAATTTCCGCACGATTTCTCTCTCGGCAAATGGGAGAAAAGCCGACTTTTCGGCAAAGAATATCCGTGTGGAACCTCAAAAAACAATTTTTGATTTGACATGGCGCGGCGGAGAGGAAACCGATTTGGAAATTCACCTTTCCGGCAAACAGTTCGTTTATGCGGCATTGTTTGCCTATGCCACCGGTATTTATGCCGGCGTCTCGCCCGAAGCGATTCGCCGCGGGCTTGCCCGGGCAAATCCGGGAGGACTCCGGCAGGCAATCTCGGTTTGCCAAGGCGTAACAATCATTGAGGATTGTTACAACGCCTCGCCCGAATCCATGCGCGCCGCGTTGGAAACGCTGGATTGCTTTTGCGCCCAAGGCGGGCGCGGAATTGCGGTCCTGGGCGATATGCTGGAGCTTGGTGTGCAAAGCGAGCGGTTGCATTTTCAAGTCGGCGAGTGCTTTGCAAAGGGAAAAGCGCAACTGCTTTTTACCATTGGCAAGGAAAGCCGGCAAATTGCTCTTGGAGCAATTGCAAACGGCGTTCCCGCAAATCTTGTTTTTCAAAATCCCAATCCGGGCGATCTTTCTTCTTTGATTGCCGCGTTGCAATCAACCGTCCGGCAAGGGGATGTTGTCTTAATCAAAGCAAGCCGCGGTATTGCGGCAGAACGGGTGGGTTCCGCACTCAAAAACTTCTTTGGGAAGAGAGGGCAGGGACCATGCGTGAATTGACATTGGAATACGGGCTGACAGCAATCGGAATGTTGCTTTTGACCATTTTGGTCGAATGGCGTTTGATTCCGGTCTTGCGTTCCCATAAAGCCGGACAGCGCATTTTGGAAATCGGACCGCGGTGGCATAAATCCAAAGAGGGAACTCCCACCATGGGCGGCATCGGGTTTATTCTTGCGGCGCTGATTTGCTCGGCAATCTACTTGATTGTTCGTGCAAGGCGCGGCAGTGCACAGCTGGAAATTCCGCTTGCAACAACGCTTGCTTTTGCGGCGGCAAACGGATTGATCGGCTTTGTTGACGATTATTTCAAACTGGTAAAGCATCAAAACGAGGGGCTGACATGGTATCAAAAGCTCACCCTTCAGCTTGCGGTTGCCGCGGCATATGTTGCGGTCATGGGCTATACCGGCTCCATCTCGCCGATCCTGGAACTGCCGTTTTCGGACGTGCGGATCGATTTTGGCTGGCTTTTCTGGCCGTTGGCGGTTCTATTGCTGGTTGGCGTTGTCAACGGCGGAAACCTGACCGACGGAATTGACGGTCTTGCTTCCTCGGTAACGGCGGTCATTGGCGGATTTTTCGCCCTGGTCGCGTTTGCATGGAACGATTCCTCCGTCGGGTTGCTCTCGGCAATCCTGTTGGGCGGTGCGCTTGGCTTTTTGGTTTTCAACTTTCACCCTGCAAAGGTGTTCATGGGAGATACCGGCTCGCTCTTTTTCGGTTCTCTCGTCATCGGCGGAGCGTTTATGATCCGCGCCTACCTTGTTGGGCTGATCCTTTCCGGCGTTTTCATTTTTGAAATGCTTTCCAGTTTTTTTCAGGTTTTGTATTTCAAACTAACCAAGGGAAAACGGCTTTTCAAAATGGCTCCGTTCCATCATCACTTGGAAAAATGCGGATGGAACGAATATGCAATCGTTGCTTTCTTTTCCGCCTGCGAGATCCTTCTTTCGGTTGTTGCGTGGCTTTTGCTGGACGCATAAGGGAGGGCGCGCATGGATCGGATACAATTGTCTTTTCAAAAGAAAGAGAAAAAACATGCCGCTTTTGCCGGCATTGACCTTCCCATGATGTTCACAGCCGCGGCGCTGATCGCTTTCGGTTGCCTGATGATTTACAGTGCTTCTTCGGTTTACGCAGAGCAATATCACCACGACCGCAGTTATTTTATCGTCCGGCATTTGATCTTTGTTTTGCTTGCCGTTGCTGCAACAGCTGTTGCCGTCCGGTTTGCAACGCCGGCGTTCTGGCAAACGTTCGGGGTCTTCCTGTATGGTGCCTCGGTGATCATGCTCCTTTTAGTGCTTGTCATCGGGAGCGATTTGGGCAGCGGCGCAAAACGCTGGCTGGATTTTGGATTTTTCACCGTTCAACCATCCGAAATTGCCAAGCTCGGGCTTGTTCTAACGCTTGCAAGTTATATGGCGCGCAAGCGGGAGCGCATTGTTGGAAAAAAGAAGGGAAGCTTCCGCTTCGGCGTTCTTTATCCGGCAATGATGATCGGGCTGATTCTTCTCTTGGTTGCTCTGGAAAAACATATTTCGGGGCTGATGATTATTGGAACCATCGGCATTTCCATTCTGTTTTTGGGTGGAACCCGATTGCGGTGGATTCTTTCCATCCTCGGCGTCATCGCGCTGGCAGGCATTTTATTGATTGTGCTTTTCCCCTACGCGCAAGCGCGCGTGGATACATGGATCCATATTGAACAGGCGGATCCGCTCGGCTCTGCATGGCAGACGTTGCAAGGGCTGATGGCAATCGGCTCCGGCGGTCTGTTTGGCAGAGGCTTTGGAATGAGCCGCCAAAAGTTCGGTTACGTATCCCAGCCGCAAAACGATTTCATTTTTACCATTGTTTGCGAGGAACTCGGATTCTTCGGCGCTTTGGCGGTGATTCTCTTGTTTGCATTCTTTGTTTACCGCGGATTTGTCATTGCGCGGAACGCGCCGGATACCGCGTCGGCGCTCATCGTTTACGGCTTGACATTTAAGGTGGCTTTACAGGTTATTATGAACATTGCCGTAGTCACCAATTCCATGCCGAATACGGGAATTTCGCTTCCGTTTTTCAGCTATGGAGGCACATCGCTGATGTTGCAAATTTTTGAGGTTGGAATCATTCTTTCCATCTCTCGCTTCGCTTCCAACCGCAAGGTTTGAGGAGGGGGTCGTTCCCGGAAAAAGAGGGAACCAAATGAACGAAAGGAACGCACCGGGCGGATTTTCCGAACCGACGAACGATAGATTATGCGAGTTTTGCTTACGGGTGGCGGAACCGCCGGGCATATCAACCCCGCGCTCGCCATTGCCGATTTGATCCGGCGGAACGCACCGGAATCCGAAATTGCGTTCGTAGGTGTAAAGGGGGGCAGGGAAGAAGACCTGATTCCGCGCGAGGGCTATCCGCTTTATTTTGTGGAATCCGTCGGGTTTTCCCGCCCGATCTGGAATCCCAAAAACATTCGTGCGCTTCATCTTGCCATCCATTCGCCGCACCGTGCAAATACACAGCGGATTTTGAACGAGTTTTCCCCCGACATTGTCATTGGAACCGGCGGCTATGCCTGCTGGCCCATTATGAAGGCGGCGGCGGAACGCGGCATTCCGACAGCGGTGCACGAATCCAATGCCAAACCGGGCCTGACCGTGAAAAAACTGAAAAAATATGTTGATCGCATTTGGTATAATTTTGAAGCGACCGGCAACGAGATCGGGAATCCGGAAAAGGCAAGGCGCGTGGGCAACCCGTTGCGGGAAAGCTACGAGAGCATCGATCGCCGTAAGGCGCGCGCAAAATACGGAATTTCGCCTGATCGGATCGTTGTGCTTTCCTTTGGCGGCAGTCTCGGCTCCGATGCTTTGAACAACGCCGCGCTGGACCTGATGAAGAATTGCATGACCATGCACCCGGAAGTCCTTTACTGGCATGCCACCGGAAAACGGAACTATGAAACCATTCGGCAAAGCTTTGAGGATTTGGAGCTTAACCAAAGTCCGAATTGTTGTTTGTTCGATTATTTCTACGATATGCCGTATCGGATGGCGGCGGCGGATTTGGTCATCAGCCGTGCCGGAGCCATGACGCTTTCGGAGCTTGCCCGGCTGGGCAAAGCGGCAATTCTGGTGCCGTCGCCCAACGTTGCAAACGACCATCAAACCGCAAATGCAAAGGCGCTGGCGGAGCGAAACGCCGCTGTGCTGATTCCCGAAAGGGAATTGCAAAACGGAGAGCTGAATGCGGCGGTCATGGATCTTTTATCCGATCCGGAAAGAATTTTTGAATTGAAACGCAATATCCGCAAATATGCCGACCGCGATACCGGCAAACGCATCTGGCGGGAAATCACCGAATTGATATCCAATAAAAAGAAATAAATAAAAAAGAAGATAAAAGAAAAAGGAGAAAACAAAACATGAACAGCACCGCTTTTACCGAGGCTTATTTCCAGGAAAGAAAAGAATGCCGCGCCATTGCCAGCGAGGCAGTTATGCACCATTCCTTTAAGCGCGCACTCAAAAAGAAGCTCCTTTACGGAATTATGATCTCCTCCGCCCTGTTGTTTATTTTCGGAGGATTGCTCTTAATTCTTCCGTAAAAAACGGCGCACAAAAAACTTGCTTTTCTATATGCCCGAACTATGCAATTTTATGGAAAACGCATAGCTTTTTGCGGTTTTTACCGGGAAAACAACCCCAAATGCGAAAATGTTGATTTTCCAACAACATTTTCGCATTTTTTTATATTTCTGTCCGAAAAAAATAAAAAATTTTCCGAAAAACACTTGAAAATACCATAAAAACATAGTATTATAAAAATATAGTAGTAGAAAAAATTGGGGGCATGCCCCGGAAAAAATAAAAAAGCGTTTGGAGGAGAAAGCAAATGACATTTGAACATGACGATACCCGGGAATGCGGCGTAAAAATTAAAGTAATCGGCGTTGGCGGCGGCGGAAATAACGCAGTCAACCGCATGGTCTCTTCCAATATTCGCGGGGTGGAATTTGTTGCCGTAAATACCGACCGGCAGGCATTACACCGTTCCGAGGCACCGGTTCAGCTCGTTCTTGGCGAAAAGATTACCAAAGGCTTTGGCGCAGGCGCAAATCCGCAAATCGGAGCGCGCGCGGCAGAGGAATCGATTGACGATATCCGCGCCCTCTTGGAAGATACCGATATGGTTTTCATCACTGCCGGAATGGGCGGCGGAACGGGAACCGGCGCGGCTCCTGTCGTTGCGCGCGTGGCGCACGAAATGAATATTTTAACGGTTGGCATTGTCACAAAACCCTTTGCCTTTGAGGGGGCAAAGCGCATGACGCAGGCGGAGGCCGGAATTGCCGAGCTTTCGCAGTATGTTGATTCGCTAATCATCATTCCGAACGAACGCTTAAAACAGGTTTCCAACTCTAAAATTTCGCTTTTCAACGCGTTTGCCATTGCCGATGACGTTTTGCGCCACGGTGTGCAAAGCGTTTCTGATTTGATCGTTGAGGATGCGTTTATCAACGTTGACTTTGCCGATGTGACCAGCGTGATGGCAAACGCAGGATACGCGCACATGGGCATTGGCTCCGCAACCGGCAAGGATAAAGCGGAGCAGGCGGCAAAAGAGGCAATTTCCAGCCCGCTGCTCGAAACCTCCATCAACGGCGCAAAGGGAATTTTGATTTCCATGTCGGTTTCCAAGGACGTTTCGCTGGAAGACGCGGAGCTTGCCTCTACATTGATTACATCCGAAGCCGGACCTGATGCAAACATCATTTGGGGTTGCTCCTTTGATCCTGATCTGGAGGACGAAATGCGCGTGACCGTCATTGCCACCGGCTTTGATAAAAAGCCGAATTCCGCGGCTGCACGTCTGGACCGCATCAAGCAGCTCAACGCCGCAAAGAAACCCGGCACCGAGGCGCCCAAAAAGCCTTTCTCGCTGGACGATGATGATTTCGGCGGTCTGTTTGACATGATGAGAAAAAAGAAATAAGCAAATCCAATGAAACGGGCGTTGCAACCTTGGTTGCAACGCCCGTTTTGCGGTTATTCAATGCGTTGGATTTTCGGGGCAAGCGAACGCAGATAGGAATCGGTCAAAAGCGCGCGCGCTTCCGCAAAGGAGGCAAGTTCTCCCGGCCCGTCATCAAGAATGCGGTCCAGCACCATGCCGCGCAGGGAGAAAAGCAGAAGCGGCTCAATCCAATAGGAAAATTTCGTTTTCGGGGCAAGCGTTTCCAGCTGCCGCATTTGCAAATAGAGGGGAAGCCCGTCCGATTGATCGTGCCAAAGGTCAACAAAGGCAAAATCGGCAGACAGTTTGGGTAGTTGCTTTTTTGCAAACGCAAAGGCGTCGCTTTGAACCAGCTTGATTTTTTCGCGGTGCGGGAATTGCGGCAACAGATGCGCCGTGAAAAGGTCGATCACGGTTTTGTCGCGCTCCACAACGGTCACTTCGGTCACCGTTTCCTTTTCGGAGGCGTGAAAAGCAAAATACCCAAGCCCCAAGCCAAACGCCACGGTTTTGCCCTGCGCTTCCTCAATGGCGGGTTTCATCGTTGCAATCTCGTTTGGCTTGACCGCCATCCATTCCACGCCGCCCTCAAACACGGCAGGAAAGGAAAACGCGCTTGTAAAATAGCCGAGCTGCGGAATTTCTCGCCCGTCTTCGGTCGTTTTGGGCAGTCCGCAAACAAATGGCTCGTAGGGCGCGTAATGCTCGGTGCCGAACTCCCAGTTTCCGGCGCTTGCGGCAGGGAATTTGACGGTGGTCAGATAGGGGTCTCCAAGCCAGTCTTTCGGCGTCAGGCGGTGAAGCGCCGGCAACAAATAGCGCTTTTCCAGCTCTTTGTCTTCCGCGTTTGCGCAGGTATCCAAACCGATTCCCGCGGCAAGCAATACGCGAAAGGCGTCTTCTTTCAAAACGCCACATTCCGCGGCAAGGTTTTTGACCATGCGCGCCGAGATCAATCGGGGCGTTTGATTCAAATAGTTTGCAAGAAGCCCGGTAAAGCGCTCATTCCTTGCAACAATGTCGTTGCAAAAAACATCCCAGCGCTTTTGGTCCTGCGGCGAAAAGTTCAATTTCAAAGCCGGCACCCCCTTTCTTCTATGATATTGTAACACAAAAACGCTCTTTTTGCAATTCTTTTTTGATTCGACTTGCGAAATTGGAAAAACTGTGATAAAATGAAAGTGAAAATGAAATCTGATTGGGAAAGGAGCCGATGATGGAGCCGCTTGTGCAACTTTTGAAAACTGAAGACGTCAAAGCCATGCTGGGAACGCGCCCGTGGGATAGCCACAAGGGCATGTTCGGCTATGTTGGCATTTTGGGCGGCAGTTTGCGCTATTCGGGCGCCGCAAAGCTGGCAAATCTCGGCGCCGCGGCGTTGCGGTCGGGGTGCGGCGTGGTCACGCTGGGCGTTCCCGCTTCCATCGCGCCGGCGGTTGCGCCCTATCTTTTGGAAAGCACCCTCTTTCCGGTGCCGGACCGGGACGGCAGCATGGTGTTTGACGCCGCCGCACTGGATTCTTTTCTTGCCGGGAAACGAGCGGTCGCCGTTGGAATGGGCTGGGGAAGGTCGGAGGAATACGCCCAAATTTTGGACTATTTGTTCCGCAACACTCCCGGAACGCTCCTTTTGGACGCCGACGCGCTGAACACACTTGCCGACGGCGGCTTGGATTTGCTCAAATCCAAACGGGGCACCGTTGTTTTAACGCCGCATCCCATGGAGTTTTCCCGCCTTTCGGGAATCCCGGTTGCAGAGATTTTGAAACAGCCAGTCGCGTTTGCCAAATCTTTTGCCGCGGAGCATGATGTCATTTTGCTTTTGAAAGGCTCCGTTACCACAATTACCGACGGAAAAACCGTTTACCAAACCGACCGCGGTTGCGCCGGCATGGCGACCGCAGGAAGCGGAGATGTGCTTTCCGGCGTGCTTGCCGGAATGCTTGGATATTTACCCCCAACGGCGCTGACCGTTGCCTGCGGTGCCTTCCTTGCCGGGCTTGCCGGTGAGATTGCCGAGCGCGAAACCAACGCGTTTTCCATGGTTGCGTCGGATACCGCCGCGGCGCTTCCAAAAGCATTTTCGGAGGTGTTGAAATGAAAAAGAAACGTATTCTATCCGTCTGTTGCTTGCTTTTGGCGGCGGTGTTGTTGCTTTTGAGCGTTTCCTGTAAAAAACAAATCGTTATTGACGAAACCGACCTGCTCAAAAATTATCTTGGGGAATCGGGCGTCGCCAAACCGCTCAAAGCCGAAACCGTCAAAGACCTTGAATTGCCGGCAAATTTCAACCAAACAATGGCGCAGTTTGCCTTTTCCTTGCTCAATCATACCTTCGCTTCTACCAATCCGGACGAGAACCGGCTGTTGTCGCCCCTTTCGGCAATGTATTGCCTTGCGCTGATTGTCAACGGTGCAGGGGAAGAAACGAGAGCGCAGATGAGCGATGTCTTGGGCATGGCGCCGGAGGAACTGAACCCGGCTTTGCTTGCCTATACGCTGGGTCTTTCGAGCAACGAGGATGCCAAGATGGAATTGGCAAACTCGGTCTGGTTCCGGAATACGCCGTCGCTCAAAGTCAACGAATCCTTCCTGCAAACAATTGCCGATTGGTATGCGGCGCAGGCTTACGCGGCGGATTTTGACAAAGATACCGTCAAAAATATCAATGCTTGGTGCGAAAAATATACCGACGGAATGATCAAAAAGATCATTGACGAAATGGATACCGCAAGCATGCTGTATCTGATCAACGCGCTGGTGTTTGACGGGAAATGGGAAAAGGAATATGAGGATTCGCAAATTGAAAAGGGACAATTTACAACGGCAAAAGGCGAGAAACAAACGGTCACCTACCTCTATTCCAATGAATCTGTCTATTTGGAAGGCGCAAATTTTGATGGCGTTGTAAAATACTATAAAGGCGAAAAATATGCGTTTGTCGGGCTTTTGCCAAAGGGAGATGCGTCAGCCGTTTCGCTTGCCCGGTCGTTGACCGGGGAAGAATGGCTTGCCGCCTGGGAGAATAGGAGCCGCGAGGTCGTCAAAACTAAAATTCCCGAGTTCAAAACCGAATCCTTTACCAAACTGACCGATATTTTGCGCGACATGGGAATGACCAATGCGTTCAATCCGTCGGTTGCCAACTTTTTGCCCATGGGAACTTACGGCGGAGAGAGTTTGTATCTTTCGGATGTTTTTCAAAAGACCTATTTGGAGCTTGATCGGAGCGGCACCAAGGCCGCCGCGGTGACCTGGGGCATTATGAAAGCAAACAGCGCCGCCCCGTCCGAAAACCCGAAAGAGATTTATCTGGATCGTCCGTTTGTCTATCTCATTGTGGATGCTCAAACCGGAATTCCGTCCTTTATCGGGGTAACGCAAAGCATTTAATTAGAATTTTGAAATAAAAAGCGGAAATATTTTGCAAAAATGCTTGACAAATCAATCCAAGATATGCTATAATAAATAGCCGCTTGAAAATGGCTTTTTTAAGTGTGCCTGAAAACAGGCACCGCCATCGTGTCAGCGAGTCTATAAGAAAGAGAGGTGCTTTTCGTGTTTGCAGTGATTGAAACCGGCGGAAAGCAGTA
>CAMOLD010000020.1 GCA_946618395.1 uncultured Clostridia bacterium
CCGCGAATGTCGGCAGGCAGACCGAGTGCCTCCAAAAAGGCGTTGATTTGTTGCTTTTCCAGCTCGGGAAAGCCGGAGGAAAGCGCGTTTGCCAGCGTTTTGCGCCGTTGCCCGAAGGCGGCGCGCACAACTTTGAAAAAGAGTGCCTCATCCTTTGGAACCACCGGCTTTTCCTTGCCGTAAAGGCGCAGGCGCGCCACCGCCGAATCCACTTTGGGAGCCGGCAAAAAACGGTCGGCAGGAACCTTCAAAATCTTTTCGGCTTTTCCGCAGTAGGCGGCGGAAACGGTAATGGCACCGTATTCCTTGCCCCCCGGCGCGGCGCAAAGCCTGTCGGCAAATTCCTTTTGCACCATCACCGTCACGCCCCAAAAGGGCAGGTCGCTTTCCAGCAGTTTCATCAAGATTGGCGAGGTGATGTAATAGGGCAAATTGGCGCAAACCGCCACCGGCCCCTCGGCAAATGCCGGCGCCAGCAATTCGGCAAGGTCGGTTTTCATCACGTCGGCGTTCACCACCGTCACATTATCAAAATCGGCAAGCGTTTCGCCCAGCACGGGAATCAGGTTGCGGTCGATTTCCAGCGCAATCACCCGGCGATACCGCTCGCAAAGGGCGCGTGTCAGGGTGCCAATGCCGGGGCCGATCTCCAAAATGGTGCAGTCACCCGTGGGGTAAGCCGCCTCGGCAATCTCCTCAATCACGCCGGGGTCTGTCAAAAAATTTTGCCCGAACTCATGCCGGAAGGAAATGCCGTAGCTCGCCATCAGCCGGCGCACCGTGCTTCTATCACAAAGATTCATGGGTTCTCCTTTTTTCTGCTCAATTCTTCCTTTATTATAGCTATTATAGCGCGCGCGCGGAAAAAAATCAAGTTTTTTTCATTCGGGCGCCCGAAAAGTGAAAAAAGCATTGCCTTTTGGGGCAATCTATGGTAAAATAGGACTGTGATTTTTGAGGGAAAGGAGTGCGGCGCCGCCGCTTTGTTTGCCATGTATCCCAAACTGTTTGAACAAACCGAAGCCGGCTTGACGCCCACCATTCTTTGCCGTTCGGGTTCCCGCCCCACCGAGAAAAACGCTTTCCGCCGCGGCGAGGTTGTCACCTTTACCCTGCGCGTGCCGCGCGGACTGGGCGTTTTTGCGGTGGTGTTGCGTCTGGGCGCCGACGGACAAAACCCCGCCGACCTGCCTCTGGATTTTGCCGGGCTGGACCGCGGACAGGACCTTTACACCATCGCGCTGGAAACCGAAAAACTTGCGCCGCCCGAGGGAGGGCTATACCGCTACGAATTCCTCTTTTTGCGCGGCGAGCGCACCCTGTTTACAAACGCGACCGACAATTTGCACTTTACCCTTTACGACCACAACGCCAACCGCTTCCGGATGTTGATTTACCGCTCGGACTTCCGCACCCCCGCCTGGTTTTCGGGCGGCACGATGTATCACATCTTCGTTGACCGCTTTTTCCGCGCCAAAAATTGCGGAAAACTGCACACAGGTCGCCTGGAAGAGGATTGGGACAACGGAATTCCCCAGTTTGCCGAGCGACCGGGCGCACCGCTTGCCAACGACCTGTTTTTTGGCGGCAACCTGGACGGCATTACCGAAAAGCTGGATGACCTTGCCAAGCTTGGTGTGACGGTTCTTTATCTTTCCCCGGTTTTTGAGTCGGTTTCCAACCACCGCTACGACACCGGCGACTATGAGAAAATCGACAGTCTTTTGGGCGGTGACGAGGCGTTTGACAAACTGATTGCCGCCGCGCACGCGCGCGGAATGCGCGTGATTCTGGACGGCGTGTTCAACCACACCGGCGACGACAGCCGCTATTTCAACCGCCGCGGCACCTACCCGGATCTTGGCGCTTATCAATCGCAAAACTCGCCCTATGCCTCCTGGTTCTCCTTCCGCAATTTTCCGGACGACTACGAAAGCTGGTGGGGCATTCCCATCCTGCCGCGCCTGAACCATTCCGCGCCCGACTGCCGGCATTATTTTACCGGGCCGGACGGCATTGCCGCGCACTGGATCCGCCGCGGGGCGGACGGCTGGCGGCTGGACGTTGCCGATGAACTTTGCGACGACTTTTTGAATGAATTTCGCGCCGCGGTCAAAGCCGCCGGGCGTGAGGGCGGCACCGACCCCTTGATTTTGGGCGAGGTATGGGAAAACGCCGCCGATAAAGTTGCCTACGGTTCCCTGCGCCCCTACCTTTGGGGCGGACAGCTGGACGGCGTGATGAACTACCCCTTCCGCAACGCGGCGCTCGCCCTGCTGTTGCACGGGGACAGCGACTTTTTCCGCGCGACGCTGACCGAACTTTATGTTTCCTATCCCCCGGCGGTTTGCGATTGCCTGATGAATCTTTTGGGCACGCATGACACCGCCCGCATCCTGACCGTTTTGGGCGACCCGACCGAAGGGGACGGACTTTCCAACGCCGAACTCTCCACGCGCAAACTTTCTCCGCACGCGCGTGCCAAAGCCAAACAGCTTTTGGAGATTGGCGCGCTCTTGCAGTTCACCGTTTACGGCGTTCCCTCGGTTTATTACGGTGACGAGGTGGGCTTGGAGGGCTACCGCGACCCCTTCTGCCGCATGCCTTACCCCTGGGCGCATCCCGATAAACAGTTGCGTGCATTTTATTGCCGGCTGGGAGAGCTGCGGGCGAAAAATTCCGCGCTCCGGGGCGGCACCTTCCGCTTTTTGGAAAGCCCCGGTGGCTCGGTTTGCTATGAACGCCGCGCGCGCGACAAATCCGGAAAGCGGTTGCTGGTTGCCGCCAATCTTTCCAAAAAGCCGGCGCATGTCCGCATCCCTGCCCACTATAAGAGCGTTTTGCTTTCAACAGGTCCCGCACCGCAAGTTTTTCCGCGCAACCTGATGCTTGCACCGAACGCTGCCGTTATTTTGGAATGAGCAAACAAAGAACGCCGAACCGGCAAACCCGGTTCGGCGTTCTTTTTACAATATTTGGTCGGTCAGACGAGCGGCGACCAAACGGTAGTAACAATGTTATCAATCTCGTTGTGGTCTTTGTCAAAATTCTTGCCGCAAACGTCACAATGGTAATGACCAACGTGGCCGACCTCGTCGTTGGTTGCCGGCTTTTCCGCAATCCATTCGCCGTAGACGTGCGCGCCGGTGGCGGGCTCTTCGGCAATGTCAATGGTGTCCAGCTTGTTCCCGTTTTGATCAAAGTATTGATGGCATTTTTTGCATTCATCATGCGCGGCTTTTCCGCAATATCCGCAGTTTGCCTCTTGTTTCTCAACCCACCCGATGAGCTCGTGATCTTCCATGGGAATCTCCTGCGTTTGAAGTGTCTCGCCGCAAACCGTGCAAACCTGATGTTTGCTTCCGACCTCGGTGCAGGTGGCGGTTTTGTCGACAATCCATTCGCCGTAGACGTGCGCGCCGGTGGCGGGCTCTTCGGCAATGTCAATGGTGTCCAGCTTGTTCCCGTTTTGATCAAAGTATTGATGGCATTTTTTGCATTCATCATGCGCGGCTTTTCCGCAATATCCGCAGTTTGCCTCTTGTTTCTCAACCCACCCGATGAGCTCGTGATCTTCCATGGGAATCTCCTGCGTTTGAAGTGTCTCGCCGCAAACCGTGCAAACCTGATGTTTGCTTCCGACCTCGGTGCAGGTGGCGGTTTTGTCGACAATCCATTCGGGGTTATGCCCGGGCGATGGGATGGTCAGGTCGGCTTCGGCAACCTCGGTAAAGGTTTCGTCAAAGAACTTTCCGCAGCAGGTGCAAACGTAGTATGCTCTCTTTCCGTCCTCGGTGCAGGTGGCAGGAATTTCGCCATTCTTTGGGCCGTAGGTGTGGTTCAGCGGCGGAATGACAATGTCGGTCAATTCCGTTTGCTTATCTTCGCCAAAATCCTTTTCGCAAACCGAGCAATGGTAATGCCCCTTCTCTCCCGGCGTTGAGGCGGTCGCCTCTGTTCCGGGAATCCATTCGCCAAAGGTGTGCCCTGCCGGAATGGTCTCGGTTTTGGTTTTGCCGCAATTCGGGTTGGTGCAGGTATAGGTTTTGGTTCCGTCCTCGGTGCAGGTGGCGGGGGTGGTAACGGCGCCGTTATCCCAGGCATGGCCGGTTGCCGGAATGACCAGCTCCTCGTCGGAAATTTCAATTTTCTCTACGGTAAAGTTCTTTCCGCAATGCTCGCAGTGGTAGTGCCCCCTGAAACCGTTCTCGGTGCAGGTGGCAAGGGTTTCGTCAATCCAGTCGCCGTAAACATGCCTTTCCGCACATGCGCCGAACACAAGAACAAGCAACAGGGCGGCAAACAGAACCAGCAGGATTCTATGTTTCATATCTGTTTCTCCTTTTTTCGCAATTTTTGCATTTTTACAAAACAAAAATCTTTCACTATGTGATATTGTATCATATCCTCTTGTAATTGTCAATGGAAAATTTCGGGCAAAAAAGCCAGAAACAAAAAGTTCCGGCCTTTTGAAGGGCGTTGTTTTTTTCAAAAGACGTAGCCCGCTTCCAGCAAAATTTGCTCGATATAGGGGCGCATATAGTTATAAACAATGGTATTGAAAATAAAGGTTGCAATGCTGACGATGATGCCGATGATGGCAATCACTCTGCCCGATTGATATTGGCGCGATTTGACAAGACCGATCAAGCTGAAAATCAGGCCCAGCAGGGGCGAGAAAAACGAGAGGATCAGCCCGGCAATGGAAAACCCGTTGGTCCGGGGCGCAGGGGTGTTCAGGTTGATCTGCTCGCCCCAGGCGTTGCGGCTCTCTTCGGAATTGGAACCGTTGAAAAAGGTTTTATCTTCCTGCGCGGGCTGTTGGGCGCCGCAATAAGGGCACCATTTCGCGTCACCGACTTCTTTTCCGCAAAATCTGCAATACATGATAAAAATTCTCCTTTCAGGGGTAGCGTGTCTTTAAAAAAGGTTTAAAACTTACAGCACAACGGTATTCAACCGGGAAAGCGCAACACGCATGACCGATCCGTCCAGGCAAAGAAGGGTAAGCGTTGCGTTCTGACTGTAAAAAATTGCCGAGGTATCGTTGACGAAGGTGACCGTCAGCTTGTCGCGCAGGCGCAGGGGTTGATGGTCGATGCTGATATACCGCAAATAGAGCGGATTGAGCGACGCCGGCTCGCCCGCAGGGGTAAAGCAGGGGATTTCGGCATCGGTCACAACGCCCTTGCAAAAGGAGCGGCCGCCAGAGGCATAGAGGCGCGCGCAATGCAGGGCGCGGGCAGGATCAAAAGGTTCGGCGGGAGGGGGTGCGGCTTGAACCGCCGAGCGAATAGCGGAGATCATCTGATTCCAGGTAACCAGCGCAATGCCCTCCATCTCGGGCGGCAGGTCAAGGTCGCAGTTCGGGTCGGCAAACACCACCATTCCCAAAGGAAGCGACTCCAGGCGGTAAAAACTTTTCATTGCGGCAAGAAAGCGCGCGGTTGTGCGCACCGGGCTTTTGAGCTCCTTGCGCGTTCCGTCGGCTTTTTCCTGAAAAAAGCGGTTGCCGGTTGCCGAGGCGGAAATCATGCCCTTCCAGCGCTTGACTTCCAGCACCACCGGAACACCGTCCTGCACCACCAAAAAGTCTTTTTCCAGGTATCCCTCGCCCTGCGGAACCGTCACGTTGCGAATGACGCAGTCAAACGATTCGCGCAATTTGCGGTAGATAATTTCCTCGCCGGCGGCGCCGTATGCCTCCGCTTTGCCGGTGAGCGGCAGTTTTTTGGCAAACAAACGGCCGAAAAAGCGGGAGAAAAAGGACCGGGACATGGTTTTTGCCTCCTTTCCTGCGGTTTTCTGCCCCTATTTTACCACATTGGCGCCCCGAATGCAAGCAAAAACCGGCGATTTTGCAAAGAAAAAACGCAAAACCGGGATTTTTTCTTATATAATAGGAAAATTTTTTTGAAAAAAACTTGACAAGCCGGAAAAACTGTGCTATAATGCCTTTACCTCTGCGAGAGGGCTTTTTCTTTGTGCGCAAAAAACGGGCAAAGAAAAACCGGCGCAGCGCCAAACCCCAAACGGGTCGCACCGGGCTTTCGGGAGGGAGGTACACAAATCATTCTTATAGGAGGTGCCGCTAAATGGCCAATGATGCAAGAGTCAAAATCACTCTGGTTTGCTCCGAATGCAAGCAGAGAAACTATGACACAAAGAAAAACAAGAAAAACGACCCTGACAGATTGGAAATGAAGAAGTATTGCAAGTTTTGCCGCAAGCATACCCTTCACAAAGAATCCAAGTAAGGCGGAGGTAACAAGATGAAGTGGTTTACAAACATGAGCACGCCGGGCAAAGTCTGGCTGATCATCGGCGTTGTCGCTCTGATTGCCGCCGTGGTCCTTTGCATTGTCTTCCGTAAAAAGCTTGCAAAGCTCTTCCGCGTTTACAAAAGCGAGGTCAAAAAAATCGTTTGGTTCCCTTGGGCGCAAACAAGAAAAAGCACCCTGCTCGTTTGGATTGTGCTTTTGATCAGCGCCGTTGTGATTTGCCTGTTGGATTTGGGACTTGGCGAAGGGTTCCGGGCAATTCTTGGGAAAATCAAATAATCGGGTATTGCAAATATGAGCGATATCAATGAAATGAACGTTGGCGTGAGATGGTATGTGGCGCACACTTACTCAGGCTACGAAAACAAAGTAAAAGCAAATCTGGAAAAAATCATCGAAAACCGCGGGCTTGGACACCTGATTTTCGACATTCGCATTCCTGTTGACACCGTGATTGAAAAGAACGGCGAAGAGGAAAAGGTGAAGGAAGAAAAGAAATGCCCCGGCTACGTGTTCGTCAAGATGATTATGAACGAGGAGAGCTGGCACGCCGTGCGCAACATCACCGGCGTTACCGGATTTGTGGGTCCCGGTTCCAGACCGACCCCGCTTGAGGACGCAGAGGTGGAAGCACTTTCCATCGAGGAAGCGCCGCAGGTCAAAGTCTCCTTCGCGGTTGGCGACGAGGTCAACATTGTGGACGGTTTGTTCGAGGGTATGAGCGGTGTGGTGCAATCCATTTCCGAGGACCTCAAAACCGTTACCGTGCTGGTCAAACGCGGCTCGCGCAATATGCCGGTGGAACTGGATATGAGCGCGGTCAAGTCGGTCGGCTGACCAAAATCCCGGCGGAGGACATTCCGCCAAAATGCGTGGGAGGAAGAAAAATTTTTGTAATTCTTCCGCAAAAAACCACATTGGAGGTTAGAAAACTACTATGGCAAAGAAAATTTTAGGCTATATCAAATTGCAGCTTCCCGCAGGGAAAGCAACTCCCCAGCCGCCGGTTGGTCCCGCCCTGGGTCAGTATGGCGTTGCAATTCCGGTTTTCACCAAGGAATTCAACGAAAGAACCAAAAATGACATCGGTTTGATCATTCCCGTGGTCATCACCGTTTATGCAGACCGCTCCTTCACCTTCATCACCAAAACGCCTCCGGCTCCGGTGCTGATCAAAAAGGCTTGCGGCATTGAAACCGCTTCGGCAAAGCCGAACAAAACCAAAGTGGCAAAACTGACCAAAGAACAGGTCAAAAAGATTGCCGAAACCAAAATGCCCGACCTCAACGCCGCTTCCCTGGAAGCCGCAATGAGCATGATCGCCGGAACTGCCCGCTCGATGGGCATTACCGTGGAAGACTGAAAGGAGGGCATGAACAATGGCTAAATTCGGAAAAAAATACGCCGACAGCGTAAAACTCTTTGATAAGAGCAAACAGTATGATCCCGCCGAGGCACTCTCCCTCGTTTGCCAGACTTCCAAGGCAAAATTTGACGAGACCATTGAGGTTCACGTCCGCCTGGGCGTTGACTCCCGCCATGCCGATCAACAGGTCCGCGGCGCAGTCGTTCTTCCCAACGGAACCGGTAAAACCATTAAAACCCTCGTTTTCGCCAAGGGCGACAACGTGCAGAAAGCACTTGACGCCGGCGCCGATTATGTTGGCGGTGCGGAATACGCCGATAAGATCGTCCAGGAAAACTGGTTCGATTTTGACGTTGTGATCGCTTCCCCCGATATGATGGCTGTCATTGGTAAACTTGGTAAAGTTTTGGGCCCCAAGGGCTTGATGCCTTCTCCCAAAGCAGGAACCGTTACCCCCGACGTTGCCCGCGCCGTTACCGAAGCGAAAGCAGGTAAAATTGAGTATCGTCTGGATAAAACCAACATCATCCACTGCCCCATCGGCAAAGCTTCCTTCGGCGATGCAAAGCTGAAAGAGAACTTTGACACGCTGCTTGGCGCCATCATCAAGGCAAAGCCGGCATCCGCAAAGGGTCAGTATATCAAGAGCTGCGTAATCGCCTCTACCATGGGCCCCGGCATTAAGATCAACCAGGCAAAACTGGGCTGATTGAAGCCAACAAAAACCCATAAAAAGGAGAGAACTTTTGCAAAAAAGTTCTCTCCTTTTTATTTATGCTTGTCAAAAGGCAATGTCAAATCACTCGGCAATTTGCTCCGTCCTGTAAGAAATGACGCCCTCAAGACTGAACGCCCTTTTAAATATTCGTTGCTTGCAAATTTGACCTATTAATAACGGTAATCGGTTAAAATCCGGCTCCCTTGTGTAAAGGGAGCTGGCGAGCTTGCTCGACTGAGGGATTGTTTTTACTAAACCGTTTCTTTTTTACAATCCCTCACCCGCGTCTCGCGGGAGCTCCCTTTGCACAAGGGAGCCTTTTTTGATAATTTATCACGAATATAAAACGTTCATCAGTATAAAAGCATTCTTTTCTTGGAGTTTTCTATCAGCAAAAGCTCCTTTGAAAACCCCCTCTTATCGTGCGATTTTTGAGTCGCAAAAAGGAGGGGGACATTTTCTTTTAAGAAAAGTCCCCCGCCCCTCTGCATATTCCGCTCAATCCTTCACCAGCGCCTCGATGGCTTTGCGCTCGGACGAAGAGAGCTTGACCGGGATATTTTCGGATTCCGAATCCCAAAGGCAAAGCGTTCCGTAAACGGGCGGATCCTCCTGGGCAAGGTCGCCGATCCAGAACACGTCCGCAAAAACGCCGTCGGTGTCCTCTTCCAGCCAAACGCCGTCAAAGGTATAGCGGAAGTAGGTGTAAAGCGAGGTCTCCTCGCGCACCGGATCGGAGGAGGCATAATAGCGTGTTTCGGCAAGCGTTGCCGGGTTGTTGTTGTCCTTTTTGTTCGTTGGCGTCAGGTCGGTGGTGCGCAACAGTGAAACAACAAAATGGGTGCCGGATTTTTCGGGCAGAGCGTCCAGTCCTTTGTCCTCTTTGAGGTGGCGCAGGGTGCTTTTGTTATAGCGGAAAACCAGCTGCACCTGCCCCGCGTCGGGAAAGAAAACGCACTGCACCACCGAAAAATAGCCGGCGTTCTTTGCCCCCCGGGTAATGGTCGCCTGCTCCTGCCGGAAAGCGGTCAGGTTGCCGTCGGCGGCAACGTAGGCGCTCGCCAGAACTTCATTCGGCTGGATATATTTCACCTTTTTGGGAATGCCCGCCGAGCAAAACCGCCAAAAAATGATGCCGTTGACGCCCAAAATGAGCGCAAACAGAAAAAAGCGGAAGATCCTGCGCACAATGCGCGGCGCTCTTGCTCTTTCCATGGCGGTTCCCCCTTTCCCCCGCTTTTTGAAAAAAGCGGGACCAAAAACTTTTATTCTTTGTGAGCTGTTACTTCAAATTTTTCAGCAGGTCCAGCGCGTTTTGCAGGATGATTTGCGCCGAGAGGGTATCGATGACCCCTTTGCGGTTTTTGCCGCGCGTGTTGGTTTCGTTCAGGTAGCGGGACGCCGAAACGGTGGTCAACCGCTCGTCCATCATGGCAACGCGGATTTCCGGGCATTTCCCGGCAACCAGCCCGGCAAACTCGCGGCAGCGCGCGGCGCGAAAGCCCTCGCTTCCATCCATGTTGCGCGGAAGCCCCACCACAACGCAGGCAACGCCCTTTTCGGCAGCGACGGCGGCAACTGCCGCCGCCGTTTTTTCAATTCCGCCGGGGCTGATATAGCCAATGCCCGAGGCAAGAAACCGCGAGGGGTCCGAGAGCGCAAGCCCGGTGCGCGTATCTCCAAAATCCACGCCCAGAATGCGCCCGGAGGTGTTTTTCAGCTCTGCAACTGTGCAAAGATCCATTCGTTCAACTCCCGATAGACTTTTTCTTTTCCAATCTCGTTCAAAATCTCATGGCGCATGCCGGGGAACATTTTTAAGGTCACATTCTTCATTCCGGCGTCGGTCATGCGGTCGGCAACCGTGCGCGGCCCTTTGCCAAAGGCGCCAACCGGGTCTTCCTCGCCGGCGGTCACCAACACGGGCAAATCCTTTGGCAGTTTCCCTGCCCAATCCTTGGCGTTTGCCCAGGCAACCAGCGTGAACAGGTCGTGGTAAGCGCGGACGGTGAAAATGTAGGCGCAGAACGGATCGCTGTTGTATTTGTCAACCACCGCCTTGTCGTGCGTCAACCAGGCGTTGACCGGTTCGCCCTTTTCGATCATTTTATAGTAGCCGGTAAAGGCAATGTTCTTCAGCATTTTGGAGCGGTGACGTTCGCCGCAAAAGGTCATAATGGTTTTTGCCATGGCTTTTCCTGCTCCGGCAGGCGCCTCGGGGCCTCCGGTGCCGCAAATGATTGCCGCGCGGTAGGCATCCCCGTGGCGGGCGAGCACCTCGCGCGCAATGAACGAGCCCATGCTATGCCCAAACAGGATGACCGGCGCGTCGGGATAGTCCTCCTTCACCTTTTCGGTCAGGGCAAAAACGTCCTCCACCAAAAAGTCGGCGCCGCCGCCCTTGGCGGTAAAGCCGAGGTCATCCGGCGTGGGTGCGGTGTTGCCGTGCCCCAGGTGGTCGTGCCCGACAACCAGAATTCCGGCTTCGGCAAGCGTTTTGGCATAATCCTCGTATCTGCCAAAATATTCGCACATTCCGTGCACGATTTGCAGCACGGCGCGCGGCTCCCCCTCGGGGAAAACGCAGTAGCAGGCAAGCTTGGTCTTGCCATCCTTGGATAACATACGGAACTGTTCCATGGTTCTCGACTCCTTTCTTATATTGCAATTTGCCTTTTCAAACAAGATATAAAAATCAGCCTGTTCTCAGCGTTTGTCTTTTGCGTTTTCCTCTTTCGGCTCAAACAATTTGCTCATCTTGTTTCGGATTCCGTTTTCCGCCCGGATCAAATGCTTTTTGACCCGCAAAAGGGTAAACAGGCCAAGGCGGCACAAATCCGCCAGGCCGCAAACAAGAAAAACCGCAACGGTTGCCAAAAGAACTGCCAAAAGAGAAATCATCGGGTTCAGCTCTGTAAATATTTCGGTTTTATCCATAATCGTTTTCCAAATAAACGGAGAATCCATTTGTGTAATATAAATGCCGAATGTAAGCGGCGCAACAAAGGATATGAAAAGGGGCTTTTTGGAAAAACTCTTACGGGAAAAAATGCAAAGGAACAGAACGGCAATCGCAAGAATGGTGGGAGAAGTATAGCCAATGAGCAACCCGCTGAATTTAATTTTGTCAAAGACCTTTAACGTCACAAGCGAAATCACCAGCTTGCTAAGCCATGTAAAGGCAACGATCCCGATCAAAGCCACACGCAGTTTCCATGTTTGAACCTTGCCGAGCAAATTGTTTTTCTTGATATAGCCTCCGATAAGATAGAGCAATACAAGCCAGACAACAGAGTATCCGTTATCCAAGTTGAATACGTCCTCCCGGATGGTAGAAAGGCCGGTGAATAGAACGGTTATTGCAAGGAGCAAAAGCCCCATTCCCCGATTGGAAAAACGATTCAAAAGGAAGTTCAAGAAGGGCATGAACAAAAACAAAGCAAAATATGCGGTAAAATACCAATACTTTGAAAATGTAACCGGAAGAACGGCGACAAGAAAATCTTTGAGTCCGACGGTGCCGGGCATAACAAAGCGGGTAACCAACGTTGTCAGCAACGAAAGAAAAACAACCTGTAACCACAAATAAACGAGATTGGAAATCTTGAATTTGGAGGTGATTCCTACATACCCGGATATCAGCGCATAGCAGTTTACCGCGCAAAAGCAGAAAATATAGAAAAACCATGCCAGCTGCCCACGGACGGTGATTTTATCCTCAATCAAAATGCCGCTGTGTCCAAAGACATGAATTGCGCTTACCATTACCATTGAAACAATTCGCAGCAAATCTACGCCGTAATTGCGTTCTTTGTGTTGTAAAACGGTTGCTTCCGTCATAATTTCCGGGTACCTCTCTGTTTGAGATTTTTTATTCGCGCCTGCGGCGCGAAGGAAGGTCACGGGCTTTCCGGCTTTTTTGAAAAAAACCTCGGCAAAAAACTTTCAATCAAACGCTTTTTCGATGTCTTTCAGCGGAACTTCGCGCTCCTCGCGGGCGGCAAGGTCTTTGATTTTTACAACGCCGCGCGCATATTCGTCGCCGCCCAGCACCAAAAGATGCGTGCAGTCGGTCTTTACGGCGTATTCCAGCTGTTTGCCGAATTTCTTTTGCCCCAGGTAGAGCGAGGCGCAAATGCCGGCATCGCGCAACCGCTCGGTCAGTTTGAGGTAAACTTCGTAGGGGACGTCGTCAAAGCGCGCGACCAGCACCTTTTTCCCGCCGCCGAACGACGCCGGAATCAGATTGTGGCTCGTCAAAAAGTTTTCCAACGTCACGTCGCCCATACCGAACCCGACGCCCGAAACCTTTGCGTTCTTGACGAACAGACCCACAAGATTATCATATCTTCCGCCGCCGAACATGGCGCGGTTGTTCTCCGGCGCGTTGTCAAACACTTCAAACACCGTTCCGGTATAGTAATCCAGCCCGCGGACAATGCCGAAGTCGAATTTGCAGTAGGAGTCAACGCCCAGCTGTTCCAGCTGTTCAAACAGGGCAAGCAGTTCGCCCGCACCGACAGAATCCGGGCAAAGGGCGGTCGCCTCGCGGACGGTCATATTGTAAATCGAATCGATTTTTGCAATTTTTTCCGGGGTTAGCCCCAGCGCCGTCAAGTCGCGCTCGTAAACCTCGCGCGGCACCTTTGCCCGGCGGTCAATGACTTTGGAAATCGCCTTTGCGTCGGCGCCCTCGCCGGTAACGGCGGCAATAACGTCGTTGAAGAACCGGCGGTTGTTGATGCGAACGGTGAACATCTGCTCGTCCGCCCCGAAGGCGCGCAAAATGCGAATGGCGGCAAGGATACATTCCAGGTCGGCCTCATAGCCATCGCACCCGAAAATATCCACGTTGAGCTGCCAGAACTCGCGCAAGCGCCCGCGCTGGGTCGCCTCGTAGCGATACATATTGGGGAAGGAGAACCATTTAAGGGGGAAGGTCATCTCGCCGATTTTTGCCGCCACCATGCGCGCCACGGTGGGCGTCATTTCGGGGCGGATGGCAACCGAGCGGCCGCCGCGGTCAACAAAATTATAGGTCTGTTTGCCGGCAAGCTCCTCGCCGCTCTTGGCGGCGTAAAGATCCAAAGATTCCAGCATGGGGCCGTTGTATTCCTCAAAGGCGGCGTTTTCCAGCTCGCGGCGGATCACGCCGAAAAACCAGTTGCGCAGGCGCATTTCGGCGGGGTAAAAATCCCGCGTGCCTTTATAGGGTTGGGTGGAGAGTTTTTCGCTCATATCGTTTCCTTTCGTGCCGCGTTTTGCGGCTTTTGACGAAAAAAGATTTCATTGATTTTATTATAGCATTTCCCACGGCGATTTTCAAGAACTCCGCAATATTTTTTGAAAGAAGAACAGCCATCATTTGCGTCTTTGGCGCAACATTGTGGTGGGAGTTTCTATATAACGTGCCGCAGGCACTCATCACGCGCGCAGCGCTCATCACTGCGCAAAGCGCATCATCACGTTCCGCGCCGGCGGAACTCATAACTGAAAAAAGCAGGCGAAAGCGTGCTTTTTTCACTCGTGTGCACGATTATAAATCGCCTGAATTTCGGGCGGCAGTTTGTCCGGCAGCATTTCGTTCAGCCGGTTCTCGTTCCCGTCCCGGATTGCCGTTTCGTAATACCAGCATTTGAACCGGAGCATATCCAGCGTTTTGTTCAGGCGCTCCATTTCCTCTTCCACGGTCTGCCGTCTCTTTTCCAGCAGTTCCTTGCGGTCGGAATAGGTGGCGGCGCCTTCTTTGCACCACTGCATATACTGTTTGATCTCCCGGATCTCCAACCCCGACTTTTTCAGGCATTCGATCACGCGCAGCGCTTCCAACTCGTTCTCGCTGAATTTGCGAATGCCCGATTGCCGCTCCATGCTTGGAAACAGCCCTTCTTTATCGTAATAGCGCAGGGTGGAAACCGGCAAACCGAACATTTTTGACACTTGACCGATCGTAAACATCAATTTTTACCTCTTTTTTTTTAAAAACTCTTGACATAAAGTCAAGTTTAGGGTTTATAATGTGATTATACCACGAAAAAATCAACATTGCAAGCCAAAAATCGAAAAAAACGGGAGAAACGAGATGAAAAAATTACTGGTTGCTTATTTCAGCGCAAGCGGAACGACAGAAAGAGTTGCCTCAAACCTGGCAAAGGCGGCGGGCGCCGACCTGTTTGCCATTTTGCCGGAACAGCCCTACACGGACGCCGACCTGGACTGGACGGACAAACAAAGCCGCTCCACCCTGGAAATGAAAGACCCCGCCTGCCGCCCGGCAATGGCGGCAAAACCGGACGTCCGCGGATATGACGTCATCCTGGTCGGCTTCCCTGTTTGGTGGTATCGGGAGCCCTCCATTGTGGATACCTTTTTGGAAAGCGCCGATTTTTCCGGCAAAACGGTGGTCCCCTTCTGCACTTCGGGCGGCAGCGGTCTGGGCAACACGGCAAACAATTTCCGCGCCCTTGCCCCCGGCGCAACCGTTGTTGAAGGAAAGCGCTTTTCCGCCTCTGCCTCGCCGGACGAACTGGTGCGGTGGGTCAACAAAGTGGCAAGATGAAAAACCGCGCATTTGACAACCGCGCAAAAACATGATACAATAAAAAAGCTTCTTGCATTGTTCAAG
>CAMOLD010000021.1 GCA_946618395.1 uncultured Clostridia bacterium
AAGATCATGCCCGCGGATTCAAAGTAAAATTCATGCGCGGCCGCATGCGCTTCGCCTGCCGCGACCTTGCCCGAAAGCGCAAACAACGAATAAACGCTATAGCCAAACGCCGCCAGGGCGCCAAGAGAAACGAGCGTATCCATATTGGGGGCGCGGTGGATAACCCCTTTGAAGCCGCTGATAAAGAACTTTTGATTGATAACCATGATAACCGCCGAAAGAAGCAGTTGCATCATTCCAATAGCAACCGGGTCTTTCTCCAAAAACGGCGGCAACCGCCACCCCCACATGGAATGCCCCATGGAAAGATAGACCAGCGGAAGAAGAAAGACGAGCGACCAGATCAAGCGGCGCAAAAGGAGTGGGCTTTCTTTGTCGGCAAGCGCTTCGGTTTCGTTCGCCGGCTTTTCGCCGTCTTCCTTTTGTTTGGCACCATATCCTGCCGCCTCGACCGCGGCAATGATTGCCTGCGGGCTTGCTGTTCCCTCTACGCCCATGGAGTTAGTCAGCAGGCTGACCGAGCAGGCACTGACTCCTTCGACTGCCGAAACCGCTTTTTCTACCCTTGCCGAGCAGGCGGCGCAGCTCATGCCGCTGATTTGATATTGCTCCATCGAAGGTCCTCCTTTCTTTTGCGGTTAGCGGTTGCTAATTCCGTTGTCAAGTGCAACCATGACCCAAACGAGCCATGGTTGCGTTGTTTTCTTATTGCTTATCACTATTATCTTCGGGCTTTGCCTCTTCCTCGGCTGCCTCCTCGGTAACGGCTTTTTCATAGCTCGAATAGGATTTATACCGGTTGTAATACCCGTATTTATAGTTGCGGTAATAGTGACCGTATTTGGTATAGCCTTCGGTGCGTTCGGGGTGCACGTCGGTGACCACGTAGCCGAAGATCTTGGCGTCCTTGCTCAAAATGGTATCGGTGGTGTCGCGCAACAGGCGGCTGTCGGTATAGCCGGAACGAACAACGTAAATATACCCGGAAACCATATCCGAAATGGCAAACATATCGGCAACCTCGCCAACAGGGGGAAGGTCAACCAAAATGTAGTCATACTCGGTCTTCCATTTTGCCAGCAACTCTTTCATGCGCGGGCTGGAAAGCAGGTCGATGGGGTTGGGGGGGAGTGTTCCGGAGGTGATGACATCCAAGCGGTCGTAAGAATGTTTCAAATCCGCCTCGTTCACATCCATTCCGGCAACCAAGTTGCTCAAGCCCACCTTATTGGGAACCGAGAAGATTTTATGAATCATCGGGCGGCGAAGGTCACCGTCCACCAAAAGGACCGTTTTATCATACAGTTTGGAAAGCGAAACGGCAAGGTTTGCAAGCACGAAGCTCTTTCCGCTTCCGGCAATGGAGGAGGCAACGCCGATGACGCAACCCTTTTCGCCGGCGGCACAGAAGGCAACGTTTGTGCGCAGTTCGTGGAAACCTTCCTGAACCCGGAACGGCGCTTTTTCACGCAGGATCAGCTTTTGATCCACATGGGTTCCGAGCCGGTCGGCATTGCGCTTTGCCTTGCGACCCCATTTCTTTTCATCTTCCAGCGCCCAGTGTTGAATGGAGCCGATGATGGAATATTTGGGAGAAATTGCCTTGATGTCCGCCGCCGAATAGATGGTGGTATTCATGATGACCGCCAGGAGGAAGACACCATAAACGGCAACCGCAACAAAAATGGCAATGAACAGCGGATACCGGTAAATATCCGATTTGCTGTTTTCCTGAACACCCATGCGGGCTTTCTGAATCACCTTCATGGTTTTGGACTCGTGTGTGAGCGACATGGCGTCCGGCTGGTTGTTGACATCATCGCAGAAACGCGGCAACCAATCTTCCATTGCCATGGCAACGCGATAGGCGACTTCCTTATCTTTATTGGAGATTTTGATCTTCAATACCGCGCCCTCGTTGCTTGCGGTGATCATTTTTTGCACATTGCTTTTGCTGATTTTTTCAAATTTCTCCAGTTTTTGGATTTCTTCATTTTGGGCAACGCCGGCGTCGATTTTCCCCTGAATCAAATCCACCAACTGCTTGATATTATTCTCTTTTTCATAGGCAACTACAATCTCTTCAACCGAAGCATCGGAAACACTGCCGGAATATGCGTTTGTTTTTACAACGGTTGCGATTTTTTCCGCCAGCTGATCGCTGGTCGGGGCAACGGTGGCAATGACGCCCGCCATGGATTCCGCGCCGTCGAGCATTGCGCTGGAATACAGACTTGTTGTGGTTGCCACATTGGAAATATAGAAATAGGATGTGGAAGAATACATTGGAACAAACTTCTTGTTAAAATACCAAAGCGAAAGTCCGCCCATCAATACCGCACCCAGAAGCATCCAATACCAGCAACGCTTGAAAACGTCCCACAAAAGGCGCAACGAAATACCGGACTGATTGCCTTCATTACTTACGTTTACTTCATTGTTTTCCATTGATCGTTTCCTTTTCTTGTATCGATTGTTGTAAGAAATAACCGATTATATTTTATCATATAAAGTATAGTTTGTCAACACGATTCCCGAAAAAAACGCAAAATCAATTTCCCACCATGGACAAATAAAGCTGTTTTCCCCGGTCATATTGTTCCCCTGCCGCCGCCTTTCCGAAAACGGTTGGCTTGCCAAGGAGCAGATAAACCGGCTGATCCTCGGGAAAGATTTGACCGATTGCGGAAGAAAATTGCCGATAAAAAGCGGTTTTTTGCAAGCAAACGGCAACACCGTCCACTGCACCTGACGGCATTTGCGCACCGAAAAGCTCGGAAAGCGGAACCGCCCGGTCGGACAAACCGGAATTTTCATACACATAAGGGCTGACAAGCCAGACGGAGCTTTCCCCCGTGCTGAAATAGTTGCTCAAATCCCGCTCGGCGTCCGCGCTCCGCCCATCCGAAAAAATGGTGAAGGTGACCAGTTGCGCGTTCTTTTTTCCATCCTTGTCATAGTCCTGCGCCAGCGTTTCCCCCAGCGCATGGCTGATTTCTTTGCTCTCCTCCGCGCTCAAAATACGGTTGCCGGCATACACCACCAGCGCATCATATTTTTCCTGCTTTGCGCATTGCACAACGCAAACGGTGACGGTGAACAACACGAACAGCCCGATGATGATATGCCACTTATAGTGATACCACAAATTATCGAGCCATTTGAAAAATTTGGAATTTTGGGCGGGACTTGGGGGATTTTGAATCGGCTCTTTCGGATCCATATCCGCGCTCCCCATTTTATTATTTTTTACGCGTTGGTTCTACTGACCTTGAGAACCTTGATGCGAACCGTGCCGTTGGGCGTTTCGATTTCCTTCTCCTCGCCCTCGCGCATATCGATCAAACCTGCGCCGATGGGGGAAAGGTCGGAAATTTTGCCGGCAAACGGATCCGCCTCGTTGGAGCCGACCAGAGAATAGGTGATCTCGCCACCGAAATTATAATCGTAAACCTTGACGGTGGAGCCGAGACTGACAACGCTGGTATCAATGGTGGATTCATCGATGACAGCGGCGTTTTCAATTAGCTCTTCCAGCTCTTTGATGCGCGCCTCGTTAATTCCCTGCTCGTTTCTTGCGGCGTCATACTCGGAGTTCTCGGAAAGGTCTCCGAAAGAGCGCGCAACGGCAATATCGTTTTTGATTTTCTCCCGCAATTCGCCCTTGCGGTAGTTCAATTCGTTTAACAGCTCCTGATAACCCTGTTGGGTATAAAGCGTTTTCTTTTCTCTTGCCATGGTTTGATTCTCCTTATTTGTGTTTTGTATTTGAACCCCGTTGGTCCGGGGATGGATGCCGATTATGAATTTGCGGTGAAATAGGCAACCGCCGCTTGCTGAATATCTTGCTCTTCCGAAAAATCAATGATGTTGTCGGGGGTAAAGCCGGTATCCTGGTAGCTTTGGTTGCCCGGAGTGAAACATTGGTAAACGGAGAAGCTGATATATCCCTTGAAATCCTTGAACGGGACTTCCGTGCTGGTTTGCGCAAGCCATTTGCCAAAGGTTGTTTGCCCAAAGGTGGCAATTCCTTTTTCCGAAAGGACCGCCGCAAAAACTTCCGCCGCGCTTTGGGTGTTTTGGTTGCAAAGCAACGCAAAGGACAAGCCGGAATACCGCCCGATTTGCTCCTCGGTTACGGAACAGGCTTCCTTTTCGCCGGTGTAGGTGCAGGGGACGCAGGAAACCGCCTGCAACGAGCCGTCCGCACGTTTTTCATAGTAGGCGGTATCTCCGTTTTGCAAAAAGCCGGAAAGCATGGCGCGAAGCGCAATCAGGCTGCCGCCGGGATTATCGCGAACATCCAAAATGAATTTGGTTGCTCCCGCGGCACGGCATTCCTCGATTGCACGGTCAAACTGCGCCGGTGTATTGAACAGAAATTCCCGAATGCGGATGATGGCGATGGTGAAATCACTTTCCAGACAATAGCCAACAACCGATTTTGTTTGCACCTGCCGGCGCTGACAGGTGACATTACGAATAGAAGAAGCCTCCCCTTGCTTGGAAAGGACGCGCAGGGTGACGTTGGTCCCCTCCTCGCCGCTGATCGCCAGCGTTGCTTTTTCATATCCGCCGAGTTCTTCGATAGTTTGCAGTTCCCCTTCACTGTTGCCGACGGCAATGATGCAGTCCCCGGCGGTCAACCCCTCCGCTTCCGCAGGGGAATTGGGAGAGACCGATTTGATGAACAATGCCGGCAGTTCGCTGCCCTCGTGGGAAACGGTGACGGAATATTGCGTGATTCCGATGCCAACAGTCTGACCGGAAAGCTGGGCAAGCCGGATGCGATACCCTTCCTCGGTATAGTAGGCGGCATATTTATCGCCACTTTCTTTTTTGTAAAGCTCAAACACTTTTTGCAAAAAATCCTGGGAGCTAACTTCGGCACCGAAAAGCGAGCGATCGCGCAAAAGCGACTCCAAAATTGCAAGGTTGCCTTCTTTTTCTTCGGTTTCTTGCTTTTTTTGCTCTTCCTCCATCCGTTGCTGTTCGGCAATGGTGCGCAAATCGCGCTTGCGCTGTGCATCGGTTGCCAGAACATAGGTCAAAAGAATGGAAAAAATCAACAACAGTGCCGTTATCGAAAGGCAGGTCGGAATCCAGAATTTTGCGCTTTTTTTGACCTGTGCCCAATCTTCACCGGGGAGAGTGACGCTTTTCTTTTTCTTGGGTTCCATAATCCTCCTTCCCGCTTCTTTAGGGAATGCAACAGACAAGCGAAATGCACCTTATTTGCAAAAGGTGCATTTCGCTCCGATTGATCCGAAAACGGCTCAGAATTTGATGGGTTTGGAATTGAGATATTTTTTGACCATGAGCGCCACCTTGAAGGTGATGGCATGCTCAAATTCGCGCAGATCCAGCCCGGTCAGCTTTCTGATTTTTTCCAGCCGGTAAACCAGCGTGTTGCGGTGGACGAACAGTTTGCGCGAGGTTTCGGAAACGTTGAGGTTGTTTTCAAAGAAGCATTGAATGGTCAACAGCGTTTCGCGGTCAAGAGATTCGAGGCTTCCGCGCTTGAAAACCTCCTGCAAAAACATTTCGCAAAGCGTTGTGGGCAGCTGATAAATCAGACGCCCGATGCCGAGGTTCTCGTAGCTGAGAATGCTCTTCTCGGTTTCAAACACCTTGCCAACATCCAGTGCGACCTGCGCTTCCTTGTAGGCGCGCGCAAGATCCTTGATGTTATCCACAACGGTGGAAATACCGATGGAAACTTTGGTATAGAATTCGGTAGAGAGCGTGTCGGCAATGTTGGTGGCGATTTTTTCCATCTCGCGGCTGTCGGTGCCGGGTTTGATATACTTGACCAGTACAATGTCATGCTCGCCGACGCTGATTACATAGTCCTTTGCTTTATCCGGGAACATGTTTTGCAACATTTCAAACGGCATCATATCGGTTTTGCCGAAGAATTTGATGAGGAAGACCACGCGGGATTCCTCGGTGTTGAAATGCAGTTCCTTGGATTTGATATAAATATCGCTGGGGAGAATGTTATCCAGAATGATATTTTTGATGAAGGAACCTTTGTCGTATTTCTCGTCATACAGGTTTTTGATGTTTCCAAGCGAGATTGCCAACAGTTTGGACATTTTTTCCGCCATTTTATCCTCGCCTTCCACAAAGACGATGTAGTCGGATTTCAGCCCGCTTGTCAGGGTGCGATAGGTATAGCCGTTGATTGCGGTTACTTCGCCCGCATAGTTGAGCGCTTCCCGCACGCCCTGCTTGACCTCCCCGATCCGAACCAGCTCGGAGCAGGAAATGACAACGCCGGTTTCGTCGATGACACCAATGACGCGGTCGATTGCATCCTTCATTTGGTGAATGACGCTCTGAAACAATTTGTTAGACATGAACCATTCTCCTCTTTCAAAAAATTGAAAATGTGAAAAACTAACTGTATTTTACACGAAAATTTGTCTTTTTTCAATAGGTTTTTCAATATTTTTCCTAAATTTTTTTATATTTTTCATACAATGTGCTGAAAAGGTTGCCGTCAAGCCGCACAAAAAAGGCTTGTTTAGCTCAATTCCAATTCGGCGCAAAGCATGGAAAGCGCAACGACCGGCGCCGTTTCGGCGCGCAGAATCCGTTTGCCAAGCCCGACGGGGATCCATCCGTTCTCTTTTGCCGCCTGCGCTTCCGCGCCGGAAAAGCCGCCCTCACTGCCGACAAGCAACGCAACGGTCGGATTTTGGGGGAGCTTTCCGCGCGCCTGCCGCAAAACGGCGGGCAGAGGGGTTGTCCCTTCCCCTTCATAGCAAAACAGCGCAAGATTGTATTGGGAAGCCTCCTGCAAAACCGCTTTCAGACGGCGCGCAGGTTCCACAACCGGCAAAATTCCCCTGCCGCATTGTTTTGCCGCCTCGGCGGCAATGCGGTTTTGCCGCTCCGCTTTTTTATCGCCTTTTTCCTCGCGAATGCGGACCACGGAAAACTCGCTCTCAAACGGAACGATCCGGCAGGCGCCGCACTCTACGGCTTTTTGAATGATCAAATCCAGCTTTTCCCCTTTGGGAAGCCCCTGATACAAAACGGCGGTATAGGGCGGCTCGGTGCTTGTGGGCGCTTCGGACTCCACCCTTGCCAGCACACGGTCGGACAAAAAGTCGGTCAGGACACACTGATAATCGGTTCCCTGCTGATCGCAAACGGTGACAGATTCGCCTGCCGCCATGCGCAACGCGCGGGAAAGATGGTGGGCATCCTCGCCGGCAATGGTAACGATTCCATTTTGAATTTGCTCTTTTTCCACAAAAAAACGGGGCATTTTTGCATTCTCCTTGCTCTTTTTTGGGAAGATTGCTTTTATTATAGAACAGAATGCCCAATTTGTCAAGCTATTTTTTGTAGAAAATGACAAAACCGCGCAATTTTTGCAATCGCGCGGTTTTCGGCTTTGATTTTTTGCTCAATTTCTGAAAAATATACGGAAAGAAAG
This sequence comes from uncultured Clostridia bacterium, assembly GCA_946618395.1. Lineage (GTDB taxonomy): Bacteria > Bacillota > Clostridia > Oscillospirales > CAG-272 > UMGS1865. The sequence goes on from CAMOLD010000021.1 coordinate 7,451, forward strand.
GACAACGAGATAGAAGAGCCAGATATCGTGAAGCACGAATATCCATCCCGCGAACCGGCTGACGCGAAAAAAGGAGATGGTGGTCCAAACGGCGAGGGCAAGCGCCAGAACCGATTGCAACAGCGCAAGCACCACCAGTCCTCCGGAAAACAAGAGCGGATACCAGCAAAGTTCCACCGCCGCCGTGAGAACGAAAAACATTCCCCCTTTGTATTTTTCGGAAAGGCAACAGGAGGGGCGGAATCCCAACACAAAGCCTGCCGCACAGCCGATGGTGAAAAAAGCGACCGCCTGCAACAGCGTGAACAGCCAAACCGGCGGAATGAGATCCGAGATGCCCAATTCCAGCATGATTCGGTAAGGCGCGCCGCACAACACGCGCACAAAAATATAGCAAAGCAACGTGATAACACCGACGATCAAGGTGAAAATCAAGCTGGTTTGGGCGCATTCCTGCGAAAGCCACGCGCGCGCCGTCATTTTGCAGTTTCTTTTGCCAAACATATCTCCTCCATAGCCGCTTTGGCGGGTTTGGAATCAATTTATGTTTGCAAAAAGAAATTTATTCTTCCCCAAAATCCCTGCCCCGGAACGGGACTGCCTCCGGAATGAAAAATTGAGAGAAAAAGCGCTCGGCATCCCAAGGGGTCAGATACTCTGTCTGATGCCCTGCGCAAGAGCGGTTATACGGCGTTTCGGTTGCGCTCCTGCCGCAGTAATCCGAAAGCGACGCCTCGAAATACGCCTCGTTGGCATTGGGATTTGGCGGAATGATTTGCGGGTCTCCTCGCCAGACATACTGCGCGTCAACCACCGTGACCTGGACCGGAAAACTGCGCGCAACGCGAATGAGCGCAACGCGCCGGGAGTCTTCCACCGGGCAGTCGGCACCGCAAACGCCGCCCGCCGGATTGACCCAAACGGGAACATGGCAACTGCAAACGGCGCTTGGCTCGGTTCCGCGGACAAACCAACCTTTCTCGTTCCGGTTGCCGCGCGGATCCATTGCGCAAAATTCCCCCGGCAGACAACCGGAATCCTTGCAATAGCTGCACGGCACAAGACTTTGCGGCACCGAAAAAGCGGTTTTTCCCTGCCGCAGGGAAACCAGGCGGTGCATGACCGTGTTCCAAACGGCAAGGCAAGGGTTATTGCCCTTGATGGGCTCGGGATATTCATAGCCGCACCAAACGCCGCAAATCATTTCGGGCGTATATCCGATGAACCAGCGGTCGTTGTTTTCGGAGGTCGTTCCCGTTTTTCCCGCGCATTCGCAGATTTTACCCAGCGAAATGGAGGTGGAAGTTCCGTTTTGAATCACCCCCTGCAACAGTTTGGTCATAATGGCGGCGTTCTCCCCGCTCATAACCTGCCGGGCGCTGTCTTCGCAGGAAAGCAAAACCTTGCCGTTTGCATCCACCACGCGATAATAGGAACGGTAAGGATGATAAACGCCGCCGTCCGCAAAAGCGGTGTATGCCGCGGTGATTTCGCGCAGGGTGACGCCGTAGTGCATTTGCCCCAGGGCAAGCGCCGCCGGGTTTTTATCGTTCAGCTCCTCCCCTTCCAAAAGCGAAGTCAGTCCGAAACGCTCCTTGGCAAAGCGGAAGGAATTTTCAGCCCCCACATCTTGCAGAACGCGGACTGCAACGGTGTTGACAGAATGGGCAACGGCATAGGGAATGGTGGTCAGCCCGCGGTAAACGCCGTTTGCGTTGCGCGGCCACGCGCGGTTGGAATTCCCCTGAAACTCCACCGGCGTATCGTCATAAACGCTTGCCCAGTTGATGACGCCCAGTTCCAAAGCAGGTCCGTAAACGGTGAGCGGTTTGATGACCGACCCCGGCGCGCGCTTGGTTTGCGTTGCAAAATTTTGCAACCGGTTTGCCGTTTTTTCGCCGACTGCGCCGGCAACACCCAAAATATCGCCGGTTTGGGCATCGATGACGATGAGCGCCGACTGCGCCGACTCGCCGTTTTGATTTTTTGGCATTTGGATTGCGCCGCGGTAGTAGGTTTCCACTTCCTTTTGAATTTCCGCATCCATAGCAACGTCGATGCGCAATCCGCCCGAAAGCACCTTTTGCGAAGCCGCCGCGCGGCTGATGTGATATGCCGCGGCAAGATCGGTGACAACATCGTCAATGACCATATCCAAATACCAGGAGCGGACCGGCTCAGAATATTCGCCGGTTTCCGCCCGGTGGATTCCCAACGGTTCTGCGACGGCGGTTTGATATTCCTCCTCGGTCAAACACCCCTGCTTTTGCATTTCCGAAAGGATCAAATTCCGGCGCGAAAGCGTATGATCCGGGTATTTTATGGGATGATAATAGGAGGGATTGTTTGTGATTGCCGCAAGCGCGGCGCATTCGGCAAGCGACAATTCGGTTGCCGGTTTGCCGAAAAAATGCTCGGCTCCCGCAACGATTCCGGTGCACCCGTCCGAAAGGGGCAAGAGGTTGAGATAGCGCTCCAGAATTTCGGTTTTATCCAAATTCCGCTCCAAATCGCGGGCGAAAAAAACTTCCTGCAATTTGCGGCGAATGGTGATTTCGTTGTCACCAGTCAGATTTTTGACCAGCTGTTGGGTGATGGTGGAAGCGCCAAAACGCTTGGAAAGCCCCAGCACATAGTTGACGGATGCCGCCGCCGTGCGATACCAGTCCACCCCGCGGTGCTCAAAAAAGCGTTTGTCCTCGATGGCAACAACGGCATTGACCATATCCTTTGGAATTTCCGAATAGGTCAGATAGGTGGTTTTATTTTCGGCGGCGCCCGTTTGGGCAATTTCTTCCTCCTCGCCAATACGGTTTGCCCGGTCGGTAAAATGATACTGATAAAAAACAGGCGGTGCGGTGGATTCTTCGCGGCGCGCCAGAAGATCAATGGTAGCGTCGGCGGCAAAGCTACGCTCCGCCCAAACGCCAAAAGCGGTTACCAAAGCGGCAAACAACACCGGCAAAACGCACCCGATAACCAAAAGGACGCGGCGAAATGCGCTTGTTTTTTTCTTCATGTTCCATTTCTCCTTTTCGCTTTTCTTTGATAGATGTTTCCCATTTTGCGCGCATATCATTCCCGAATTGGGAAACACTATCTTGGTAAAACCGGGATGCGAAAGAAAGGGAGAAAAACGATGGGAATTTGGAAAATTTGGGTTCCGCTTTTTTGCGTGATTTTGATTGTCGGGTTTGTTTTTTCGCATAGTGCGCTCTCAAAATTGACCGAAAAGACAGCCGCGCTGGAACAAGCCGGGCTGGAAATGAAGGAAACGGTGAACGAATGGATTGACCAGGCGGCGAACACGCGCACGGTTCCGACCCAGGGAACGCCGCAGGATCCGCCCGAAAAAGAGCCGGAAGAAACGCCGCCGGTTCAAGAAGAGGATTTTACCTGCATAATGCGCACCTGTGACGAAAAAATTGGTATTTATACCCCGGAGGGATATTTGATCCGTTTTTTGGACACCGACCTCCGGACGCTCCCAAAGAGCGATCTTGCCACGCTGGAAAAAGGCATTTTAATCTCCTCCCGCGCGGAACTGATCAGCCGCATTGAGGATTTTGAAAGATAATGAAAAAGCCACCGGAACAACCGGTGACTTTTTTGCTTTTTTATTTCGCCCAGCCGAGCGACCGCTCTACGGCGCGGTGCCACAGGCGCAACAGTTCCTCGCGCTTTTCATTGGACATTTGCGGAACAAAGGTGCGTTCGGCACTCCAGGAAGCGCGAATCTCGTTCAGATCGGAATAGAACCCAACGCCAAGACCGGCAAGATACGCCGCGCCGAGCGCCGTGGTTTCCACGCAGGCGGGTCTTGTAATTTCAAGTCCCAGCACATCCGCCTGGAAGGAAAGCAGGAAATTGTTTGCCGAAGCGCCGCCGTCCACCTTGACCGAACCGATGGGGAACGGCGTATCTTTACGCATTGCCTGCAAAACGTCCACCGTTTGATATGCCATGGCTTCCAGCGCCGCCCGAACGATGTGTTCCGGTTTTACCGCGCGGGTCAACCCCTGGATAGTGCCGCGGGCGTAAGCATCCCAATACGGTGCGCCAAGCCCCACAAAGGCAGGAACAAGGTAAACCCCGGCGGTGTCCTCCACCGAGGAAGCCATTGCCTCGGTATCCCTTGCATGGCGGAAGAGTTTGAGACCGTCGCGCAGCCATTGAATGGTGGCGCCGCACATAAAAACGGAGCCTTCCAGCACGTAGTTGGTTTTGTCGCCGATCTTCCAGCCAACCGTGGTGAGAAGTCCGCCTGTGGAGGCGACCGGTTGACTGCCGGTGTTCATCAAAAGGAAGCCGCCGGTGCCATAGGTGTTTTTCACATCCCCTGCCTCAAAGCAGCATTGCCCGAACAGCGCCGCCTGCTGGTCGCCGGCAACACCGGCGATGGGAATTTCCCTGCCGAACAGGGTGGGATCGCTCATACCGAACACGCCGGAGGACGGTTTGACCTGGGGCAACACCGCCGCCGGAATGTTGAACAGGCGCAAAAGCTCCTCGTCCCACTGCATGGTGTGAATGTTGAACAGGAGCGTGCGCGCGGCATTGGAGGGATCGGTTGCGTGAACACGCCCGCCTGTCAGATGCCAGATCAAAAAGCAATCGATGGTTCCAAACAGGAGTTCTCCGTTTTCGGCGCGCGTTCTGGCACCGGGAACGTTATCCAAAATCCACGCCAGTTTGGTTGCCGAAAAATAGGGGTCAGCCAACAGCCCGGTGCGCTCGCGGATCTCCTTTTCGGCGCCGCTCTGCTTGAGACCGGCGCAAAAATCCGCCGTGCGGCGGCATTGCCAAACAATGGCATTGTAGATGGGTCTGCCGGTCTTTTTATCCCAAACGACCACCGTTTCGCGCTGATTGGTGATGCCGATGGCGGCAATCTCCTCCGGCGAGGCGCCGCATTTTTGCATTGCCTCCACCGCAACGCCCATTTGCGACGCCCAAATTTCGGTGGCATCATGCTCCACCCAGCCGTCCTGCGGATAATACTGTTTAAACTGTCGGTTGACCTGGGAGCAAATGTTGCCCTGCCGGTCAAACAGGATGCACCGGGAACTGGTGGTTCCCTGATCCAAAGCCATCAAATAGATTTTTTCCATGGATTGGCGTCTCCTTTCGGTTCATTGATGATTCAAAAGTCTGTTGGCTACCTGTTCCCATTCCCCGGCAAAACGTCCGGCGGCGCTTTGCAACTCGCCGCACAGGGCGCATAGCTTGGCAAAGCGCATACCGGCGCCGTCTTTTTGCAAATCCGCCGCCTCGCCCGCTTTTTGAAAAAACGGTTGCACCGCCGTGGAAAGAAAGGCGTCAATTTGCCCGGAAAGCGTTTGCGCGGCGGAACGAACCGTCCGCCCGCCCTGCTCGGCTTTTTCTGCCTTCTCTTTGGTGTTTGCCTGCGGCAAAACGGCATCCAAAAATGCAAAGCGCGAAGCGTCGAACAAATCCGGTTGCCAGAACGGGTCCAGCCCGAGAATGAGTCTGTTTAATTTTGCCTCTGCGACCCGGATCCGCTCAAAAAGCAGGTCCAACGGGAGCAGAAACTCCTCCCCGTTCCCGATGCCGAACACGTTTTGCGGCAATTTTTGCGCGAAGGATTTTGCAAAAAGGGAGAGTTCCTGCGCCGCTTTTGCGGCGGCTTGACAGCACCCGGCAACAAACGCCGTTTGTTTTTCCACCTTTTTTTGCTGTTCCTCCAAAGCGTTTTTTGCCGCTTGCAAGGTCAAATCGGGATTTTGCAGTAATTTTTTACGGATCTTTTCTTCCTCCGGGAAGAAAACGAAAGAGGACTGTTGCAAAGGGGAGTTTGCCACAGTCCTGCTTTCGAGATCCTTATCGGATTTCGACATTGACTCTTTTTCCGCTTCCTGCGGATGCCGCTTTGATGACGGAGCGGATCGCTTTTGCAATCTTACCGTGCTTGCCGATAACCATACCCATATCGTCCGGCGCTACGGTGAGCGTCAGCGTGACGGTGCGGTCGTCCTCTTCCCGTGTGACGAATACTTCATCCGGGGAATCCACAAGCGCTTTTGCGACATCGGCAAGGGTCTTTTCCAAATCAGCCATAGCGATGCCCTCTTGGAAAATCAGTCAACGATGCCGCTCTTCTTCAGCAGCGATTTGACGGTTTCCGTAGGCTGTGCGCCGTTGGCGATCCATTTCTTTGCTTTCTCGGCGTCGATTTTGATTTCAGCCGGCTCGATGAGCGGATTGTAGTATCCGATCTCCTCGATGAAGCGACCGTCTCTCGGAGAGCGGCTGTCCGCCACGATTACGCGATAGAAAGGAGCCTTTTTGGCACCGATTCTTCTCAATCTCATTTTTACTGCCATTGTTTTTTCCTCCAAAAAATAGATGTTAAATTTTATAAATGAACGGGTCAGAATGGCATTTTCATTCTGCCGAGCATTCTCTTTGCCTGCTTGCCGCCGGAAAACTGTTTCATCATTTTGAGCATTTGGTCAAACTGTTTGAGCAGTTTGTTCACATCCTCCACCGACGTTCCCGACCCTGCCGCAATACGTTTTTTGCGCGAGCCGTTGATGATTTCCGGATAGGTGCGTTCTTTCATGGTCATGGAGCGGACGATTGCCTCGGTGCGCGCAAGGTCTTTTTCGTCGATTTTTGCGTCTTTCAGCGCCCCGCGGTTCATGCCCGGGATCATGCCGACAAGTTGCTCCAAATTTCCCATTTTGCGCAGCTGCGCCATTTGCGCCAGATAATCGTCCAGCGTGAAGGTTTGCTTGCGGAGCTTTTCCTCCAACGCCGCCGCCTGCTTTTCGTCAAACGCCTGTTGCGCTTTGTCAATCAGCGTCAGCACGTCGCCCATACCGAGGATGCGCGAGGCCATACGGTCGGGGTAGAAGGGCTCGATGGCGTCCATCTTCTCGCCGGTGCCCACAAACTTGATGGGTTTGCCGGTCACATAGCGGATGGAAAGCGCCGCGCCGCCGCGGGTGTCGCCATCCAGTTTGGTCAGGATGACGCCGGTGATATCCAGCAGGTTGTTGAAAGTTTCGGCAACGTTGACCGATTCCTGACCGATCATGGCGTCCACCGTTAACAAAATCTCGGTGGGGTTGACGGCTTTTTTGATGTTCTCCAGCTCTTCCATGAGCGCTTCGTCGATTTGCAGGCGCCCGGCGGTGTCGATAAACACCATGTCGTAGCCTTTTTGCTCGGCATACTTGACGCCTTTTTTGGCAATTTCGACCGGAGAAACTTTATCGCCAAGCGAGAAAACCGGAATTTCCAG
>CAMOLD010000022.1 GCA_946618395.1 uncultured Clostridia bacterium
GCTTATTCCCACTCAATTGTGCCTGTCGGCTTCGGCGTCAGGTCGTAGAGCACACGGTTGACTCCCTTCACCTCATGCGTAATGCGGTTGGTGATGTGTTGCAAGAGGGCAAAGGGAATGTCCTCCACCGTTGCGGTCATGGCATCCTTGGTGTTGACGGCGCGAATGACGACCGGCCACTCATAGGAGCGGACGTTCTCTTTAACGCCGGTGGATTTATAGTCCGGAACGATGGTGAAATACTGCCAAACCTTGCCTTCCAAACCGTTTTTGGCAAACTCTTCGCGCAGGATCGCGTCGGATTCGCGGACGGCTTCCAGACGGTCGCGCGTGATCGCGCCTGTGCAACGAACGCCCAGTCCGGGACCGGGGAACGGCTGACGGTAAACCATGCTGTGGGGAAGTCCGAGGGCTTCGCCAACAACGCGAACTTCGTCCTTGAACAGGAATTTGAGCGGCTCGACCAGCTCAAATTTGAGGTCGTCGGGCAAACCGCCAACGTTGTGGTGCGCTTTGACGGGGCCGCTTTCCAAAATGTCGGGGTAGATGGTGCCTTGCGCCAAAAATTCGATGCCTTCCAGCTTGCGCGCTTCCTCTTCAAACACGCGAATGAACTCGGCGCCAATGACCTTGCGCTTTTGCTCCGGCTCGGCAACGCCGGCAAGTTTATCCAAAAAGCGGTCGACCGCGTCAACATAAACGAGGTTTGCCTTCATTTCCTCGCGGAAAACGCGAACCACCTGCTCGGGTTCTCCTTTGCGCAAAAGCCCGTGGTTGACGTGCACGCAGGTCAGCTGTTGACCAACCGCCTTGATGAGCAGAGCGGCGACCACAGAGGAATCTACGCCGCCGGAAAGGGCGAGCAGGACCTTTTTGGAACCGATTTGCGCGCGCAGGGCATCAAGCTGTTCCGCAATGAATTTGTTTGCGAGCGCGGGGGTGGTAATGCGCTCCATGCTGGCAGGACGAACGTTGTTTGCCATAGTTTGGTTCTCCTTTATGGTGTAAAATTTTTAAGCGTTATTTCTACTAAAAATGAATTTCAACGGTTTATCGTGTTTAGAGTTATGATTTCGCCTACGGCGAAAGTGATAGTTGCGCTGCACGCAAGTTATGATAGGATCGCCCGACAGTGTCAACGCTGCTGCAAGACAACTCATAACTTGGCGAAGCCAATCATAACTCATAACGCGCCGCAGGCGATCCTAACTGCCGCGCGTTGCGCGGCTTACTCCCATTCCACCGTTGCCGGGGGTTTGGAAGTGATGTCATAGGTCACGCGGGAGATGTTGCGCACCTCGTTGGTAATGCGGCTACTGGCTCTTTCCAGCACCGGGTAGGGGATGCGTGCCCAGTCGGCGGTCATAAAGTCGTCGGTGGTCACGGCGCGCAGGGCAACGGTGTAGCCGTAGGTGCGTGCATCACCCATCACGCCAACGCTCCGGGTATCGGTCAGAACGGCAAAATACTGCGCCGGGAGTTGCTCCAAACCGGCGTTTGCAAGCTCCTCGCGGAAGATGGCGTCCACCTCGCGCAGGGTGTCGGCTTTTTCTTTGGTGATTTTACCAATGATGCGAATGGCAAGACCGGGGCCGGGGAAAGGCTGGCGATAGACCAGTTCTTTGGGAATGCCCAGCGCAAGTCCGGTTGCACGGACCTCATCCTTAAACAGGTCGCGCAGAGGTTCCACAATGCGCTCAAAGCGAATCACATCGGGCAAACCGCCAACGTTGTGATGGCTTTTGATGGTGGAGGCATCGCCCTTGCCGCTTTCAATCACGTCGGGGTAGATGGTGCCCTGCACCAGAATATCCATTTTGCCAAGCTGTTTGCTAACGTCCTCAAACACGCGGATAAACTCTTTGCCAATGATTTTGCGCTTGCGCTCGGGCTCGGTTGCACGGGAGAGCTTGGAAAGAAAGCGCTTTTCGGCATTGATGCGAAGGAGTTTCATGTTAAACTGCTTGCGGAAGACCTGCTCCACCATGTCGCCCTCATTCTTGCGGAGCAGTCCGTGGTCTACGAAAACGCAGGTCAGATTGTCGCCAATCGCCTTATGCAAAAGGACGGCGGCAACCGAGGAATCCACGCCGCCGGAGAGCGCGCAAAGCACGCGTTTGCCGGCAAGCTCGCGGCGGTATTTTTCAACCGACTGGGCAACAAAATCTTCCATATTCCAGTCGCCTTTGCAACCGCAAACGCGGAACAGGAAGTTGGCAAGCATCTGTTTGCCGTATTCGGTGTGCGTGACCTCGGGGTGGAACTGCACGCCGTAAAGGCGGCGGCCCTCGTCGCACATGGCGGCGTTGGGGCATTTTTGGGTGGAGGCGATGGTGGAAAACCCTTTTGGCAGTTTTGCAACAAAGTCGTTGTGGCTCATCCAGCAAATACTGGTTTCGGGAATGCCGTCAAAGAGCGGCGAGGCAGGGTTGACCTTGACCTCGATTTTCCCAAACTCGCTGGAATTTTCGGCGCTGCGGATTTCGCCGCCCGCCATGTATGCCATGAGTTGGTCGCCGTAGCAAATGCCGAGGATTGGCAAACCAAGAGTGAGGATCTTCGGGTCGTAGTGCGGCGAGGCGGGGTCATACACGCTGTTCGGTCCGCCGGTAAAAATGACGCCGCAATATTGTGAGGCGATGTTTTCAACGGCAATTTTGTTGTAGGGCATGACCTCGGCAAAAACGTGATGCTCGCGCACGCGCCGGGCAATGAGCTGGTCGTATTGACCGCCAAAATCCAAAACCAAAATTTTTTCCATACAGGGCTCTCCTTCGCGGAATAGGGGTGAATTAAACGGAAATGTCGGGCGTTCCGGCTTCTACGCCGGCAAGCAGAGGTTCCAGCTCCGCAAGAAAATCGTCCACCTGCTCCGGGCAACGTCCAATATAGCGGGAGGGATCCAGGACGGTTTCCATTTCGGCTTTGGTCATGCCGAATTCGGAATGCGTTGCAAGATCGGCAAGCAGGTCAAACGGTTCGCCGTTTTTCAGCTTTGCCGTGGCATTCATGGAACATTCGCGCACGATTTCATGCAGTTTTTGACGGTCGCCGCCGCGGCGGACCCCCTCCATCATCAAGTTCTCGGTGGCAAGGAAGGGCAGATAGTCGCGCACCGCGCGGGCAATGATTTTTTCATTGACGCAAAGACCGTTTGACACATTCTGGCAAAGGCGCAAAATGGCATCTGCGCAAAGGAATCCTTCGGGCAGGGAGACGCGGCGATTTGCCGAATCGTCCAGCGTGCGCTCCATCCATTGGACGGATGCCGTTAGAGGCGCGTTGAGTGCGTCGGTCATCAGATAGCGGGAGAGCGAGCAAATGCGCTCGCACCGCATGGGGTTGCGTTTATATGCCATTGCCGAGGAGCCAATCTGCTTTTCTTCAAACGGTTCCTCCACCTGGCGGTCGTGTTGAAGCAGGCGAATATCGTTCGCCATGCGGTAGGCGCTTTGCGCCAGGGCGGAAAGCGCGTTCAGAATGCGCGCGTCGGTTTTGCGCGGATAGGTTTGTCCCGCAACCGGGAAGCATTTGGAAAAACCAAATGTGGCGGCAATGCGGCGGTTCATCTCGTCAATTTTTTCTCCGTCCCCGTCAAACAGCTCCATAAAACTGGCTTCGGTTCCGGTGGTGCCGCGGCAACCGAGGAAGGGGATTTGATCAATGACAAAATCCAACTCCTGAAGGTCGGCGTAAAAATCCTGCAACCAAAGCGCGGCGCGTTTGCCAACGGTGACCGGTTGCGCCGGCTGATAATGGGTATAGCCCAGGGTTGGCAACGCTTTATAGCGGTTGGCAAACAGGGCAAGGTTCTTCATCACTTTGAGGAGTTCGCCGCGCAGGTAACGCAAACCGTCCCGGTAAAGGATCAGGTCGGCGTTGTCGGTAACATAGCAACTGGTTGCGCCCAGGTGAATGATTCCCGCAGCGCCCGGCGCCGCAAGTCCGTAGGCATAGACGTGTGCCATGACGTCGTGCCGCACCTCTTTTTCGCGTGCGGAAACGGCGTTGTAGTCAATGTCGTTCACGTGGGCTTCCAGCTCGGCAACCTGCGCTTTTGCAACAGGCAATCCAAGCTCGGATTCGGCGCGCGCCAACTCCACCCAAAGCCGCCGCCAGGTGCGGTAGCGGGTGTCGGGCGAGAACAATTTGGTCATGTAATCCGACGCATAGCGGGAAGAAAACGGAGATTCGTATCTGTCTTTCATGCAATACCGCCTTTCAGCGAAGAATGATGCTTTCGCGCTCGGGGCCTACCGAAACGTAGCCGATCCGGCAACCGATTTCGCGCTCCACAAACTCCACGTATTTTTGCGCGGCAACGGGAAGATCCTCCCAGCGCCGCACGCCGGAAATATCGCATTTCCAGCCTTCCATGTATTCAATGACCGGTTTGGTATCGTTCAAAAGTGCGGGGAACGGGAAATAATCGATTTGCTTTCCGTTCAAAGTGTAATGGGTGCAAACCGGAATTTTATCCATATAGCTCAAAACGTCCAGCTTGGTCAGGGCAATGTTGGTTGCCGCCTGCACCTGGACGCCGTAGCGCGTGGCAACGATATCCAAGGGGCCAACGCGGCGCGGACGCCCGGTTTTTGCGCCGTATTCAAAGCCGGCTTGGCGCAATTTTTCGGCCTCCTCGCCAAACCATTCGCAGGTAAAGGGGCCTTCACCAACACAGGTGGAATACGCCTTGACAACGCCAATGACCTCGTCAATTTTTGCGCCGGGGAAGCCGGAGCCGATGGGCGCATAAGCGGCGGTGGTGTTGGAAGAGGTGGTGTAGGGATAAATGCCGTAGTCCAGATCGCGGAGCGAGCCGAGCTGGGCTTCAAACAAAATCTTCTTGCCGGAATCCTGCGCGTCTTTGAGGAATGCGCCAACGTCGCAAATGAAGGGTTTGATCTTCTCGCAGTAATCGTCCACCCAAGCCATCAGGCGCTCCATGGTATAGGGTTCTGCGCCGTAAACGCCGGTCAATGTCAGGTTTTTCCATTCCAGCAGGTCGGCAAGATGGGATTTGAGATGTTCGGGGAAGAAAAGCTCGCCCGCCATAATCGTCTTCTTTTGATACTTGTCCGAATAGAAGGGGGCAATGCCCTGCTTGGTGGAACCGTATTTTTTGTCCGCCAGGCGCGCCTCCTCCAGGGAGTCCAGATCGCGGTGCCAGGGCAAAAGGACCGAGGCGCGATCGCTGATTTTCAGGTTTTCCGGCGTCACGGCAACGCCCTGCGCCGCAACCGTTTGAATCTCGTTCCAAAGGTTTTCGGGGTCCATGGCAACGCCGTTGCCTAAAATGTTGACAACGCCGGAGCGGAAAATTCCGGAAGGCAGAAGATGCAGGGCAAATTTTCCTTTCTCGTTGATAACGGTATGCCCGGCGTTTCCGCCGCCCTGATAGCGGACGACAACGTCATAATCCTGCGTCAGCAGGTCGACCATACGGCCTTTTCCTTCGTCCCCCCAGTTGATTCCCACAATTGCGCAATTTGACATGGCTTCCTCCAATCATATAAGAAAAAATAACAAACCAATTATATTATAGCATACGCGTTTTTCTTTTGCAAGTCAAAAAAAGGATTTTTTTGAAAAAAAGAGCTGAAAAAAAGGAAAAGGAAATGCAAAAAAGCATTGAAATTTCTTTCGCAAGGTGCTAAAATAAAATTAAGCGGAGCGGCTGGAAAATCGTTGCTTTCCGGCACATTCGCAAATCTAACGCAGAGGGGGAAAAACACCATGGCAGAAAAAACGATTACGGCACAATACGAGGGGCTTGACAAGATCATTAAAATTTTGATCCAGGCTTTTTTGGGCTGGCTGTTTCTCAGCGCCGTTTACCGCTTTATCCGTTACTCGGAAACCAAGAATACGCAAACGCTGATTGCGGCGATCGTTTGCGTGATCCCGGGGGTCAACTTTGTTTCCTGGATCGTTGATCTTGTTACCGAGATCATGTCCAACCGCATTACCGTTTTTGCCGACTGATTTGCAAAAAAAGAAGACCTGCTTCACGCGGAGCAGGTCTTCTTTTTTGCTTAAATTGAGGCGATTTTCAAAAAAACGGCGGAACACGCGCAAACAATCCATTCAGCATCGCGCTCGGTTGAAGGGGGAATGGCGTCAAACTGCCGCCGGGATTCCGCCAAAAATTCGGGGGACGCATCCGGCTCGGTCCTGTCGGCAACCGAAAGGAATTCGGGCAACGTCGTTTTCAGCTTTTCCTCATAGTCTTGGTGAATTTTGTGTTTGAGGCGCTGTTTGGTTGTGTGCGGATAGGTAAAGGAATCGGCAAGGTAATGCATTAAAACTCCAAGCCGAAAAGCGTCGAACACCGAATAGAGCCCCGTGACAAGGCATTTTTTTATTTTGCACTCAATTTTGGGAGCGGAATAGGGCAGGCAATGCCCGCCGGTCAATCTTGGCAAGCGGGATTCCTGAAAAAAAGTATGCGGCACAAAGTCGGGCGCAATATTGCCAATCAGAAACGCCCCTTTGCGAATCGGGTGCCTGGAAAGCGCCGGTGTCTTTTTTGCAAGGGTGCGCCCAAGAAGCAGGTGGCTGGCAGGTAACAACGGAAAGTCTCCTTTTTATGTGAAAAATCAGAACGTTCAGCCAATCAGGGAACAGAAGACTAGAAGGACAAGCAGGAAAGCAAAATTGAACGCCGAAAACAGCCCGATGTAGTATCCCTTTTTGTGCGGATTATGGCGGATGTATTGGCGAAAGGTGATCAGACTTGCCAGCGAGGCAACCAGGGTTCCCGTTCCGCCAATGTTCACGCCGAGCAACAGGCTGCGGTAGTTATCGGTAAAGCGGGAGAGCAGAATTGCCGAAGGCACGTTGCTGATGACCTGGCAGGAAAGCGCGCTGAAAACCAGCGTGTTCTTTTCCAAAAGGTTGCCAAGCAGCTGGTGCACCGCTTCCAGCCGCGAAAGATTCCCGGCAAAAATGAAGAAGCAGAAAAAGGTAAAAAGCAATCCGTAGTCCACCTGTAAAAGTGCTTTGCGGTCAAAAACCAGCAGGAAGAGGGGAATGACGCAAAGCCCGATCCAAAAAGGAATGACCCGGAAAACAATGACGATGGAAAGCGCAAACAGGCAAAGATATAAAATTGTTCTCGGCACCGGGAGTTTTTCCGCCGGCGGTGTTTGCAGGGCGATCGGCTGATGTGGAAGCAGAAAGCAACAGCCGATGATCAGCGCGATGGAAAGCAGAAACGGCGGGAACATAATGCCGAAAAACTCGCCGTCCGGAATGTTGAAATGGGAATACAGATATAGGTTTTGCGGGTTCCCGAAAGGGGTCAGCATGCCGCCCAGGTTTGCCGCAATGTTTTGCAAAATGAACACCGGCGCCATATAGCGCTCGGTGCCGGTGCTGGAAAGCACAAAGTAACCCAGCGGCAAAAAGGTCAACAGTGCCATATCGTTGGCAATAAGCATGGAGCCAAGAAAGGTGATGCAAACCAGTGCAATGGCGGCAAGGCGCAAATTTCCCGTCAGGGCAACCATTTTTTCGGCAAGCAACGAGAAAAAACGAATATTTTTCAAAGCGCAAACGACCGCAAGAACGCAAAACAGGCAGGAGAGCGTTTTCCAGTCGAAATAGGCGGGGTATTCCGCGTCCGGCGGGACGAGAAACGCCGTGATAACGGCAAGCAAAAATGCAATGCAAAGCACCGGGTTTCGCCGGGGAAAATTCAAAATCGCGGAGCGGACCCTGCTTGCGTGGGAAGGTGTTGTTTCGGACATGGCGGTGCGAAAAACCTCACTTTTTCGGGATCTGACATTTGAAACCGACCAAAGGGCAAAGCCGTTTGGTCGGTTTCTGTTTTGCTATGATTTCAGTCGTTCGAGCCGGACTTTTGCTGCATTTTTGCAACAAGCTGCAAAGCTCTCATAATCAGCTGCAACAGCTCCATAATGATATCGTTGATATACTGGATGTTATAGAGCTGGAAGAGCTCTTTCATCATTCCAATTTCTTCGTCGGTTGCCATATCTTCTTGCTTCAAAATCTGGCAGGCTCTTTCCTGCGCTTTTTTCTCGGTTTTCAGCGTCAGGATGGAAAGGACGAAAGAAACGGAATAAATGGCAAGTCCCAAAAAGGCGGCTATCGTGGTGGCAACGCCGTTGAAGTTGAAGAAAATCAGGTCGATGAGAATGCCGATGGCAAGAATGGGAATGAACGCCAACGGGCCGAAATACATCAAGGGAGTTAAAGCAACTCTCGCCCGCATATCTTTGTCGCCTTCCTGATCCAGAACGGCAAGGGCGGATTTTTCGGCGCCCATGGCAAGGGAGGTAATGCTGTTTTTGTTGGTGGTCAGTCTTCTCAAACGCACCTTTTTGAAATAGTGCGAATAGCTGTTGCCAAACAACATGGAGCCAACCACCGAAACTTTGATGTGTTGCAGACCGTGTTTATCCAAAATTCTTCTTGCGGCGTCTTTGCCGGAAAGATTGCGCGAGTTGACTCTGCGGTTAAATTCGAGATAGCGCACGAATAACCAAATAGAGATGCCAACCGAAATGACGGCGACAACGGCAATCAGGCAGGCGACAATAAACATTGCCCATTGGATTCCCGCCGAAACGCCCTGGAATTCTTCAATACCCTGTAATAATGGCATTTTTGTAATCTCCTATTCTTATTTTTTTGCAGGATTGCAATTTCATTATATCACAGATTCTTCCTTTTTCAATACTTTTTTTGGAGATCCGTAAACTTTTTTTGCGTTTTCCGAAAGGATGGCGCGGCGATCTTCGTCGGTCAGGTCCAGCTCAAAAAAGAAGTCCAATTCCTGCCTGTGGCTCCACATGGGGTAGTCGGTGCCGAACAGCACGCGGTCCACGCCGTATTTGCGAATCAAGTTTTCCACGCGCTCTTTTTTGTTTCCGCCCTTCATAAAGGGCATGGTGGAGGAGCAATCCACCCAAAGGTTGGGAATGCCGGCGAGCTTTTCCGCCGCTTCTTCCCAAATGGACCAGCCGCCAAAATGCGCTCCCACAACGCGCAGGTGCGGAAATTTTTGCAAAACCGGCAACAGGCGGTTGGGGTTGGAGTAGTCGTAGCGGCTGTCGCCGGTGTGCATCAGAATCGGCAAATCCAGCTTCTCGCAAAGCGCATAGGCGGGGAAGAAAAGCGGATCGTCAATGCGGTAACCCTGAATGTCGGGGTGGATTTTGATGCCGTGCAGACCGAGGGCGGCAAGGTCGCGCACATCGGCGGCAATGTCCTCGGCGGCGGGATGAATGGTGCCAAGACCGATTAACTGTTCGGGGGCGGCGGCAACCGCCTCGGCAATAAAGCGGTTGATGCTGGCAACCTGCTTTGGCGTGGTTGCAACCGATTGAACAACAAACTTGTCCACGCCGCAGGCGGTTCCTGCGGCAATCAGGTCGGGAATGGTCCCGCGCCCGGCGGCAACGGTGCTGTAAAAAGCGTCGGTCCCTGCAACGGCACGCGCGGCAATTTTTTCGGGGTAGACGTGGCAATGCGCGTCCCAAATTTCAAAACCGTTGCGCATTATGCCGTCACCACCTTGCCGGCTTTTTCCAGCCCGAGTTTTTTGATGGCGTTTTCGCGCATCTGATATTTGAGAATCTTTCCGGCGGCATTCATGGGGAAGGCGTCGGTAAACTCCACATATCGCGGCACTTTATGGCGCGCCATGCTTGCCGCAACAAATGCCTTCAGCTCCTCTTCGGTCATGGTTTCGCCCTCTTTGAGGATGACGCAAGCCATAATTTCCTCGCCGTATTGCTCGTCGGGAACACCGATGACCTGCACATCGCTGACCTTTGGGTTGGTATAGATAAATTCTTCAATTTCTTTGGGATAAATGTTCTCGCCGCCGCGGATGATCATGTCTTTCAGGCGACCCGTGATGCGGAAATTGCCCTCCGGCGTGCGTGCGGCAAGGTCGCCGGTATGGAGCCAGCCGTCCTTGTCAATGGCGGCGGCAGTTGCCTCGGGCATTTTGTAGTAGCCCTTCATAATGTTGTATCCGCGCGCAACAAACTCGCCGGGCACGTTATCCGGGCATTCCTCGCCGGTTTCGGGGTTGATGACCTTGCATTCAATCTCGGGCATTGGTCGGCCGACCGTTCCAACGCGGACTTCCAACGGGTCGTCGGTGGAGCTCATGGTGCAACCGGGGGACGCCTCGGTTTGACCGTAAACGATGGTAATTTCGGTCATGTGCATCTTTTCCACCACGTCGCGCATAGCGGAAATGGGGCAGGGACTGCCCGCCATGATGCCGGTGCGCATATAGGAAAAATCGGTTTTGGGGAAATCCGGGTGGTTGAGAAGCGCGATGAACATAGTTGGAACGCCGTGGAAGGCGGTGATGTGTTCGTTATGGATGCAGGCGAGCGCCGGCTTGGGCGAGAAGTAGGGGAGCGGCAAAAGCGTTGCCCCGTGCGTCATGGAGGCGGTCATGGCAAGCACCATGCCAAAGCAATGGAACATGGGCACCTGAATCATCATGCGGTCGGCGGTGGAAAGATCCATCCGGTCGCCAATGCACTTGCCGTTGTTGACAATGTTGCGGTGGGTGAGCATAACGCCTTTGGGGAAGCCGGTGGTTCCCGATGTGTATTGCATGTTGCAAACGTCGTCCGGGTCAACGGCGGCGGCCATGCGCAAAACTTCCTCCCGCGGGACTTCGCCGGAGCGGTCCCATGCCTCTTTCCAGGTCAAACAGCCTTTTTGCGAGAAACCGACGGTAATCACGTTCCGCAAAAAGGGAAGCCGCTTTGCGTGCAGCTGTTCGCCGGGCTTCAACTTTTCCAGCTCGGGGCAAAGCTCGGCAATAATTTTGCCGTAGTGCGTGTCCTTGGAGCCCTCGGTCATCACCAGGGTATGGGTGTCCGACTGGCGGAGCAGATATTCCGCCTCATGGATCTTATAGGCGGTGTTTACCGTGACCAGTACCGCGCCAAGCTTGACGGTTGCCCAAAATGCGATATACCATTGCGGAACGTTGGAAGCCCAAACAGCCACGTGCGATCCGGCTTTGACGCCCAGCGCGATCAGCGAGCGGGCAAAAGTGTTCACGTCTTTGCGGAACTCCTCATAGGTGCGGGTGTAATCCAGCGTGGTGTATTTGAAGGCATACTGGTCGGGAAAATGCTCCACCATTTGGTCCAGAACGTCCGAGAATGTTGCGTCAATCAGCAAATCCTTTTTCCAAATAAAGTTGCCGGTGTGCGCGCGGTTCCAATAAAGCGTGCGTTCGCGGCGGGAAGGGTCGCCGAATTGCTTCATATAGTTTGCAAACTGGGAAAGCACAATTTCGGCGTCATCCAGCTCGGGGCACCAGGAGGGGTCCCACACCAGCGAGATAAAGCCGTCGTAGTTGACCGAGCGCAAAGCGCGCATAACCTCGCCAATGTTGATTTCTCCCTCGCCCAGCAGGCAGTATTCCACCCCGTCCGGCGTCTTTTTTGCGTCGTTCAGGTGGACATGGCGCACGTAAGCGCCCAAATTTTTAATAATTTCTCCGGCGCTTTCGCCGCCGCCGAACCAAGCCGCGCAAACCTGCCAAACGGCGCCGAGATAATCGCTGGCAAACCTGCCAAGGAACTCGCTCAACCGGTCGGTGCGGGCAAAAAGCCCTTCGGTGCCAATCAGGAAGAGGACGCCGGCGCTTTCGGCTTCGGGCAGGAGTTTTGCAACCAGCGCGGCGGTTTTTTCAACGGCTTTTTCGGGGGTTTGGGAGGCGTTTGCGTGCAGGCGGATTGCCTTGATGTGGAACAGGGAGGCAATGTGCAGGCATTCGCGAATTTCGCGTTCGGCAACTGTTTCGTCACCTGCAATATCGGCAAGAACGTCCACCGCGGGAATGGAGAGCTTTTTTTCGCGCAGGAGGCGCAGCGTTGCCGGAGCGGTTGCATCGCGCAGGGGGCTTTTGGGGTCGGAGAACAAATTGCCGTGAATGTTGTGCAATTCAATTCCGTCCAGCTTCAAATCCTCGGCAAGATTGCAAAATTCCGCAAAGCCGGATTGGTGCCAGCCCTTTGTGGAAAAGGAAAGTTTCATGCCTCTGCCTCCTCATAAATCATTTTGTTCAGCGCGGACAGGTATGCGCGAATTGCGGCACCGATGATATCTGTGGAAATACCGTTTCCGGCGTAAAGGCGTCCCTCGGAGCGCAAACGAACCAATGCCGAGCCAAGCGCTTCGCGCCCCTCGGTAACCGATTGAATTTGAAAATCATCCAGCTCGTAGTGGTGTCCAACAATCTGCTCAATGGCGTTGAACGCCGAGGCAACGGGACCATCCCCCATGCTGATGCCGGAAAGCTGTTTTCCGTCCTTCAAAAGGGTGATTTGCGCGCTGGTGGTGATGATATTTCCGCTGTTGACCACATAATTGACCAGCTGATAGGTTTGCGGAACCTGCAACGCCGTGCTGGCAACAATGGCGTCCAGCTCGCGTGCGCCAACCTGCTTTTTGGCGGCGGTGCGGCAAAATTCTTCATAGACCTTTTTCTGGTCCTCTTCCGAAAGGTCGTAGCCCAGCCGCGTCACGGCGGCAATCACGTCTTGCAGAGAGTCCTTTTCGCTCAAAATCAAATCCTCGTTTGGTTGGGGCAGGGCGGGAATTTCCTTTGCCGTTTGGCTGATGCGGCGAATCTGTTTTGCCGTGCGTTGCAGCTCGGTAATGCAAATGCGCGCTTCCATGCCGTAGCGGTTTCCGCAGGCGCGCAAAACCTCGGCAAAGGAGTCCAGCGGAACGGTCGAGCCGTCCACGTCGGTTTTCACGGCGCTTGCGCCGCGGCGGATGGCCATGAGCGCTTCGGCGGCGGCAAGGCCGGTGCGGTTGGAGCAAAGAACACCAACGGGAACGCCGGCGGCCTCAATCATCGGGGCGGCAAACGCGGCAAACTCGTCGGGCAGGGTTTCGGCGGCACTATCGCAAATGGTAACGCTTGTTGCGCCGGCTTCCACGGCGGCGCGAACGGCACTGTTCAAAAAGTCTGGCTCGGCGCGGGTGGCGTCCAGGGCGCAGAATTCCACGTCGGCAACCGATTTTTTCGCGGTGGAAACGCAGGCGGCAATCCATTCCAGCATTTTTTGCGGCTTGCGGTGCGCCAGATATTCCATGCCAACGGGGGAGACCGGAACTTCCACCCGAATGCGCGGACGGGCGGCCGAGGAAAGCGCAAGAATGGCGTTTTGCAGGCTTTCTTCGCTGCTGCCAACGGCAACCGAGAGCGCCGCGGTTTTCACAAAGGAAGCCACGGTGCGAATCAGGAGCATATCGGCGCGAACGTTGGCAATTTCGGGCAGTTCAACGGCGTCAACGCGCAGTCGCTCCAAATGGCGCGCAATTTCGGTCTTTTCTTTAAAGCTGAAGGCGCTGCCCTCGCGGCAGAGCGTTCGGTCGGCAATTTGAATGGTTTTGGACATGGAAAAAATCCTCCTTAAAATGAAAACAAAAATCAAAAAAGCCCCGAAACCAATGTTCTCATTGGTTTCAGGGACGAAACAATCGTTCGCGGTACCACCCTGTTTACCGCCGCGGGGGCGGTCAACTCAACGGGCTCGAAAAAAGCCCTTTGCCAAGGTAACGGGGCAAGCCGGAATTTCTTACTTGCAAAACTGCGTTGGGAAATTCTGCTCCGGAATGAGACTTCCTGCGTCCACCGTGCCGTTTTGCACCAACCAACGGCTCTCTGCAAGCGGATGTTGACGGGGGAATAATTCCATCAAAGCATTTGCATATCAAAAAATAAGATAAAGTGATTTTATCACAACTTATAAAATTTGTCAAGCGGTTTTGCAAAAATTTTTATTCCTTCCCGAAAGCGCGCAAAAAGGGGAGACGGCGGCGAAGCAAAAACGCCAGCGCAAACGCCGAAAAAATCGAGAGCAAATCCTTTGGCAAAAAGGGGAGCGAGGCGCCGGAAACTGCAACCCAAAATTGCAGTTTGCTCACACCTGTTAGCTGTAAAACCCCAAAAAGATGACAAATCAGAAGCCCGCCAACACCCAAAAGAATGCCGAAAACCCGGCGGTGCCAGGGGCGGCGGAAGCAGACGGCAAGCCCGCAACAAGCCGCCAGCGGCAAAAAGCCGAAGAGAAAACCGCCGGTGGGACCAATCAGGCGTTGAAAGCCCCCTTGAAAGCCGGCAAAAACGGGAAGCCCGACCGCTCCCAAAAACAGGTAGAGTCCAACCGAGCACAGGCCCATTTTCCAGCCCAAAAGAAAACCGCAAAAAGCAACGGCAAAGGTCTGCAAGGTTACGGGAACGCCTAAAAAGGAGAAGGGGATAGGAATGAGCGTCAGGGCGGCAATCAGCGCCGCGAAGAGCGCCGGAATGGTCAAATAAATGGCTTTGAACTTTCGCATCTTCTCCCCCCTTGGCGCAATTTGCAAAAATTTTGCAAAATTTCTTTGCAATTTATTTTAGCCAAAATTCCCAAAAAGTCAAGCGGTTTTGGTGCAAAATTGCAAAAAAACGCGCGCAAAAGAGCGAAAAAATACCATATAAATTAAAGAAGGTAAAAATTGTTGCATGCCGCGTAAAAATTGTTTTATTGACAAACCCAAAAAAGTCTTCTATAATATAAGTATCAAAAGGGCATACTATGTCCATTTTTCCCCGGCGAATTTTATTCTCAAAAGGAGAAAGACACATGAAAAGAAGAATCCTTTGCTTTGTTTTGACCATGGCAATGGTGCTCTCCAT
>CAMOLD010000023.1 GCA_946618395.1 uncultured Clostridia bacterium
TGGTCGTTTGCCATTGCCCCCATGCCGCGCGACAAAGCCGGCGTGCAAAAGCTGGTGGAATTAAGCTATACCGATGGTGAAGATTTGAAATTTGAGCTGAAAAACCAGGTGATGAACTCGCTGGACAATTTTAACAGCTTTATTGAGGTTGCCGCAAAAGTATTCCTTTATGTGGGCATTGGATTTGCCGCTTTCTCCGCCCTGCTTTTGATGAACTTTATTTCGGTTTCCATTTCCTACAAGCGGCACGAGATTGGCATTTTGCGCGCCGTGGGTGCCCGCTCCTCCGACGTGTTCAAAATCTTTTTCAGCGAATCGTTTATCATTGCGCTGATCAACTATCTGCTTGCCGTTGCCGCAACGATTGCCACGGTAGTGTTAATCAACCGCGGATTCCGCAAAAGCGGATTGACGGTGACGCTATTGAATTTTGGCGTGCGCCAGCTGGCTTTGATGTTCTTAATCAGCCTGGGCGTTGCCGCAATTGCTTCCTTCCTGCCGGTTTGGAACATTGCGCGCCGCCGCCCGATTGACGCCATTCGCAACCGCTGATCTTTTTAGAAAAACTGCAAAA
The DNA here is from genome assembly GCA_946618395.1 of uncultured Clostridia bacterium. Taxonomy (GTDB): domain Bacteria; phylum Bacillota; class Clostridia; order Oscillospirales; family CAG-272; genus UMGS1865. The sequence goes on from CAMOLD010000023.1 coordinate 575, forward strand.
GAAAAGGACCGTTCCTTCGGGAACGGTCCTTGTTTTTTCTGTTCAGACATCAAAGCAGATCGGCAACCTCCAACAAAAGGCGCTCGGTTTTCTCCCAGCCCAGGCAGGGATCGGTGATGGATTTGCCGTAGCACCCTTCGCCAATTTTTTGCGCGCCGTCCTCGATGTAGCTTTCAATCATCAGCCCCTTGACCAAAGCGCCAATCTCGCGGTTTTGGCGGCAGGAATGCAAAATTTCTTTGGCAATGCGCGGTTGCTCGGCATACCGTTTGCCGGAATTGGCATGGTTGGTGTCCACCAACACGGCGGGGTTGGCAAGTTCGCGCTCGGCATACAGCGCCGCAAGATGGGCAAGGTCCTCATAATGATAGTTGGGCAGCGATTCGCCGTGTTTGTTGACATAGCCGCGCAGAATGGCATGGGCATGGGGGTTGCCCTCGGTTTCCACCTCCCAGCCGCGGTAGATGAACGCGTGCCCGTGCTGTGCCGCGGTAATGGAGTTCATCAACACAGAGAGGTCGCCCCCGGTGGGGTTCTTCATGCCAACGGGAATGTTCAAGCCGCTGGCGGTCAGGCGGTGCTGCTGGTCTTCCACGCTCCGCGCGCCCACGGCAACATAGGAAAGCAGGTCCGAAAGATAGCGGTGATTTTCAGGATAAAGCATTTCATCGGCTGTGGAAAGTCCGGTTTCGGCAAGCACACGGGTATGCATCCGGCGAATGGCAACAATTCCGGCAAGCAGATCGGATTCTTTCTTTGGGTCGGGCTGGTGGAGCATTCCCTTGTAGCCGTCCCCCACCGTGCGCGGTTTGTTGGTATAGACCCGCGGGATGAGAAGCAGTTTTTCTTTGGTTTGCTCCTGCAGGTGCATCAGGCGGTTGGCATAGTCCAGCATGGCGTCCTCGCTGTCCGCCGAGCAGGGGCCAATGACAATGATAAACTTATTGCTCTTCCCTTCAAAAACCGCTTTGATCTCCTCATCCCGCTTGTCTTTGACAGCTTCCAGTTCCGGCGTTAGCGGATAGAGCCTTTTGATTTCCATTGGGATTGGAAGTTTGCGTTTGAAATTCATATTCATATCGGGTCACCTCTTTTTATTCGGATTTTTGCAACGGTTTATCGAACAGCGCGCGCCGCTCGGTGGAAAGGCGCATCATTTCTTTGAGTTTTTCCTCGTTCCCGTCGGACAGGTAGGTGCGAATGCGGTGCAGTTCCCCTGCAAAGGCGTCGATTTGCGAGATGAGCGCCTCTTTGTTGATTTGGAACAATTCGCTCCACATCTCCTCGTTGATGCGGGCAATGCGGGTCAGGTCGCGGAAGGAGTCGCCGGTGTAATCCTGCAAGCGGGGGTCCATATTGCAGGTCATGAGCGAAACGGCAATGCAATGCGTGAGCTGCGAGACATAGGCGATGATGCGGTCATGCTTTTCGGGCGAGAGTTCGCTGACCCGCGCAAAGCCCAGTCGCTCGCCCAAAGAACGGCAAAGCGCAATTCCCTTTGGCGTATTCTTTTCGGTTGGCGTTACAATATAGTTGGCGCCGCGGAAGATTTCGGCGGTGCTGTTCTCCACCCCGCAAACCTCGCGCCCCGCCATGGGGTGCGCCGCAATGAACTCGACCCCTTCGGGCATCAGCTCCTGCGCGCGGTCAACGATGGCGGATTTGACGCCGGTCACATCGGTGACGAACGCGCCGGGGGAAAAGTATTTTGCGTTTGCCTGCAACCATTCGAGCAGAATATGCGGATAGAGGGCAAGGACGGTCAGGTCCGCCCAGCCGATCCATTCGGGGTCGGGTTCGGTTTTCCCGGCTTCGATCCATCCTTTTTCAAGGGCAAAATCGACCGAATCCTGCCGCCTGGTAATGGCGCGGACCGAAAAGCCCTGCCGGGAGAGCGCCTGCGCATAACTTCCGCCCAAAAGCCCAAGCCCGACGATGAGTATTTTTTTATTGGTTGACAGTTCCATGAATCGTAACTCCAATTCCGAGGTTTTGTAGGTCTTCAAAGTAGGCAGGGTTGCTTTTTTCCACCGCTTCGGCGCCCTCAATCTCGCCGCCGGTGCGGGTGAGCAATGTGGCGCACGCCATCACGATCCGGTGGTCATTGTGACCGCAAATCGTTTCCGTTGGTTTTTGCAGCTTCCCACCCGAAACGATGATGGTATTCTCCTCTACTTTACAGGACACGCCGAATTTGGCAAGCTCCTCTGCCATAGCGGCGCCGCGGTCGCTCTCCTTCATTTTCAGCCGTGCGGTGTTTTGCAGGGTGATTCCGTGAAATGCCGCGCCCAATGCCATGAGGATAGGAGCAAGGTCCGGACAATCGGAAACATCCACCGTCGGTGCGCCGGAGAGAATTTTTGAAAAAATGCTTTGGTAAACCCGGTCGCCCTGCTTGGAATCGGGATTCAAGCCCGAAACGCGAACCTTGCCGCCGAGCAGGTTAAGCGCCTCATAAAACGCGGCGTTGGACCAGTCACCCTCCACTTCGTAATCGGCGGGGCGGTAGGTCTGATTGCCGGGGATAACAAAAGTCAAGGAATCGGGTTGTTCCACCCGAATACCGAATTTGCAAAGGGTGGCAAGCGTCAGCTCCACATAGGGGCGGCTGGCAAACGGCGGCAAAACGGTCAGTTTGCTCTCCGCAGGCAACAGCGGCAGCGCAAACAACAAGCCGGTAATAAATTGGCTGGAAAGATCACCGCGCAAAGAGAAACTCCCGGCAGAAAGCGGACCGCAAACTTGAATTTTGCCGTCTTTGAGAGCATAGGAAAGTCCTTGACGTTCGCAAATTTCGCGGTAAACTTCCATCGGACGCTCCAAAAGGCGCGGACTGCCCGAAAAAACGCACGGGGTTTTGCGCAACAGCGCCAACGGAAGGACAAAGCGCAGGGTGCTGCCGCTTTCCCGGCAAGGGAATTGATCCAAAAACGGACCGGCTCCGCCGGTGATTGTTGCGGTATTGCCGCAAAGTGCAACGTTTGCGCCCAATGCACGAATACAATCCAACGTTGCAAGAAGGTCCTGGCTTTGGACAATGCCGCGAACAACCGAAGTCCCGTTTGCCAACGCCGCGCAAATCAGCGCGCGGTGGGCGTCACTTTTGGAAGGCGGCGCTTGCACCTGCCCTTTTGCCATGCCTACCCGAATGCAAACTTTCATGCCTTTGCTCCTTCGGCAAAAAATGCGACTGCTTCCAGATACCCGGCAATGCCCTTGCCGGCAATGGTCTTCTTTGCGGCAAGACCAACATAGGATATTTTGCGGAAATCTTCACGCTTGGAGACATCCGAAAGGTGGACCTCCACCGTTGGAATGCCGACGGCTTTAACGGCATCCAACAGGGCAACGCTGGTATGGGTGTATGCCGCGGGATTGATGATGATTCCGTCATATTTCCCGTATGCTTTTTGAATGGCGGTGACGAGCGCCGCCTCGGAATTGCTTTGCAGAATTTTGACGCCGATGGCGCGCCGGCGGCATTCTTCTTTGACCGCACGGACAAGCGCCGCATAGCTTTCCTTGCCGTAAATATCTGGCTCGCGGATGCCGAGCAGATTGAGGTTTGGTCCGTTCAAAACAAGCAGTTTCATTGTTTCAATTCCTCCCAAATACGTCGGCATGCTTCCTCCGGCGTTTGAAAATCGGTAACAGTGACATTTGCAAACGCGCGATACACAGGCTTGCGTTGTTCCCAAAGGGAAAGCCATTTTTCCCGGGTGTCCGAAAGCGGGCGCGAAGGATCAAACACGATGGCATCCGCGCTCCGTTCCAGCAGGATCACCCGCCCGTTTTCGCGCAAAGCGCGGCGATTTTCCTCCCGCAAAACGGCGCCGCCGCCGGTTGCGATGACCGCGCCGCGAAGATTGGCGGTCAAATCGGCAATTAGTTTGCTTTCCGCATCCCGGAACGCCGATTCCCCACGGTCACGGATAAAATCCGGGATGGAACCGATCTGTTTTTCCAATTCGACATCGGTGTCATAAAACCGGCGCCCCGATTGTTGCGCCAGCAGGGTCCCCACCGACGTTTTGCCGACCGCCGGCATACCAATCAGAATCAGATTTTCGATGGTTTCGCGCAACAGTCTTTCCACTTCCGCCGCGCGTTTTTGAATTTGCGCTTCGGTGATCTGCTTGCCCAAAAAGAACGCCTCGGCAGAGACCGCCTGCGCAGCAAGCATCAAAAGCCCCGAAACGGCGGGAATGCCCAGGTCTTTTGCCTGTTGCACCAATGCCGTTTCCAAGGGATTATAAATGACGTCCACAACGCCGCAAATGCCGGAATACTCCGCCAGATTGACGGGGCGTTCCTGCGTTTTCGGAAACATTCCGCAGGGGGTGGTGTTGATAATTACATCTCCACCGGCTTGCGGTGCTTCCCCATAGCCAATGGCGCCGTCCATTTTTTGACGGCTGACTTTGAGGATTTTTTTGGCTCCGAGGTCCCGGCAAACCGCCTCTGCGGTTTTGGAGGTTCCGCCGGTCCCCAAAATCAGCACCGTTTTGCCCCGGATCGGAATTTCCGATTGCAACAGCAACAGGCGCAAACCGTCATAATCGGTGTTCGTGCCGTAAAGTCCGTCTTTTTCGCGGCGGACGGCATTGACCGCGCCGATGCGCCTTGCCTTTTCATCAATTCCTTGTAGCAGCGGAATGACCGCGGTTTTATATGGGACGGTGACATTGAAAGCATCCAGGTTGGTGGTTGCGACAAAGCCGGCAAGTTCCTCTTGCTTTAACTCGATCAAATCATAGGACGGATAATGAAAAATCTCCTCAAAAATGCGCTTGGAATAGCTATGGGGAAGTTTTTCGCCGATCAATCCGAATTTCATGTTTCAGTTCCCTCTGTATGCTGTGAGAATGCGGTTTTTGATTTGCGCCGCCGAAAGACGGACGATGTTTGCCCTACCGATTTCTTCGACCGTTACGCAGTCGATGCCATTCGCAGTTGCTTTTTTATCATGCAGAATGGCTGGTATAAGTTGCTCTGGGTTGGCCGGGCAGGTGGTTGGCAAGCCAACGCTTTTCAAAACGGAAATGAGGCGGAGTTTTACTTGAAAGCTGCACATAGAGAGCATTCCGATTGCCACGCATTCGCCGTGCAACAGCGCCGGGGTGCAGACTGCCTCGACGGCATGGCCAACGGTATGCCCAAAGTTGAGGATTTTGCGCATACCGGCTTCGCGTTCATCGGCTTCCACAATGTCCCTTTTGATTTCCAAAGCCCGGTAAATCAATTCGTCAAGCCAGGTTTCCACCGGCTCTTTCTCCATTTTTTCAAACAACGCGGCGTTGCTTGTTGCCGCCATTTTGACCACCTCGGCAAGTCCCGCGCGGAATTGCCGCGCATCCAGCGTGGAAAGCACGTCCGGGTCGATCAGCACCTTTTTTGGCTGATAGAAACTGCCGACCGGGTTTTTGACACCGCCGAAATTGACGGCGGTTTTGCCTCCGATCGAGGAATCCACCTGGGAAAGAAGGGTTGTTGGAATATTGTAAAAATCCACCCCGCGCATATAGATGGACGCCGCAAAACCGGCAAGATCGCCGCAAACGCCGCCGCCAACGGCAACAACGCAGTCTCCGCGCGTCATTTCAAACGCCAGCATTTCGCCAAGAACGTCTTGCAGGCAGGAAAAGCTCTTGCTCTCCTCCCCCTGCGCCACGGTAACGATTTTTGCCCGTTTGCAGGCTTTTGCAACCGTTTGCGCATAAACCGCCGGAACGCCGCCGTCGGTAACGATCAACACCTTGCGGGCAAGGTTCAGCTCTTCGCCTGCGCGCTGCAATACGCCGCGCGCAATGACAACGTCATAGGACCGCTCGCCCAAACGAACCGGCAAAATCATACGCTTTCTCCTTCCCGGCAGGAATAGCTGCCCACAACTTTGAGTTTATCGCAAACGCTTTGCAATTCTTCCAGCATCTCCTTGCCCTCCTGCGAGCGGACGTTGCCCTCGCATTCCAGATAAAAATAGTATTGCCAAACGAGCGATTTCATGGGGCGGCTATGCAAACTGCGCAGGTTGAACCCGCGGTCACCGATGATGCGGATCGCCTTTGCCAATGCCCCTGCCTGGTTTTTGACCGTGAAGGTGAGGAAAAAGCAATCGTCCTCGCGGCGCGGCCGGGTGCACTCGGTTCTGGAAAGCACCACAAAACGCGTGGTGTTCCGGTTGCTTTCCTGAATGCCAGCGGCAAGCGTTTCCAAACCGAACAATTCGCCCGCCTCGCGCGTTCCGATTGCCGCCAGCGCGGTATCATTCTGCTCAGCAACGTATTTGGCGGCAAGCGCCGTATTGGAAAACTCCTGCTGCTCATACCCTTGCTTTTGAATAAAAGAATTGCATTGGGCAAGCGCCTGCGGATGGCTGACCACACGCCGCACGGTTTGCAAACTGCTCCCCTTAACGCCCAACAGATTTTGCGTGATGGAAAGGTCCAATACCCGGTTGATGTAAAGCGAGCCGGAAAACAAAAGGTCACACACCACGCCTACTTCGCCGGCGAAGCTGTTTTCCACCGGCAGAACGGCGCTGTCGCATTCCCCGTTTTCCACCGCGCGGTAGGCGGCGGCAAAATCGCCGTATGGCATGGCGGCACCGTCCGGAAAGAGTTTTTCCACGGCGAGCGCCGCAAACGCCCCCTGCGTTCCGCAAAACGAAATTTTCATTCCGTCCATTGCCTTTTGCTGATAACTGCGGGAAATTTGCATGAGATCCTTTTGCAGCAGCCGGTAGTAGCCGCGCAGTTCCTCGTCGGCTACGCGCTCGCCCGCGCGGCGCAAAATTTCTTCCTCGCGTTCTTGATCATAAACGGGCAGACCGCGTTCTTTTTTATAATCGGCAATTTGCCGCACGGCTTGCATTCTTTTGCAGAACGCCGCGGCAATCTGCTCGTCCGCCGAATCGATCTCTTTCCGAATGGTTTCCAAGGATTTCATACCTCTTCTCCTTTATACAAAAAACAGACACGCGCGCCCGAAAAACCTCCGGGTTGCGCGTGTCCCTCTTTGAACGGTTGCCGCAAAAGCCCGGAATTTTTTTCGGGGCTTGCAACCGTTTATCGCACATTTCATTTTTTGAAAAATTATGCGAAAACAGAACACCCCTTTTGAGAATAGGCGCTATAAAATCGACCGTTTACCGCATAATAGAAATACGATTTCATTGCCTGTTCTCCTTTCGCATAAAAATGTTATACTTATTCTATCATGTTTTTTTCGGTTTGTCAACAAAAAAAGAAAATTTTTGAAAATACTTGCATTTTTCCGGATTGTATGATATAATAACATCCGTTATATAACAATTGTTATTTTGGAGGAGCTCATGCCGAAAAAACAACAGATTACAAAAGAAATGATTTTGAAAGCGGCGCTGGATGTGATTCGGGAAGGCGGAAGCGAAGCCCTTGGAACGCGCGCCGTAGCGCGAAAACTGGGCGTTTCCACGCAACCTGTCTGCTCGCAGTTTTCCTCGTTTGGGGAATTGGAACAGGCAACCTACAGCGAGGCGGTCGCGCTTTACAACCGCAAAACGGAAGAAGCGATGAAAGACTCCGATCGCCCCTACCGCGCCGCCGGAATTGCCTACATTACCTTTGCCCGGGAGGAGCCGCAACTTTTTCGCTGGTTGTTTTTGCGCGACCGGGTGAAAAACCCGACCGAGGACCCCACGCAACTGGAACCGTTTTTGGCGCTTTTGCAAAAAACGCTGGGGCTTTCCCACGATGACGCCCTGCTTTTCTATTTGGAAATGTGGACGGTTGTCCACGGGATTGCCACCATGGTTGCAACGTCCTATTTTGACTGGAATGAAGAAACAATGTCGCGCGTTCTGACCGATTTTTATTTGGGTCTGCAATCGCGCTATCACAAGGAGGAACCCAAACAATGAATGCCATTCAATGCGAACACCTGACCAAACGATACCCGGCGGTCACGGCGGTGGACGATTTGAACCTTGCGGTGAAGGAAGGCGAGCTGTTTGCGCTTTTGGGCGTGAACGGTGCCGGAAAAACAACCACCGTCAAAATGCTCTCCACCCTTTCCAGCCCGACCTCGGGCGACGCGATCCTGCTTGGCAAAAGCATTGTCCATGACCGCGAAGAGGTCAAACGGTTGATTGCCATTTCCCCGCAGGAGACCGCCGTTGCGCCGAATTTGACCGTTTTTGAGAACCTGCAACTGATTGCCGCCGCCTACGGGTTTGGCAAAAAGGAGGCAAACGAAAAATCCGAAGCGATTGCCAAACAGTTCGGGCTGGATTCGGTCCGCAACCGCCGCGCCGGAAAGCTATCGGGCGGTTGGCAACGCCGCATCAGCATTGCCATGGCGCTCATCGGCGACCCGAAAATCCTCTTTTTGGATGAACCCACCCTTGGGTTGGACGTTCTGGCGCGCGCCGAACTTTGGGACATGATTCGCGCCCTGAAAGGAACGGTGACCACCATTCTGACCACCCACTATATGGAGGAGGCAGAGATGCTCTCCGACCGCGTTGGCATTATGAAAGAAGGAAAACTTTTGGCGGTTGGAACGGTGGAAGAGCTGAAAACGCTGACCGGATGCGAAAAACTGGAAGACGCCTTCGTCTTTTTGATCCGAAAGGGGGCGGCACAATGAAAACTTATCGTTTTGCGGTGCGGACGGCAAAGGAGATTTTGCGCGATCCGCTCACCCTGTTTTTCGGGATCGGTTTTCCCGCGGTTTTACTCTTGTTGCTTTCGGCAATCCAGGCAAATGTCCCCAAAGAGGTCGAGCTGTTTGAAATTTCGCATCTTACCCCCGGCGTTGCCTGCTTCGGACTTTCATTTTTAACCTTGTTTTCTGCCCTTCTGATTGCAAAAGACCGTTCCGGGGCGTTTTTACAGCGGCTTTACGCAACGCCCATGGGCGCGCATTCTTTCATTCTTGGTTACACCCTGCCCATCATTCCCATTGCGCTGGCGCAAACGGTGGTTTGCTACCTCCTGGCGCTGATTTTGCGGCTCCCCTTCTCGGCAAATTTGTTCTTGGTTCTGCTTGCCGTTCTGCCCAACGCGTGGCTTTATATTTCCATGGGGCTTTTGTTCGGCAGTATTTTGACCGACAAGCAAGTAGGCGGTATTTGCGGCGCGCTTTTGACCAACCTTTCGGCATGGCTCTCGGGCATTTGGTTTGATTTGGCGCTGGTTGGCGGCGTCTTTGAAAAGATTGCCAATCTGTTCCCCTTCGTTCATGCCGTGGAATTGACGCGCGCCATGCAAGCCGCGGATTTTGCCGGCGCACTCCCGCATTTTCTTTGGGTGCTCGGCTATGACCTTGCCATTACGATTGCCGCCGTATTCCTGTTTTTGCGGCAAATGAAAAAAAACTGACTGTTTTTGCCGGAAAGGTTGACTTTCCGGCTTTTTTCATTTATAATGAATTTATCACAACGTTGATGAAGAAGGAGTTTTTGCCATGCAGGAAGTTCATCCCGATCCCAATTTGCGCGTTGACAATGCGATCAACAAGTCCGACGTCCGGCTTTATGACGTTCGCAAACCGCCGTTTGCGCTTTACGGCTTTTACAACCCGACGACCGAGCCGGTCTTCAAACGTCTGCCCGACGACGTGGCAGAGGCGACCAACAAGGGCGTTGCCTACCTGTTCCGCAACACGGCGGGTGGCCGCGTGCGTTTTTCTACTGACTCGCCTTACATTGCCATTCACGCCGAGATTCCGGACTATTCCAAAATCTCGCACATGTCGCTTTTGGGTATTGCCGGATTTGACCTTTACATTGACGACCCGGTAACCGGGATTTCCCGTTACCGCAAAAGCTTTATTCCCCCTTACGGCGGAATGAAGGAAAAAGACGGATTTGAAGCGGTGTTTGATTTGCCGGATAGCAAAATGCGGAGCTTTACCATTCATTTCCCGCTCTATGCCGATGTGAAAAACTTGTTCATCGGGCTGAAAGAAGGCTCCAAACTGGAAGCCGGCTGTTCCTACCGCGAAAAACTGCCCATCGTCTATTACGGCAGTTCCATTACCCAGGGCGCCTGCGCTTCGCACCCCGGAAACGCATACCAAAACATCATCTCGCGCAACCTGCACCTGGATCACATCAACCTGGGCTTTTCGGGTAACGCGCTGGCAGAGGACGCGATTGTCAATTATATGGCAACACTCCCCATGCTCGCCTTTGTTTCGGACTACGACCACAATGCCGACGACCCCGATTACCTGCGCGAAAGCAACAAAAAAATGTATCAGACCATTCGGAAAGCGCACCCGGATATTCCCTATATTCTGATTTCGCGCCCGGATTTTGAAGTGGACCTGACAGCTTCCCTTGCCCGGCGCGACGCGATTTTGGACGTTTGGAAATACGCACGTGAAACCGGCGACAAAAACGTTTGGCTGATTGACGGCGCTTCCATCTTCCGCGGTCGGTTTGGCGACGCCTGCACGGTGGACGGCGTTCACCCCAACGATTTGGGCTTTGCCCTGTTTGCCGAAAAGCTGGAAGATGAGCTGAAACACATTCTGATCCACGATATTTTTGATTTTTGAGAGGAACCGGTTTGAAGGAAGTTGAAATTTATACCGACGGCGCCTGCCGGGGCAACCCCGGACCGGGCGGCTGGGGCGCGATTCTCGTCTACCGCGGGCGCGAAAAAGAGCTTTCGGGCGGCGAAGCCGAAACCACCAACAACCGCATGGAATTGACCGCCGTCATCCAGGCGCTCTCGGCGCTCAAAGAGCCTTGCCGCGTAACGCTGACGTCGGATTCCAAATACGTTGTGGACGCGATGGTGCAGGGCTGGGCGCAGAACTGGCGCGCGCACGGCTGGAAAAAGCCGGATAAGAGCGCGGCGCTGAACCCCGACCTTTGGGAAAAGCTTTTGGAACTTGTTGCCAAACACGAAATTGAATGGGTTTGGGTCAAGGGACACGCCGGACACCCCTACAACGAGCGGTGCGACAAGCTGGCAACGGAATTTGCCGATTCCTTTTTGACAACCTGACAAAAAACGGGCGTTGCAACCTCTTGTTGCAACGCCCGTTTTTTTGTTATTCCAGGGGGCCGTAATCATCGACCCGCTCGTTATTCTCAAAAATGGGGGGATAGGGGTTCTTTTCGGGGTCGATGCCGGCAAGTCGGCAAACCGCCGCATGGCAACGCCTGGTCAAATCCTCGATGCGCTCGGAATTGGGAAGCGAGGGGTCAAAAAAGATCGGCTCCCCAATGGTCAGGGTCAGGCAAGCGGTTTGCCGGAAGATGACGCGGCGGATCCAGTTTGGTTTCCGATAGGAAAACGCCATTGGCAAAACCGGTTTTTCGCAAAGCACGGCAAAAAAGCCGACGCCGCTTTTGAAGGGGCGAATGGGGGCATAATACTCCCACATACTGCCCTCGGCGCAAACATGGAGCCAGCCGCCGCGCGCCAACTGCCCCTGAACGGCGCGAACAAACGCAAGCGTTGCGCTCGGATCCCCTTCCGGAATGGGAATGCCGCCCGTCATGCGAATGAGAAATGCGTTCTCACCGCGCAAATTCCTTGCCCACGCCAAAATGTTTGGGCGGCGGGGAGAAATGGCTTTCATGACGGAAATATAATCCCACATGTGCACATGGTTGGCGCAGGAAACAACCCCTTTTTGGAGCAGTTCCTTGTTCTGTTTCAAAATCTTTTTGCCGCGCACGCGCAACCCCAGGCGCACCACGGCAAGCGGAAACACAATGAGCCGCAACAGAAGGCGGACCCAGAATTGCTTGAAGCGGAACGCGCGCGAACGGTCGATATAGGGATAGTTCTCATCAAACACCAAGCCGTTATCCTTTTTGACGACCAGATAATGTTGGTCGGTGTATTTGGGAAACGGATAGCGCGTTGGTTTGGGGTCAAACATCATGCTTTCGTCCGTTTCACGTCCACGGTGATTTCGGGTGTGCCGTAGGCAGGGTCAAACAATTTGGCAATATGCGATTCATACCATTCCTTAATTTGCGCATCGCTCATTTCGCAAACCTCGCCTTTGGTTTTGATTTGAATGCGGATGATTTGTTCTTCCATTGTTTTTCTCCTTTGTTCCATAGAGTTCCCTTTTATTATAGCGAAAAAGAAAGAAAAAGTCAACCGGCGGCGGTATTTTTGCCATCATTTTTTTGCCTCTTGCAAAATTTTGGTTTTTATGATAGAATGAACATGCAATATCCCATTTTACTCTACGCGGAGGAAACTATGAAAAAAGCTTTGAAAATTATCGGGCTGGTTCTTGCTTCGATTTTGCTGATCGTTGCCATTTACGTTGCCTATGTTCTGATAGCCTACCACCGCATTGGCAACCAAACGCTGAAGCCCGAGGGCGAAGCAACGGCAAACACCGTTACCACCGAGACGACTTACACGCTGGTTTCCTACAACATCGGCTTTGGCGCCTACGAGAGCGACTACGGCTTTTTTATGGACGGCGGAAAAGAATCCCGCGCCTGGTCGAAAGAGCGCTTGGACGCAAACCTGAAAAAGATTGCCGAGCTTTTGGACCAGAACCAGGATTTTTGCTTTGTGCAGGAGGTGGACATTGGCTCCACCCGTAGCTACGGCTTTGACGAGCGCGACTACCTGACGCCCACGTTTGAAGGTTACAGCAGCGTGTTTGCGCAAAACTACGATTCGCCCTACCTCTTTTACCCCATTCTCCGCCCGCACGGCGCTTCCAAATCCGGCATTATGACCTTTGCCAAGGCGGAAATTACCGAGGCGGAGCGCGTGGAACTGCCGATTGAAACCGGGCTGACCAAACTGCTGGACCTTGATCGTTGCTACTCCAAATCACGCGTCAAGGTTGCCAACGGCAAAGATTTGGTGCTTTACAACTTCCACCTTTCGGCATATACCTCGGACGGGAAAATTGCCAACGAACAGCTGAAACTGTTGATTGAGGATATGCAAGCCGAATATGCAAAAGGCAACTACTGCATTGCCGGCGGCGACTTTAACAAGGACCTTTTGGACGGCAAAAAGGTGTTTGGGGAGTTTGACAAAGACTACACCTGGGCGCAACCCATTCCCGCGGAAACGTTTGACGGAACAAACATCAGCCTGGTGCGTCCGTTTGACGAGAGCAACCCCGTTCCCAGCTGCCGCAACGCCGATTCCGCTTACCACGAAGGGCAATTTGTAATTACCATTGACGGTTTTATGGTGACCGATAACGTGACCGTTCAAACCGCCGAGGTGATTGACACCGGCTTTGCCTACTCCGACCACAACCCGGTGAAAATGACCTTCCAATTGAACGAGTAATACGCAAAACAAATCATAAAAGAGCGGGCACGCTTCCAAACGGAAGCGCGCCCGCCTTTCACTTTTTACGGTAAAATCAGCGTTATCTTATGAATAGAAGGAATACATCATAAGCATCTGGGCGATTTGAGAAAGCATAGAGAAATCATACGCGGTTTCTATCTCGTCCTCGGTGGGAACAATTTGCGGAACTTCATCAACAAAATGGATATTGACTCCGTTGATCAGATAAACGGTCTCGCCGCCGTTGTTCCATTCAAAGGTGACGCCAACGCCGTCGGTCAGCGTTCCATCCACCTTCAAAACAAGATCGGGCAGAACTTCCTCCAGCGGAACGCCAACGATGGTCTGAAACATTCCGGAAACGTCCATTCCGGCAAGGCTTTGCAAAATTGTAACAAACGTCTGGCTATTCATGTTTTCCCAGCCGTCGTCCTGCGTGGGAATGCCAAAGAAGAGGTTGAAAATTGCCGCAAGGTCGTTTCCGTTTTGGGAATTGAGAACCAGGCTGACCGAACCGTCCTCGGCTTTTTCAAAGGCAAAGACCGTATCGAACAGCTCTTTGTTTTTCTCGTAAATCGTTTTCAGAATTTCAATGACTTCGGTGGGGTCCTCGG
>CAMOLD010000024.1 GCA_946618395.1 uncultured Clostridia bacterium
CACCGCAAAGCGAAATTCCCGTCCGCCCGCCCATGATGTGCGCCGGATGCCCCCACCGCGGTATTTACTATACGCTGGCAAAGAATAAAATCACCGTTTTGGGCGACATCGGTTGCTATACGCTCGGTGCCCAACCGCCCCTTTGCGCGGTGGATTCTACCCTTTGCATGGGCGCGTCGGTTTCGGGCGTTCACGGCTTCAATCTTGCCGGCGAGGGAAAAACCGAAGGCAAAACGGTTGCCGTCATCGGCGATTCCACCTTTATCCATTCGGGCGTGACCGGGCTGATCAACATTGCCTATAATGCCTCCAATTCTACCGTCATCATTTTGGATAACTCCATTACCGGCATGACCGGGCACCAGCAAAACCCGACCACCGGCTATAACATCAAAGGCGACCCGGCGGCAAAAGTGGATCTGGAATCGCTCTGCCGCGCCGTTGGCATCAACCGCGTCCGCGTGGTAGATCCGTATGATCTTGCCGCCTGTGAAAAGGCAATCAAAGAGGAGCTTGCCGTGGCGGAACCGTCGGTCATCATTTCGCGCCGCCCCTGCGTCCTGCTCAAATATGTCAAAACCGCGCCGGCTTTGCGCGTAGATGCCGAAAAATGCCGTTCCTGCGGCAGATGTATGAAACTCGGTTGCCCGGCAATCAGCCTCAAAGAGGGCAAGGCGCACATTGACGCAACGCTTTGCGTGGGCTGTGAAGTTTGCGAACAGCTTTGCGCCTTCGGCGCAATCGGCAAAGGAGGGGAGAACGCATGAAAACCGTCAATATCATGATCGTCGGCGTCGGCGGACAGGGAACTCTGCTTGCCTCGCGTCTGCTCGGCTGTCTCCTCACCAATGAGGGTTACGACGTTAAGGTTTCCGAAGTGCACGGCATGAGTCAGCGCGGCGGAAGCGTTGTCACCTATGTCCGCTACGGCGAAAAAGTCTATTCCCCCATCATTACCGATGGCGAGGCGGACTATATCGTTTCGTTTGAAAAACTGGAAGCCGCGCGTTGGAGCCCCTGCCTTGCCAAAAACGGGCAAATCATTGTCAATACGCAGCAAATCGACCCCATGCCGGTCATCATCGGAAAAGCTACCTACCCCGAAAAGATTTTGGAAGAACTCCGCGCGGGCGGTGCAAAGGTTGAGGAAATTGACGCCCTCTCCCTTGCCGTTGCGGCGGGAAGCGTCAAGGCGGTCAACATCGTCTTAATGGCGCGCCTTGCAAAGTATATGGATATTCCCTATGAAAAATGGATCGCGGCGCTGGAAAAAACCGTTGCGCCGAAATTTATCGAGCTGAACAAAAAAGCGTTTGAACTCGGCTATGCCGCAGAGAAGGACTAATCAATGGAAAAACGATATTTTCAAAAGGAAACAGAAACCATGCCCTATGAGCAGTTGCGGCAATTGCAGTCCGAAAAGCTGGTCAAACAGGTCAAACACGTTTACAAGAACGTGCCCTATTACCGCGACCTGATGCAGAAAAAAGGCGTTACCCCCGAGGATATCCGCGGCGTGGACGACCTTTATAAACTGCCCTTCCTCTCCAAGGCCGATTTGCGCGATACCTACCCCTATGGAATGCTGGCGGTTCCGCTTTCCGAATGCGTGCGCATTCAGTCCACCTCCGGCACCACCGGCAAGCGCGTCATCGCCTACTATACCCAGCACGACATCGACCTCTGGGAGGAGTGCTGTGCGCGCGCCATCGTTGCCGCGGGCGGAAGCAAAGAGGATATCGTGCAGGTCTGCTACGGCTACGGATTGTTCACCGGCGGTTCGGGCTTGCACGGCGGCTCGCATAAAGTCGGCTCGCTCACGCTTCCCATGTCCAGCGGAAACACCGAGCGGCAAATCCAGTTTATGATGGACCTCAAATCCACCATTCTCTGTTGCACCCCGTCCTATGCCGCCTATCTGGGCGAATCGCTCAAAGAGCGCGGATACAAACCCACCGATAATCATCTCAAAGCCGGCATTTTCGGCGCTGAACCCTGGACCGAAGAAATGCGGCGCGATATCGAAAAATCGCTGGGCATCAAAGCTTACGATATTTATGGCCTGACCGAAACCTCCGGCCCCGGCGTTGCGTTTGAATGCGAATATCAATGCGGTATGCACATCAACGAGGACCATTTTCTTGCCGAGATCATCGATCCCGACACCGGCGAAGTCCTGCCCGAGGGCAGCCGCGGCGAGCTGGTGTTCACCTCGCTGGATAAAGAGGCGTTTCCGTTGTTGCGCTACCGCACGCGGGACATCACCGTTCTCACGCGTGAAAAATGCGCCTGCGGCAGAACCCATGTGCGCATGAAGAAGCCGATGGGACGAAGCGACGATATGCTTATCATCCGCGGCGTCAACGTCTTCCCGTCGCAAATTGAAACGGTGCTTATTCAGGAGGGCTATGCCCCCAATTACCGCATCGAAGTGGATCGCGCCAACAACAGCGATACGCTGGACGTTTACGTAGAGCTTGCGCCCGAGCAGTTCTCGGATACCGTCAGCGGAATTACAACGCGCGAGCGCGCGCTGGCAGGCGCAATCAAAACCATGCTGGGTATCAACCCGGTGGTGCATCTGGTCCCGCCCAAGACCATTGAACGCAGTGAAGGAAAAGCGGTTCGCGTGGTTGACAAGCGCAAACTGCACGATTGACCCCCAAAAAAGGAGGAAACGAAAAATGGCAATTCAGCAACTTACCGTTTTTTTGGAGAATAAGCAGGGAAGATTGGCGGAAGTGACCCGCCTGTTGGCAAAAAACAATATTGACCTGCGTGCGCTCTCCATCGCCGACACCGCCGAGTTCGGCATCCTGCGCCTGATCGTCAGCGATACCGAAAAGGCAAAACAAATTCTTGCGGCCGACGGAACGCTGGTGCAAATCACCGATATTGTGGGCGTTCGCCTCTCGGACCAACCCGGCGAGCTTGCCGAGGTTCTTTCCACGTTGGATAGTCAACAAATCAATGTGGAATATCTGTATGCGTTTCTGACGCGCACCGAGAACAGCGCCTATGTGGTTTTGCGTGTTGCAAATAATGCCGCCGCCGAAGCCACGCTGCAAAAAGCAGGTTTTCAGCTCGTTTGTGCAAAGGACATCGCTTCCTGATTTTTATAGAAAAGGAGATACCCTATGAAACTAAAAAAATGTTTGGCATTTGTGCTGACGTTCGCAATGCTGCTTTCCTCTGCGGCGTTTGCCATTCCTGCCATGGCGGAGGGACCGGAAACCTATGAGGCAGAGGTTCTCGGCGCGTCGATCCGCACGGTTGGAGACCAAGGACTGCGTTTTATCGGAAAAATTCGGAAGGACGCAGACGTTCAGCCCGGCGAGAATGCCAATTTCGGCTTCCTTTTAATTCCTGCAACTCTGGTGGGAAGCACCACTGTTTGGGATGAGGAAAACAAGGTGAACACCGTCACACTGAATGCCATCACTTCGGGAACCGACTCGGTCAAAACGGTCCCTGCCGTCAATCTGATGACCGAGGGCGGGGTCAAGGCGGCGCTCGGTGACGACTATCAGAACGACTACGACGACTACTACTATTTTACTGCCGTCGTCACCAAAATCCCGGCAACCTTTTACGGTGTGGAGATTCTGGCGCGCATTTACGTAACGGCGAATGAAATCACCACATATTCCACCCAACTTTCGCGCTCGGTGCAGTTCGTTGCAAACGCCCTTAACGAAATGGGCGGCGATGTGCCGGAGTTCATAACGCAGGTTTTGGCAGATTACGAAAGCTACGGGCAAGATATCTTCCTCAATGCCGATCAATTTGCCGAGGAGTTCTGGGAAACGCAAATCGCTCCCCCCGTGGAACCTGAAAGCACCCTGACCGGCGACTACAAATACGTTGCCATCATCGGGGTGGACGGTGCCGGTGCCTTCTTCCAGCAGGCAAGCACCCCCAATATCGATGCCATTTTTGCGGACGGCGCCGTTACCTACACGGCAAGAACCGAATTCCCGTCCCAAAGCGGTCCGAGCTGGGGCAGTCTGTTGCATGGCGTGGGATCAGACGTTCACGGAATCACAAATGCAAATATTACTGATGCCCCATATCCGTATAACTCTCCGTATCCCAGCATTTTCCGCGTGATTCGCGAGGCGGATTCGAACGTCAAGTTGGCGTCTTTCGCACAGTGGGAAGCTATCAGCACCGGCCTGATTGAAAACGGCTTTGGCGTAACCAAGGGCTTTCTCCCGGTCGTCACGCCCGGCATTCATACCGATGAGGACGGCAATCAGTATTATGCTGATGACGATGGAAATATTGATTACGCATATAAAGATGCAAACGGAACCATTTGTTTGAGCTATCGCGATATTCTCAACAGAAATATGATTTGCGATTATTTGGATGAGCAAATTCCAACGCTCTTGTTTGTCCAGTTCGGCGGCGTGGACTATGCCGGCGAGCATGGCGGCGTTTCCTGGGCGGGCGGCTCCTCCAACAACCAGTTCAACGGCGGTTGGGGCGGCTTTGGCTCGAATCCTTACTTACAGCAAATCACCATTACCGACGGCTACATCGGCGAGATTTACGCCAAATATGAGGCGGCAGGCGTGCTGGAAGATACCCTCTTCATCGTCACCGCTGACCATGGCGGAATCAATTACGGACACGGCGGCAGCAGCGATGCCGAAATGAATATCATGTTTGCCGTTTCCGGCAAAACGGTCAAATCGGATTGCGCATTTGAAAATATGAAGATCCGCGATACCGCCGCCGTCGCGGCGAAAGCGCTCGGCGTTACCGCTCCGTCAACCTGGTCGGCAAAAGTTCCCGCAGGGCTGTTTGAAACGTCCGAGCCGGAACCCACCGGCTCCTTCGGCGCCTACAAATACGTTGCCGTCATCGGTATTGACGGTGCAGGACGCTTCTTCCAGAACACCTCCACCCCCAATATTGATAGCATTTTTGACGGTGGCGCAAAAACGTATAGTTGCTTAACACCTGTTTCCATCAGCGCCCAGTCCTGGGGCAGTATGTTGCACGGCGTTACGGCAAATTACCACAAATTAACCAACGCCACCATTGAAGATTCCAGTTATCGCTATCCAACCAATTCGCAGTTCCCAAGCATTTTCCGCGTGTTGCACGAGGCGAAACCGACTGCCAAACTGGCTTCAATCGTCGGTTGGGATCCGATTAACACCGGCATTGTGGAGGATGGACTTGGTGTAAATGTGACCAAACAATCCACCGGCAGTAACGATGCGCTCGTCCGCGACCGCGTTTGTGCTTATCTGGACGAGCAAATTCCAACCTTCCTGTTTCTCCAGTTTGACCAGGTAGATCTTGTAGGGCACAATTCCGGTTGGGGAGGCACCGCGTTCCTCAACCAAATTACCACCGACGACGGTTATATCGGCGAAATTTTTGCCAAATATCAAGCCGCAGGCGTTTTGGATGATACCCTCTTCATCCTCACCGCCGACCACGGCGGCTCCGGCACGGGGCACGGCGACTCGACCGATGATCACGTCAAAGTTTTGCTTGCCGCGCGCGGCAAAACGGTAGTCAACGGCACCATCGGCGAGGTGGAAAACCGCGATATCGCCGCCATTGTAACATACGCCCTGGGCGTTGAGCAACCAGCCGGCTGGACCTCCCGCGTTCCTTCCGGACTGTTTGAAGGCGTTACGGCGCAGGATCGCCCTCTGCCGCCCAGCGGAAACGTTTCCGCACGGTATCACGCCAATGAGGATACCCCCGAAAACGCGCTGACCTATATTTCCAACAACATTTCCAAATCGCTTTACCTCTATCTCCCATTGGATGGAGATGCTACCGATGCCACCGGCCAAAAGAGCACCAGCATAAACGGCAAACTCTATTTTGGTGATGACAACGGCTACTACGGCGGTGCCACCGCGTTTGACGACGGCTACATCTCGGTTTCCAATTACTATCCGGGAACCGGTGACTTCAGCCTCTCGTTCTGGATCAACACCTACGGAACCATGGGCGATCCCGCAATCCTTGCCAACAAGGACTGGGCAAGCGGCGTAAACTCCGGCTGGGTACTCGCCCTGCACACCTCCCGCATCCTGTTCAACTTTGGTAACGGCTCTTCCCGCAGGGATATCGGCTTCACCCTTCCTTCCAACTATCAAGATGGTTGGGTGCACGTTATCTTAACTGTCAACCACTCTGCAAACCAGGTCAAATGCTATTATGACTTCGTAGAACAGTCTCCGGAATATAACAGCGGCCTGACCCTTACCGGAACCAGTCTGACCAGCGGCAGTACGCTGTGCATCGGACAGGATGCCCTGGGGCACGAACCCGATCATCTGCCGGCATATCTGGATGACGTGATGATCTTCAACGGTGTTCTGACGGCTTCGGACGTTTCCGCTTTGAAGACCTATTACGGCAAATAATAAAAACACAAAAAACAAAAAGGAGCAATATCATGACTTTGCAAAGACCGCCTATGGGCTGGAATACCTGGAACACCTTCGGACCCGAAATCAACGAACAGCTGGTGCGTGAAACCACCGATTTTATCGTTTCTTCCGGGCTGGCAAAAGCCGGATATGAGTATATCATCATCGACGACGGCTGGTCGGAAATGGAGCGCGATGCCGAGGGGCGGCTGGTTGCCGACCGCAAAAAGTTCCCCAGCGGAATGAAGGCGCTTGGCGACTACATCCATTCCAAGGGGCTCAAATTCGGCATGTATTCCTGCTGCGGCACCATGACCTGCGGCGGCTACCCAGGCAGCTACGATCACGAGTTTATTGATGCCCAAACCTTTGCCTCCTGGGGCGTGGATTACCTCAAATACGATTTCTGCTATCATACCGGAACGCTGGCGGGCAAGTATTTCTATCGCCGCATCGGTGCCGCGCTTGCCAACTGCGGGCGCGATATTGTCCTTGCGGCCTGCTCCTGGGGCATGGAGGAAACGCAGGAATGGATCAAAACCACCGGCGCGCATACCTGGCGCTCCACGCATGACATTCAAAACAGCTGGGCGTCCGTCAAGAGCATTACCGACCAGCAAATCAAAATGCTCCCCTACGGTGCGCACGGGTGCTTTAATGATATGGATATGCTCATCGTCGGCATGGGCGGCGACAGCTACATTGACGGGTTCTTTGAAACCAACGGTTGCACCCTCCATGACCACAAAACGCATTTTTCCATCTGGTCGCTGTTCGGTTCGCCTCTCATCATCGGGTGCGATATCCGCAAAATGCCCGAAGAGGCAATGAAGATCCTGACCAACAAGGATATCATCGCCGTCAACCAGGACCCCGCGCTCTGCCAGCCTTACCGCTTGGCGCTGGACCGTTGCCCGGATGACATTCTGGTTTACGCGCGCCTGTTGGAGGGTGGAGATTTTGCCATCGGGTGCTTCAATATGAGCGAGGGCGACTACCGCTTTGTGTTCGGGCTGGATGAGCTCGGCATCACCGAGGTCAGCGGTAAAACCATCGTTGCAAAAGAGCTTTGGAGCGGCAAGGAACAGCCCCTGCGGTGCGATTCCTTCGATTTGACCATCGAGCCGCACGGAACGCGCATGTTCCGCTGCAAAGTGGTGGATAAAAAATGAATTGCATGCGTTGCGGCGCCGTGCTGGACGGAATTGACGTTGGCGCGCACCGAAAGCTGATCAACCGCGCGGCAAAGGAATTTTTCTGCCGCAATTGCCTGGCAAATGAACTGGGCTGGAACCGGGCGTATCTGGATCAAACGGTTCTGCGCTTTCGCCGCTGGGGGTGCACACTTTTTCCGCCCCTGAGTGCGGAAGATTCCAAAAATGAAAATTGACCGCAAAAAGGGAACGGCAGAAAGAACCGTTCCCTTTTTGCATCAAAAATCAATTTTATATCAGTAAATATCAAAATATTGTCATTATTTCAAATATTTTCTTATAGACATTTTCTTATAAAAATGTTATAATTACTATGGATATAAATACAGTCCGAAAAGTAAAACCGAAGGTAGGAATGAAAATGAATATGAAAAGAGTATTGGCAATTTTGCTGTCTGTTCTTCTTTTGGCGGGGGCACTTGCTTCCTGTGTTTCCAAAACGGGGGACTTAAAAAAAGGAACCATCACAAAAGAGGGCGAAGATATCATCGGAGATGCCTCCAGCACGGAACAGCCCGCATGGCGGACCGAATTGGATACGATTTACGAGCAAAAGTTAGCGGCAACCAAAGCGTTTGCCGAGGTTCCAAAACCTAGCGCGGGCGGAACAACCTACTACATCTCGTCCATCAACGGCAAAGATACGAACGATGGCAAATCCCCGACCAAGGCTTGGAAAACGCCGGAAAAGGCAAGCGCGGCCAAAAGCGGAGATGTGGTGCTGTTTGAATGCGGCAGTGCCTTCCGCCGGGCAACAAACAAAAAGTTTGTGGCAATGAAAAGCGGTGTGACCTACGCCACCTACGGAACGGGCGCAAAACCCATCTTCTATGGTTCCTACGATGTGTCCGGCACCTCCAATTGGGTAAAGGTCGGAACCAACCTGTATAAATGCAAAAAAGAAATCAGCATCTCCGATGATGTCGGCTCCATCATTTTTGATAATGGCAGAGCATGGGGCATCAAAATTCAAATGACTTATGAAGGCAGCAAAGCAACCGGTCAGTATAATTTCAAAACGCTTGCGTTGAAAAACGTCAGCAACGGGCTGGAAACCTTTGATTCCATCGATAGCTATTCTTTGCACGACGGAACCGACCTCAAAGGTCCGGATCTGTGCTTCTATCATGACGCGCAGAACGTGTATCTGTATTCCGAGGGTGGCAATCCCGGTTCGCGTTTTTCTTCCATCGAGCTTTCGCAAGGCACATATGCGTTTGACGGGACCGATATTTCCAATGTCACCATCCTCAATCTGGATTTCCGCAATTTCGGCAACCATGTTATTCGTACAGTCGGTTGCACCAATCTAACGGTGAAGAACTGCGCGTTCACCTTCATCGGCGGTACCGTGGATATGAAATACGGTAACTGGCGCAACTATGATACGCGCCTGGGCAACGCCATTGAAAACTGGAACGAATGCAATGGAATGACCATTGAAAACTGCTTCTTCGATCAAATTTTCGATACCGCCATGACCACGCAGTCCAATTCGGCTGTGTCTACCCAAAACGTTACCTACCGCAACAACGTAGCGCAAAACATGTGGTTTGGCGTAGAGCTTTGGACCACGGACGGGCAAATCTTCCGGGATGTTGACGTCAGCGGCAACTACTTTAAGAACATCGGCGAGGGCTTTACCACCCAGCGCCCGGATAAAGTCGATCCGGGAACCAGTTTCTCGGTCAACGCGTTCATCAAAGTCAGCAGCGAGCATTACCAAATGTCCAATTTCTCGGTTACCGATAACATTGCCGACGGCACCAACGGCAAAATGGTGTTCTGCACGCAGTTGAAGACCAACAGCACTTCGGACGGAGTCGTTTTTGACCGCAATACCTATGTTGGCTCCACCGATGTGGATTTTGCCCGCTTTTTTGGAAAGTTGAGCGGAACCACCTATAAATTCAACAAAACCGATATTGCAAAAGTGCAGGAAATGGGCGTAGAAACCAACGGAAAATTCTATTATGTCGAATCGACCGAAAAAGCCTACGAAGAGTTGGTGCAAATCATGCCCACCTACACTTACAAAGCAAAAAATAAAGTCACCATTCCGTTCCGGCTCTTCTTCCCGGCGGGATATACCGCAGGGGAATCCTATCCGCTGGTCACCTTCCTTAACCAGGAGAGCGCAAGCGGAACCGATAACCTGAAAAACGTTACCGATGCCGAAACCAAATACCTCATTTCCCAGCTGGTTGCCGAAAACAAGGCAATCATCCTCGTCCCGCAATGTCCCAGCGGCACCTGGACGGGACTTGACGTGGGGAACGGCAACTATTCCACCGCATCAATTGCCGAGTCCGAAATCATGCGCGCAGTTGCCGCCATGATCCGTGACGTTGCCGAAAAGTTCGGCGCAAGCACCAATTATGCCATCGGGGTAGATGCCGGCGCCTATGCCGTCAGCGATCTGTTGGCGCGCCATAGCGGTCTTCTTGCCGCCGGAATCGTCATTGCCGGCGCGGGAGATCCCGAGGCAAATATCGGCATCGCGGAAGTCATGGTCATCCATTCCGAGAACGATGATGTCGTTGCTTTTGAAAATGCAGAATCGCTTGCAGAAAACTGGGGTGCCAAACTCGTAAGCTATAATGAATGGAAAATCAAGCATAACTGCTGGGATCGTGCCGCCAAAGATAAGGACCTTGATCTTCTCGGCTGGTTGTTGTCAAAATAAACCGCTGTTATTCAAATGAATCAAAAGGAGAAAAAATATGAAAAAACTCATCGCGTTGCTTCTTGCGTTGCTGTTGGTTTGCTTCTTGTTTGCCGCCTGCACCAAGCGGAAGAATAAAGATGATGAAATTGATTTGGATCCTTACCTTGAAGATGGCGACGGCAACTGGTCAAAACCTCTTGTCTGATCTGCAAAAAAGCAAAAAATGATTGCAAAACGCTCCGGGTTTTCCGAGGCGTTTTGCCTGCGTTTAGAAAAAATAACAGGGAGATTACGGGAATGAATTTGTTAGAAGAGGTCAAAAAAATTCAAACCATGGTTCAGTCGGGCAAAAAGGAAGCCCTTGCCGAGCCGCATTACTTTTTGGAGGATGAATCGGTGCTGGCATATCCGCGCACCAAAGGGGACACCCGCCAGCCGTATGTTTATGATGGGCGCCTGCTTTGGGCATATGCCTGCGGATACCTGCGCGCGCTGGACGGGCAATTCACCATCTTCCCGGAGGTTAAAGAGGGCGATGAACCCACCATTGCAATTTTTGCCAATATAGAAGGCAAGCTGGTTTCGCTTTTGGGAATGCCCATTTTGGAGAACGAGGATATCCTGCGCCGCTATACCGTGTTTACCGAGCATTCGGTGTTCTACTTTACCGAGTTGGAAACCATGACCTTTGCCGTCCGCGCTTTTTTGGCGGACACCAAGGATATTGTTTTGTCGGTTGCCGTCCTGCCCGGAAAAAACGCACCCAAACAGATCACCATCTCTTCCTATTTCAATCCCTATCTCCGTAACGATAACAGCAACCATACCCTCTGGTATCGCTATTTCAAGGAGGCAAAAGTCGAGGATGCAAACACCATCCTCTTCAATGTTTCCGAGGGCAACCGCCGCGATTGCAACATTTTCCACAAGGGCATTCGCCAGTTCGCCGTAGAGGGCGCAAAAATTCTTTACCGCGAGCAAACCACAGCGCGCGCCCAGTTTGCCGGCGGCATCAACTGCACGCTCAACAACGCCCGCGTGGCAAGGGTATGCAAAATTGAGGATCCCATTCATTGCAAGGCGTTTGACGATTACGCCATCGCCGGCGATGTGACCACCTTGGAGCTTTCCGGCGAAGCCCGGTTGGAGTATCGTTTTTCCACCACGCATGACCGCGTAGCCCTTTCCGGCGCATATTCCGATGAGCTCTATTCCCGCGTCAACCACCCCATGAAGAGCGACCTGCATTTCCAGGTGGAGCGCGTTTCGGGCGTGCCGTTCTCGGCGGAAGTGCTGTCCGCGTTTTTGCGTAAGGTGCAGTATCAGGTCAACATTTGCGCGCTCGGCAAGGATATGGGCGGCGGCGGAAACATCGGCTACCGCGACGTTGCCCAGCAGGTGGAGCAATCGCTCATTTGGAACGCCGAGGACACCCGCAAAAAAATCGAGGTTGTCTTTTCCCATCTGTTCCCCAACGGTCGCGCGCCGCGCTTTTTCTCCATCCCAACGCCCGGTCTGGTCTCCAAAATGGACCTTGCCAACTATATCGACATGGGCATTTGGATGATCAACTGCATGGATTATTACCTCCGCTATACCGGCGATTTCGCCTTTTTGGATAAAGTTTTGGGTTACTACGAGATCGTGGACGAGGACGCCGAAATCGTCCGCCCGTCCGAGCTGAAAGACAGCGTGCTGATGCACATGATCCGCATTGTCGACCGCCTGGTGCGTAATATCGTGCCAGAAACCGGATGCGTGCGGATGCTGTATGCCGACTGGAACGACGCCATCGACACCATCGGCAAGCCGCTGAACAAGGAAAAACGCTTTGGCGACGGCGTTTCGGTCATGGCGACCCTGCAAGCCTACGATAACTTTACCGTGATGATCCGCATTCTCAAAAAGATTGGCGGCATGGATGAAAAAATTGCCGAATACGAAGCCGCGCAGGCAACCATTCGGGAAGGATTTTTCAAAAATGCCATCCAGGAAAAAGACGGCGAGCGCCGCGTAGTCCACGGCTGGGGCGATAAAAAGTCCTTCTTTGTGGGCAGTTTCCATGATGTGGACGGCAAAGCCCGCGTTTCTTCCACTTCCATTTCCTCTTTTGCAAATTCCGGACTTTATGACAAGTCCTATGAGAAAGATATCGTCAAAGCCTGCGAGCGACTGGACGACAAATACGGCCTGCGCACTTTTGACGTGCCGTTTGATCCCGATTCTGCCGGCACCGTCGGGCGCATCGGCAAACTGCCGGCAGGAACGGCGGAAAACGCCGCAACCTACATCCACGCCGCGCTCTTCCTCACCCATGCGCTCTATCATATCGGGCTGGATGAAATGGCAAACGAGCAAATCAAAAAGCTGTTGCCCATCTCCTACAAGTGGGTGGACAAAACGCCCTACATCATGCAGAACGCCTATTGCTACAACCCGGACATCAACGTGGACGGCTCGGCGCTCAACGACTGGTTTACGGGAAGCGGCGCGCTGGTGGTCAAGATTTTCTTAACCGATCTGTTCGGCATTCAGCCGCAGGACGAGGAGCTGATTGTGGCTCCTGCGGAGCATTCTTTCCTGGAAAAATTCCGGGTGGAAGTTCCCGTTCATGGCAAAGTTGTGCAAATTGTTGCCGAAAAAACAGGCAAAAAGAGCTTTTCGGTCAACGGCAAAGCGCTGGCATCCAACCGCGTTTCCTATGCCGACCTCAAGGAGCAAAACAAAATTCAAATCACCTGGTAAAAAAGAACCCCCGACCGGTATCTTCCCGGTCGGGGTAATTTTTGTTTTATTGGTCTTTGCTTTTTCGCACTTCGCTGGGGGAAACACCCATAATGTGTTGGAAAGTTTTTGCAAAGTAGGAGTTTCCGTTAAAACCGCAAAGGGCGGCAACTTCGTGAATCTTTTTGTCGGTATTGGTCAAATAGTGGTAGGCGGCGCGGCAACGAATGGAGTTCAAATGTTCCACAATGGTCATTCCGGTCGTCTGTTTCACACAGCGGCACATATAGGCGGTGGTAATGCCAATCTTGCGGCTGATGTCGTCAATGGGGAAATCCTCGGCAAAATTTTCGCGCAAAAAGTTGATTACCTGAACGGCAATGGCAAAGTCGCCGCTTTTTTTATCTTGACCTGTAAAGAGGGAAGGTGAAGAATACCGCTTGTAAAGCTCCAAAAGGAAACGCTCGGCGCTCACGCGCGTCAGCGCTTGCCGGTAGGGATTTTCGTCCTCGGATTGCTTTACAATATCCAAAAAGAGCGCTGTCAGTTCCGGGTCGCGAATCAAGGGCTGTAGCGATAGCGCCGTGGCGTTAATGCCAAGCGCGCTCAAAAACTCCATCGAGGGGATCAGGCAATGGTGGCGCCAGTCGGTGTTGGAGCCGGTGTGAATTTTGCCGGAGTTGACAACCAGAATGTCGCCCGGTTGCGTGGTGTAAGCGGCATTGTCAACAAAAACGGTTTCGGAGCCTTCCAGCGTGAGCAAAACTTCAATTTCCAGGTGCCAGTTGGTGTAAAAACCGTCAACTGCCGATTTTTGATTTTTGTGAAGCACAAAGGGAAGCGGCTTTTTTTGAAAGTTTGTAACTTCAATCTGAATCTCGTCCATGCCGGAACCTCCTTTCCAAAGCGATGGAACCAGTATAGCACATTCTTTCAAAAATGTCAATAGAATTTCATAAAAAATCAAAATAAGACTATTTTCAAATATTTCCATACTGTTAAGCTCTGCAAACTTTTTGTTTTTTTGCGCACTTTTTCGTTGACATTCCCCGCGGTAGTATGTTATAATATATAGGTAAATAAAAACACACCCCAAGCAGGAGTAACTTATGAAAAATCAACAGCTTTTTGACAAGATTGCAAAGGAATTGGGCGAATGCCTGGCATACAATACCGAGGACATCAACCCCGAAAGCGGCGATACCTTTTTCGGGCTTCCCAAGCCCTATTCGGTGCCCACCCCCGGCGATTGTTTTCATGAAATGTATTATTGGGATACCTATTTTACCAACATCGGGCTGATTGCCACCGGCAACGCCGCCCAGGCAAAAAACAACGTTGAGGACATTGCCTCGCT
>CAMOLD010000025.1 GCA_946618395.1 uncultured Clostridia bacterium
AAGGAGAAACAAACATGAACACCAAACTTTTGAAATTGTTGAACCGCGACAGCCGCGCATCTGTCAAGGATCTTTCCGCCATGCTAGGGCTTTCGGAGGACCAGGTGCGCGAAGAAATTGCCGAAATGGAGCGCACCGGCGTCATTCGCGGCTACAAAGCCGTCATCGACTGGGAGCGGTTGGACGACGCCAACGTTTCCGCCATCATCGAATTGAAGGTAACGCCCAAAGCCGGGCTGGGATTTGAAGAAATTGCCGCAAAAATCATGCGCTATCCCGAGGTGGAGTCGGTCTATCTGATGTCCGGCGTGTATGATCTGAACGTCGTTGTCAAAGGCCGCACCTTCCATGAGGTGGCAAAATTCGTTGCCAAGGAGCTTGCCACCATCGAGTCGGTCACTTCCACCGCAACGCATTTTGTCCTGCGCCGCTATAAGGAAATGGACGTGGAACTGCTGGGCGACGGCGAAGATGAGAGGGGCTGCTATTCGCTGTGATGGATTACGAGAAGATTTTATCCCCAACGGTGGTTTCGCTTCAACCATCGGGGATCCGCAAATTTTTTGATATTGCCGGGACCATGCAGGGCGTTATTTCGCTCGGTGTGGGAGAGCCGGATTTTCCCACCCCGTGGGAGATTCGCAATGCCGGCATCCGGTCGCTGGAAAACGGCAAAACGCGCTATACGGCAAACCGCGGGCTGGAGGCCCTTTGCCGCGAGGTTGCGGCCTACCTGGGGCGCAAATACGGCCTTTCCTACGAGCCAAAGACAGAGGTCATGGTCACCGTTGGCGGCTCCGAGGGAATTGACACCGCCATTCGCGCCATGGTTACGCCGGGCGACGAGGTCATCATCCCTCAGCCAAGCTATGTTTGCTACGAGCCGCTGGTGCGCATGGTGGGCGGCGTTCCGGTCATTCTGGAAACCACGGCGGAGCATGATTTCAAGCTCACGCCCGAAATGCTCCGCGGCGCGCTGACCAGCCGCACCAAGCTGCTCATTTTGCCATATCCCTGCAATCCGACCGGCGCTATTATGGAAAAGGCCGACCTGGAGGCGCTTGCCGCCGTTTTGCAGGGGACGAATGTGGTTGTCCTTTCGGATGAGATTTATGCCGAGCTGACCTTTGGCGGCGCCCACCATACCTCCATTGCCTCCATTCCGGGAATGCGGGAGCGGACGGTGGTGGTCAACGGTTTTTCCAAGGCGTTTTCCATGACCGGCTGGCGCCTGGGCTATGCCTGCGCGCCCGAGCCCATCCTGCGGCAAATGGTCAAAATTCACCAGTTCGCCATCATGTGCGCGCCAACAACCGCGCAGTATGCCGCCATCGAGGCGCTACGCAACGGGGACGACGCCGTTGCCGCAATGAAAGAAGAATACGATATGCGCCGCCGCTTGATCGTCAAGGGCTTTAACGATCTGGGGCTTTCCTGCCGCACGCCACTGGGCGCGTTCTATGCCTTCCCCTGCATCAAGACAACCGGCATGACCAGCGAGGAGTTTTGCGAAAAACTGCTTTATTCCCAAAAGGTTGCCGTCGTTCCGGGAACGGCGTTTGGCAAAGGCGGCGAGGGCTTCATCCGCGCGTCCTATTGCTATTCCACCGAGCATATTTCGGAGGCATTGCGCCGCATTGCAATTTTTTTGCAGGAATTAAAAAACAAATAAAAACGGAAAGAAACCCGGTTTTCGGGTTTCTTTTTTGCCTATAATTTAGAATAATATCAATTCTTTTTCTAAAAATAGAAATAAAATAGAAAATATTTCAAAAAATCCCGCGCGAAAATCTTGCTTTCGGCATATCTTTATGTTATAATGACAGGTGAAAATCAAGGACGATATGCCCTTTTGGAGGTAATGATATGAAAACAATCAATCCCATCGATCTCGGCATTGCCGGTAGCGGCAAAGTCTATCGCAATCTTGCGCCCGCGCGCCTGGTGGAAATTGCGCTCGCCCGCGGCGAAGGCACCCTTTCGGATACCGGCGCCCTGGTCGTTAAAACCGGCAAATATACCGGCCGCAGCCCGGACGATAAATTCATCGTCGATACGCCCGCCGTCCATGGCGAAATTGCCTGGGGCGCCATCAACCGCCCCATCGAAAAGGCAAAATACGAGGCCATCAAATCCAAAATGCTTGCCTACCTGCAAAATAAGGAGCTCTATGTGTTTGACGGTTTTGCCGGCGCAGACCCCAAATACACCCAGCGTTTCCGCATCGTCAACGAGCTGGCAAGTCAAAATCTGTTCATCCATCAACTGCTCATCCGCCCCACCGACGAGGAGTTGGAGACCTACACCCCCGACTACACCATTCTTGCCGCACCGGGATTCAAGTGCATCCCCGAAATTGACGGCGTCCATAGCGAGGCGGCAATCATCATCGATTACGAAGCGCACGAAGTTCTCATTGCTGGCAGCCAGTATGCCGGAGAGATCAAAAAGAGCGTCTTCTCGGTCATGAACTATGTGCTTCCCAAGCGCGGCATCCTCTCCATGCATTGTTCCGCCAACATTGGCGCGGCAGGCGACAGCGCGGTCTTCTTCGGGCTTTCCGGCACCGGCAAGACCACCCTTTCCGCCGACCCGAACCGCAAACTCATCGGCGACGACGAGCACGGCTGGTCGCCCGACGGCGTTTTCAACATTGAGGGCGGTTGCTATGCCAAGTGCATCGATCTTGACCCTGCCCGCGAGCCGGAGATTTACGGCGCCATCAAGTTTGGCACGCTGCTCGAAAACGTCATTGCGGACGAGAACGGCAAGCCCGACTATACCGACGGCTCGCTGACCGAGAACACCCGCGCAGGCTACCCGGTGGAGTATATCCCCAATGCGGCAATTCCGGGCGTTGGCGGACTTCCCAAAACCATTGTTTTCTTAACGGCGGACGCTTTCGGCGTCATTCCGCCCATCTCCAAGCTGGATAACGACATGGCAATGTATCATTTCGTTTCGGGCTACACCAGCAAACTGGCGGGCACCGAGCGCGGAATTACCGAGCCGGTCACCACCTTCTCCACGCTGTTTGGCGCGCCCTTCTTCCCGCTCAACGCTTCGGTCTATGCGCAAATGCTGGGCGAAAAGCTCAAAGAGACCGGCGCAAACGTCTTCCTGGTCAATACCGGTTGGTGCGGCCACTCGGCGGCAAACGGACCGCGTATGAAGCTCAAATATACCCGCGCTATGGTCACCGCCGCTCTGAACGGCGACCTGAATGACGTGGAATACGAGCTGGACCCCATCTTCAACGTGAACATTCCCAAAACCTGCCCCAACGTGCCGTCCGAAATTTTGGACCCGCGCAACGTTTGGGAGGATCAAAACGCATACCTGGAAAGCGCCAAAACGCTTGCCAAAAAGTTCCGCGAGAACTTTGCAAAGAAATATCCCGATATGCCTGCCAACATTGTAAACGCAGGCCCCAAGGCGTAAGATAGGGTAGGATGGTAGACCTTGAGGGGGCGGAGGGCTTTTCTTAAAAGAAAATGCCCTCCGCCCCCTTCAAACTCCCCCTCCACCCAAAAGAACTGGAACAAGGAGGGGATCGGATTTTTTTGAAACCCTTCATGCCTTGCCGCGCCGACCCGCGTTCCGCGGGTTCCCACATAAAAAAAAGAGAGCAAAAATTTTGCTCTCTTTTTTTATTTTGCGGAATGTTCCATTCCGCCCGGCGCGGCGGTGGGTTTTATCGAATCTCCGGCTCCAGCAAGCGGAAGGTGTCGCTGTTAAAAAACTCAAAAAGGGAAATTCCCATGCCGTCGCAAAGCATTTTAATCGTCACAATTCCGGGGTTGATGCTTTTTCCGTAGAGGATGTTTTTAATGGTGGAGGGCGGCACGGCGGATTCGGTTGCCAGTTTGTGAATCGACAAATGGTATTGTCCGCAAAGCGCCAACAAGCGGTTTTTCACAGCCGTATAGGTATCCATAATCAAAAATCCCCCCCTGAAAGATTTAGGATTATTATACCCAAATTCCCTTGACAAAGTGGGCTATATATGATACTATTAGGCTATAAATAGTCTAAAATCAAAAAGCAAGGAGGAAAAAATGTCACTCATCAAATGTATTGATTGCGGAAAAGATTTTTCAACGCATGCCGCGTCCTGTCCGTTTTGCGGCTGTCCGATTGAAGCTGTCTTTGCCGAAAGTGCTCAAAGCAAAGCCCCGGAGCCGGTAGCGCAACCGCCAAAAATGGAAACCTCGGAGCCGGTAGCGCAACCGCCAAAAATGGAAACCTCGGAGCCGGTAGTGCAACCGCCAAAAATGGAAACCTCGGAGCCGGTAGCCCAACCGCCCAAAGTGGAAACCCCGGAGCCTCCGGCAAACGACCCCCCTGCGCCGCAGGAAAATCCTGTCGTAGAGGCGTTGGTTGCCCCCATTATTGCGCCCATCATTGCGCCAACAATCGGCAAGGAGCCCGAAACCGCCGCGCCTGACCAAAACAACGAAAAGGCAGAGCCGGAAAACAATAATTTCAAAACGGCAATTTGTCCCAGTTGCGGGTCAAATCAAATCAATTTTATTTCCACAGACTTTGGCGTTTGCAAATTTTGCGGCTCCAAGGTTATGCTGAACACCGCCGAACAAAATGTAACAAAGGCGGAAGTTCACATTCATGCAGACGGCGCACAAAACAACGCCGAGTTTTACGGCGTCAAAAAAACATTGGATCCCGAAACTTTCTATCGGGATGCGCTGTTGGATTTGGCGAAAGACACGGGAACTCCACCCGATTTGTTTGACGCAACCTTTGTGCCGGCGGAAGAAAGCAACAAACACATTGGCGACTTTCAAGGGAATGTTACGGGAACCTACACCGCCGAAATCGGATATGACAAAGTGCGTGAAACCCGCGAATGGAACGATGTCAAGAAAGCTTATGAGACCAAAAGAGAAAACTACATCGAATGGCAATCCTTTGCGGGAAATTATGCCGGCTCGCAGCGTGTTGTGCGCGATATTATGGACGACCCGATGGATGAGGATATCGAAAGGGCATTTTTCTATTCTGTTGAGTTATACGATATGGAAAACGAGCTGGAAGGAACGGACGATATTGTGGTTCCCTCGCAAGAGACGATTCAATCCGCAATGGAGGATTGCAAATACAAAGCAGAAGAAGACGCAAAAAAACTTTTGCCGGGCGACCATTCCCGCAATTATTCGTTTTCGGGCTTTGCCTCGCTCTCCCATTACACCTGCTTTACCATCCCGGCTTTTTCGCTGCCCTTTACCTATCAGGGCGAGAAATACAAAAAGTCGTTTTTTGCCATGAAGCAACACCAAAAAGCCTCGTTTGGCCATATTCCCGACATCAGCGATGATATAGCGGCAAGCGCAGATAAAAAAATGCGCCCCCTTGGCTTGGTTGCGCTCGTCCTGTTGGCGCTTTCCATTGTGTGCGGCCCGTTTTGCAATTTAATTCGGGAACACGTCCTGCGCGGCGTGAGCATTGGCATCACCGTTTCGGTTTTCGTGCTCGCATTTGCTTCAACGCTGCTGTATTTTATACTCAAAGAGCGTTATCAAAGCTCTGTCATCAACACAAATTTGAATGCAAAAATCAAAGGCGTCAAACGGGTGCTGAAAGAGAAAGGGCTTGACCCGCTTTCAGAAGAAGAGGAAAATAACCTCCTCGGGAGGAAACAGTCATGAGAAAGATTCAATCAAAACGCGGCCGCCTGGGGCGCATATTGGTTCGGCTTTTTGTTGCCAGTCTGCTGATCTCGGTCATTTCTGTCATTGTCCTAATCAAAGAGGGCGATGTCACCAGCACGCCGGAGTATCAATTGGCGCATAGCAATAGCGGCGCTTCCTCCAAAAGTAATTCTTCCAAAAGCAATTCTTCCTCCCCAAGCGGCGCTTCTTCCGGCAATACTATTGGCGGGGATACCTCTTCCGGAAGTGTTGAACGGTATTATCTGACAACAACTTCCAATCTTGAGTCCGCCGGAAGCATTTCCGAATACTATTATTCGCTCAAAACGGTCGGTTCCAGCATTACGCTAACGGCAACGGCAAATACCGGCTATACCTTTGTCGGTTGGTATGACGGCGATACCAAGTTGAGCTCTAACGCCACTTATACCTTCACCATGCCGGCAAAAAACATTACCTACACGGCAAAGTTCCAGCAAAACAGCTATACGTTATCAACAAGGACCAATCTTTCCGCCGCTGGAACCTATACGCAACATTTCAATTCCATCAAAACAGCCGGCACCAGCATTACGCTAACGGCAACGGCAAACACCGGCTATACCTTTGTTGGTTGGTATGACGGCGATACCAAGTTGAGCTCTAACGCCACTTATACCTTCACCATGCCGGCAAAAAACATTACCTACACGGCAAAGTTCCAGCAAAACAGCTATACGTTATCAACAAGGACCAATCTTTCCGCCGCTGGAACCTATACGCAACATTTCAATTCCATCAAAACAGCCGGCACCAGCGTTACGTTAACGGCAACGGCAAACACCGGCTATACCTTTGTCGGCTGGTATGACGGCGATACTAAGTTGAGTTCCAATGCCACCTATACCTTTACCATGCCGGCGAAAAACATTACCTATACAGTAAGGTTCCAGCAGAACAGCTATACGTTATCAACAACGTCTAACCTTTCCAATGCCGGAACTTATACGCAACATTCCAATTCCGGCAAAACGTTCGGTTCTACCATTACGCTAACGGCAACGGCAAACTCCGGCTATACCTTTGTTGGTTGGTATGACGGTGATACCAAGTTGAGCTCTAACGCTTCCTATACCTTCACCATGCCGGCAAAAGATGTAGAATATGAGGCGCGCTACTACAGAATTTTTTATTCTCTTACAGAAGATGAATCTTCCTATGCGACAACAGGTGTTGAAGGCTTTCTTCAGGATGTTGTAATTGCTTCAACATATAAGGGGAAAAGCGTGACCAGCATTGGATCTCAGGCGTTCTACGATTGCACCGGCTTGACGAGCGTGACCATTCCAGACAGCGTGACCAGCATTGGACAGGCTGCATTCCTCGGTTGTTACGGTTTGACGAGCGTTTATATCACTGATCTTGCGGCATGGTGTGGTATTTCATTTGATTACAATTATGCGAACCCATTGTATTATGCACATAATCTCTATCTCAATGGAACATTGGTAACCGATTTGGTCATTCCGAACAGTGTGA
This sequence comes from uncultured Clostridia bacterium, assembly GCA_946618395.1. Taxonomy (GTDB): domain Bacteria; phylum Bacillota; class Clostridia; order Oscillospirales; family CAG-272; genus UMGS1865. The sequence goes on from CAMOLD010000025.1 coordinate 7,188, forward strand.
CCATAATTGGAAGTTCTGCATTCAAAAATTACTCTGGCTTGACGAGCGTGACCATTCCGGATAGCGTGATCGGTATTGGAGATTGTGCGTTTTATGGTTGCAAGAGCTTGACGAGCATCACCATTCCGAACAGCGTGACTAGAATTGGAGAGTGTGCGTTCTACGGCTGCACCTCTTTGACGAGTGTAACCATTGGAAACAGCGTGACGAGCATTGAATCTCGTGCGTTTTATGGTTGCACCAAACTGACCAGTATTATTTATCAAGGAACAACGTCAGAATGGCAAGCTATTTCAAAAGGTAGCGAATGGAACTATAAAACCGGCGATTACACCGTTTCTTTCCTCGGTAACTAAAAACAAAGGAGAAAAACAAAATGGCAGAAATAATTTTAAAAGAAGAGCAAATCAAAACTGCAATTGGAATCTATTACTCACAAATAGAAAAATATGAAGAAGGCGGAAACACAACAAGATACAAATCTTGGGAATGGTGCCATAAGGAATTTTTGAAAGCAAAAGACCTTCTTTCAAAAGGACCTGTAACAGAAGAACATAAAGATAACATGATTGATACTTTGGCGTTACATCTTGCATTTTATTTGGCAAGCTGGGGAATGTATCGCGCCTCTTCCTTTCTCCTTAACCGAGATTATAAAACACATAAAAAAGCTGTAAAAGAAATATTGAACTTGTCGGCAGATTCTATTCTTTGGGATTATCAACCAACAAAGGATAATATTAAAGAAGCCAACGACTTCTTGTTTAGTAAAGATGGAATTTATTGGAGAATCAAAAATTCCTACGGGAATGATACGCCAAGCGAAATTCTTGTAACCAAAATTTTACTGGGAACTTTGGGGTGCATTCCTGCGTTTGATCGGTTTTTCAAAAAAGGAATTTCACAGTTTGGCGAAACGGTAAGCCTTGAAGGAAAGTCATACAAATTAACACAAAGATTGGAAAGCGCATCGAAAACATTCTGTGTAACCGAAAGCTTTCAAGCGCTTGCCGCCCTTGCCGCAAAATATCCGGAGGCATTCAAATTTCAGTCGGATATGTATTACCCGCCCATGAAATGCGTGGATATGTATTTTTGGCAGATCGGAGCGGATTTGTATAATAAGAAATAAAACTTCCCCCAAGTTCTTTCAGAGGGTGGGGGATGCAAGGGGGCGGGAGGTTCTTTCTTTCAAGAAAGTCCTCCCGCCCCCTTGCGGTCTCCTTACCACCCCAAAATCACTTCACCAAATGGCGCTTGATTTTTTTGGAGGTGGTTTTCTCGAATTCGGTGTAGCGGAATTCGATATTGCGGATTTGTTTATAGGAAACGAGTTTTTTGTTCATTTTATCGAACTCGGCGCGAATGGTGCGCTCGATGGTTTCGTGGTCGGCGTCCTTCTCAAAGGCGTCCAGCTTGGGGTAAACGATGGCGGTCAGAACAAGGGCGCCCTCGTCGTCTTTTCTGCCAAGCACAACCGATTCGGCAACGCTGCACTGGTTGGCAATGTATTCCTCAATCTCTTCGGGGAAGACGTTTTTGCCGTTGTCCAACACAACCACAAACTTTTTGCGCCCGGTAATGTAAATGTAGCCGTCCTTATCCATGTAGCCAACGTCGCCGGTGCGGAACCAGCCGTCGGCGGTGAATGCCTCGGCGGTGGCTTCGGGATTTTTGTAGTAGCCGAGCATGACGTTGGTGCCCTTGACAACAATCTCGCCCTCGTCGAATCCCTTGTCGTTTTTGTGGTCGGCTTCAATGCGGACGGTGCAGGAGGGAACCGCGGGGCCAACCGAGCCGCGCTTGGGCGCAAAGTAGGGGCTGACGGCGATGAGCGGCGAGCATTCGGTAATGCCGTAGCCTTCGCTGACCTGAATGCCGAACTCGTAGAAGATGTCGGCAACCTCGGGGTTCATGGGCGCGCCGCCGCAAATAATTTTGGTAAGGGAGCCGCCAAACGCCTCGTTGACCGATTTGAAGAACTTGCGGCGCAGGTCAATTTTCAAGCCGCGCAGTCCGCGCGAGAGTTTGAGCATGATTTTGAGGAGCTTGGTCTTGCCGCCCTTTTTCGCCTCTTCCCAAATCTTTTTGTTCATGGTGGTAACAAAGAGGGGAACAAGAATCAGCCCGGTGGGCTGGAAGAGCGCAAAATTGCGGAGCACGCGCTTGAGACTATCGTTAATGGCAATGTTCATGCCGTAGTTCAAGGCGGCAATCATAATGGCAAGCTCGTAGGTATGGTGAATGGGAAGCACCGAAACAATGCGGTCTTCGCCCGAGAAGTTGACCGTTTCGCAGGCGGCGTTCACGGTGGTAATAATATTGCGCTCCGAGAGCATGACGCATTTGCTGGTGCCGGTGGTGCCGGAAGTGAAAAGCATTTCCGCCATGCGGTCAAGGTCGGTGCAGGCGGGGTATTGGTAGTCTTTGGCTGCCGCGGCGCCCAGCTCCATCAGTTTGGCAAAGGGGAGCACACGCTCGCTTTCGGCCATGGTTTCATCGGGCGAGATGGGAATGACGCGGCGAACGGTTGCGTGACCTTCCATAAGCGGCGCAAACTTTGCGTTCATGCAGGAAGAAAAGACCACGGCGTCTGCCTCGGCAATTTCCAAAAAGCCAAAAATCTCGTTGGGGTCCAGCTCGCGGTCCATGGGAATGGCAATCCCGCCGGAAGCAACCACCGAAATATAGGTGGAAACCCACTCCACCGATGTTTCGCCAACAATGGCAACGCGCTTGCCGGCAAGTCCCGCGGCGGCAAGACCGGCGGCCTCGCAGCGGACGCGCGCCGAGAAATCGGCATAGGTCATAGACAAAATTTCATGTTGTTTATTCAGCCAGCGAAAAGCAATGTGATCGCCGAAAAGAGCAATTCGGTCGGCAAATTCCGCCATCGATTGGATGGGGGTGTAAATGCGCGGTGTTTTTTTGGGTGCCATAATAACCTCCTGTAACAAGGGAAAAACATAAACGAAAACTGAGGTTGCCTTTTGGTCAAAAGCAACCTCAATTATTATACCAAATATTGCCGGATTTGTCAAGAGCGAATCGCGCAGGGTTTCATTCTCTCAAATCGTCATTCTTTTTCAAACCCGTGCACAAAGCCGGAAAGGTCGGCGGAGCAAACGTCGCCGCCAACCACGCGGTTGCGGTAAACAAGAACGTTGGCAAGAACGGTGCCCTCATAGTCCGGGTAGTTGGTAACGGTAAAGGTATAGCGGGTCACATCCTTGCCCTTGTATTTGGAAAGGTCCAGTCCCTGCGCTTTTTGCAGCTCGTTGTAGGCGGCGTAAACTTTGTCAAATTCGGCGGGAATGGTCACTGTTTCCACCTCGGCGGGGTCGGCGTCCACCGTCCAGCCGAACTGGGAAAGAAAATTGGCGGCGTCGCCGGTGGAACGCACCTTTTCATAGGAGTAGTGAACCGTTTGGTCGGCAACGGCGGGCGCGGTGCTTGACGTATAGGTGGGAACAAAGGCGATCAGCGCAATCAGAACGGTCAGGGCAACGCAAACAACACCAACCAGTTTCAGGGTATTGGCGCGAAAAGAATAGATAAACATAAAAAAGCCTCCGGATTTCCATATCGTAGTGTTAAACGATATGAAAGCCGGAGGCAATTTATGCCAAAAGCAGGCTCAATATTGTCTGCCCCAAATCAGCATGTGCTTTGCGGGTCTGCCGCAGCAAACGCAAACGTCGGAAAGATGATCTTCTTTTTCGGGAATGCAGCGCGATTTCACGCCGCCGGTCGCGTCTTTAATCTTCTCTTCGCATTCGGTCTCGCCGCACCACATGGCGCGAATGAAGCCGGATTTGTTCTGGGCAATATCCAAAAACTCCTCGTAGGAATGCGCGTCGTAGGTGCGCGCGCGCTGGTTTTCCAGGGCGCGGTTGTAAAGCTCGTCGTGAACGGTTTTGAGCGCGGCTTCCACAGCGTCAACAATTCCGTCCAGCGAAACAAAGTTCTTTTCGCGCGAAACGCGGCTGACCAGCACGCAGGAGTTGTTTTCAATGTCGCGCGGGCCAATTTCCAGGCGGAGCGGAACGCCCTTCATCTCGTATTGGCTGAACTTCCAGCCGGTGGAATAGTCGCTGTCGTCCAGCTTGACGCGGAACTTCTTGGCAAGCAGGTCGCGAATCTCGCGCGCCTTTTCCAGGACGCCCTCTTTGTGTTGCGCAACCGGAATGATGGCAACCTGAATGGGCGCCACGGCGGGGGGAAGGATCAAACCGTTGTCGTCGCCGTGGGTCATGATGATGGCGCCGATCATACGGGTAGAAACGCCCCAGGAAGTCTGGAAGGGATAGCGGACAGTGTTGTCGCGCCCGGTAAAGGTAATGTCAAAGGCTTTGGCAAAGCCGTCGCCGAAGAAATGCGAGGTGCCGCCTTGCAGGGCAACGCCGTTGTGCATCATGGGTTCAATGGTGTAGGTCTCCACCGCGCCGGCAAACTTTTCCTTTTCGGTTTTTTGACCGGTGTAGGCGGGAATGGCGAGCGATTCGGCATAAAAATCGCGGTAAACGCCAAGCATCCGGCGGGTTTCTTCACGCGCCTCCTCTTCGGTCTCGTGCATGGTGTGACCCTCCTGCCAAAGGAACTCGGAGGTCCGCAAAAACGGGCGGGTGGTCTTCTCCCAGCGCACCACGTTGCACCATTGGTTGTAGAGCTTGGGCAGGTCGCGGTAGGATTGGATTACGTTGCGGAAATGCTCACAGAACAGGGTTTCCGAGGTCGGGCGCACGCAAAGACGCTCGGCAAGCTGGTTCTCGCCGCCAACCGTCACCCAGGCGCATTCGGGAGCAAACCCTTCCACGTGGTCTTTTTCTTTTTGCAAAAGACTTTCGGGAATGAACATGGGCATATAAACGTTCTCGTGCCCCAGCGCCTTAAACCGCGCGTCCAGATCGCGTTGGATCGCTTCCCAAATTGCATAGCCGTAAGGGCGGATGACCATACAGCCCTTTACGCCGGAGTAGTCGGCAAGTTCGGCTTTTTTTACAACGTCGGTATACCATTGAGCAAAATCCACGTCCATCGACGTGATTTGCTCCACCATTTTTTCATTCTTTGCCATGGTAAAAAATCCTTTCAAATTGGCTTACCATAATATTATAAACCCCCTGCGGCGTTTTGTCAATAGCCGCAGGGGGAAACAGGCAAGTTTTTGAAAAAAGGATTTCCGCCGGTCAATCAGCGCGCGGGCAAGCGCTTCGGCAAGCGTTCTTTTTCGTCCTCGCGCCCGGCGGCGCGGTATTTCTTTGCAATGGCGAGCGCGGCGCTTTTGCCGCACACCGCGGCAATGGGAAGTCCGCCGGGCGCGCGTTGCCATTGGCAGGCAAAGCGCAGGTTTTCTATGCCGGGAACGCGGCCGTCAACAAGCGCGGGGAGTTTGCCGGCGCCAAACAGAAAACTCATAAACGAGCCGACCTCCGTGCCGATAAAGCGGCGGTAGGTCGCCGGGGTCCAAATATCAATGCAGGAAAGCCGATCTGCCAACGCCGGGAACTTTTGAGCAATTGCCTCTATGACAAGCGCGGCAACTTCTTCTTTCTTTTGCGCGTAGGCGGCGGGATCTTTCCGTAAATCCACGGCGCGCCGCGCGGCGTCCTCCGGGCAGGGGAGCATCACCTGCAAAATCGTTTTTCCTGCCGGCGCCACCGAGGGATCGTGCGAAAATTCGCGCAAAAGAATGGTTTTGGAACCCAGCCGGAAGGCAAGGGAGGGGGAAAGCGCCCAAACGTAGTCGCCGCGGAAGGGAAGAGCGGCGCTGTCGCAGGCAAACGCGCAATGGTAGGCGGAAAACCGGGAAAGGCGCGGATGGTGATATTGCTTTGCAAAGGCTTTGGTCATCGGCATTCCCAAAAGGTTGGGGAACGCAAGGGCAGGGTCGATGGTCAGAATGATTTCGTCTGCGCGCGCCTCTGTCCCGTCGGAGAAGCGGACGCATTCCGCACGCCCGTCCGCGCAGACAACGCCGACCGCCTCTTTGTTCAAAAGCAGTTCGCCACCCAAAGCGCGAAAACGGTCAACCATCCGGTCCGCCATGGGAATCGATCCGCCCAACGGCAAATCGGCGTTTCCGCCGCAGAAATGCGCCATGACCGACAACAGCGCCAGCGCCGAAATCTGATCCGAAAGAAAATCGGTCAAAAACGAGCGGATGAGCGGATGGCGGAATTTGGAGGCGAGGGCTCCGGTGGTCAAACGGTAGTCGCGCAAAAGCGGAAGGGCACCAAAAAGCAGGGAGGAGGCGTTCACCCCGCGGTTTTTTCTGGGACCGCCGATCCCGCAAATCCCCTGCAACAGGCGCACCGCGCGCGAAAGCCGCTTGATTTCCCGTTTATCGTCCGGCGAGAGCAAAAGCAGGTCGCGCTCCACGCGGTTCCAGCTCCGCCAAAGCGAAAGCGTTTGCCCATTCTGCTCGCAGGTGTAAAGCGATTCGGGGCGGTAAACCGGAATGTTGTCGCCCAAAGCGCCAAGGTCTTCCCAAATATCGTAAATCGGGGAGGACGGATTGGTTCCTGTCAACCAGTGAATGCAGTTGTCAATCCAGTAGTCGCCCCGTCGCCAACCGGTCAGGTTCCCTCCGGCAACGTGCAATTTTTCGCAAATCAGGGCGCGGTGCCCCATCTTTTGGGCATAAATTCCGGCGGAAAGACCCGAAACTCCGCCGCCGATAATCAAAATATCAGCCATAAAAATCCCTTTCTTTCCCTTTTTTTACCGTTATTTTCCCCGAAAATATGAAAAAATATACATGAAAAAATGAAAATTTTGAGCCTGCGCAACCGCCGCAAATAAAGAATGTAAAAATGTATATATTCAATTATTTATGTATAAGAAAAAAGAACAAAATTTGCAATAACTGGTTATAATAGCCTCAAAAGCCGACAAAATATAGTCAAAATAAACAAAATGGAAGTTCTCTAATTGTGTTTTTTATTCAAAAGGTAAAAATGCAAAAATATTCAAAAAACATATTGACAAATGGATATTTATGCGTTATAATGGCAACATCACAGGAACAGAGCACGGGAAAGCCCCCGGAATCCGGATCCCGTGCAAAAAACAAAAAATCCCAATATGGAGGAAAAAACAATGAAAAAAATTCTCTCTCTCACCCTGGCAGTGCTGATGATCGTCGGCTGCCTCGCCGCTTTCGCATCCTGCGGC
>CAMOLD010000026.1 GCA_946618395.1 uncultured Clostridia bacterium
CACCGATTCGCAGGTGTTCGGCAAGGTGTCCAACATCCTGCCGCCCGAAATTCCGCTGACCTCGTTTTCTATTCTTTTTGCGCGCTACAAAGGCAATTTGAAAACGCTGGTGCGCGGCGCGGCAATGCTCGACCGGCTCAAAGACGGCGACCAGGTATTGATTTCCGAGGGGTGCACCCATCACCGCCAATGCGAGGACATTGGAACGGTCAAACTGCCAAAGTGGCTTTCAAACTACACCAAAAAGAATTTGCAGTTCGCGTTTACGTCGGGTGGCACCTTTCCGGAGGATTTGAGCCCCTATGCGCTGGTCATTCATTGCGGCGGTTGTATGCTGAACGAAAAAGAGATGGCAAGCCGCCTGGCGCGCGCCGAGGCGCAGAACATCCCCATGACCAACTATGGCGTTGCCATCGCGCAAATGCACGGTATCCTGAAACGGACGCTTTCTCCGTTTTCGGGAATTGCGGAATTGTTGGAACAATAAAACAAATATCCCCCCGTTTTTCGGGGGGATATTTTTGAATATTGGGACGAAATGCTCATCTTTAACAATTTGAACAATATGCCGGGTATTTCGCCTATGGCGAATATCTTTCCGCCGCGCAGGTATCTCGCAAGCGGATACCGTGTCTGCGGCGGAAGATGCGAACCCATGTTTTTGCTTAGCAAAAACTGTTTTCATAGTGGGTAGGGGTCACCAAAAAAAGAGCCACCGCAAACGCGGTGGCTCTTTTTTTGGTGACCCCTACGGGAATCGAACCCATATCTTCGCCGTGAGAGGGCGACGTCTTAACCGTTTGACTAAGGGGCCGTTTTTTGGACGGCTGTTACAGTATAGCACATCTTTTTTGAAAATGCAAGGGGTTTCTCAAAAAAAATTGAGGATTCTGCAAAAAACAATTCCGGCGGAATTCTGCAAAACCGATTTCCCATAAAAAAACGACCGACCACGGCAAAAGCCGCGGTCGGTCGTTTCTCCACGGAAAAGGTTAGTTTTCGTTGGCATTTTCGTTAAAGCTTTTCTTTGCAACCACTTTTCGCGCCACCTCGCTGGGCAATGTTCCCATATTGTTTTTGTAAACTTTTGCAAAATAATAACTACCCGGGTCAAGGATATGCCGAGGTAAAGGATGCCTTTATGCTGGGCGAGGATATTTTGGTTGCCCCTGTGATCACCAAAGGGCAAACCGAGCGGACGATCGCTCTTCCAAACGGCAAATGGCTGGGCTATGACGGAAAAACATACGAGGGAGGTAAGACAATCACCCTCCGCGTTTCGCTTTCCGACATCCCGTATTTTGAGAGGATGGATCAGTAATACAAAACGCGGGGCATGACAAACGTCATGCCCTGCGTTGTTCTTTTTGGCAAAAGGGAACCGACCACATCCTCGCACGATCGTGTGACGGTATGGTGGCGTTTGCGTTGCTCGGGTGACTTGCTTTGCAAGTCGGTGCGGTTCTGCGAAACCGGTTACCCATAACGAAAATCCCGGCTACGACAAAGGTCGTAACCGGGATTTTGGTGCGGGTAAGAGGACTTGAACCTCCACGAAGTTGCCCCCACTAGAACCTGAATCTAGCGCGTCTGCCAATTCCGCCATACCCGCGAAAGGATTGAGCCGGTATGGCGGAATTGTCTCCGCACATACCCGCGAAAGGATTGAGCTGGTATGGCGGAATTGTCTCCGCACATACCCGCAACCTGATTTTTCAATCAAGCAATGGATATTATAACATACCGCTTTTTGTTTGTCAATACCTTTTTGGAAAATTTAGCGGCGCTTTGAAAAAGAAAGAACCGGCGGCAATGCAATTTTGCGTTACCGCCGGTTCTTTCTTGTCAAGCGTTCTCTTGCGGGGGCGTTTCCGGGTGTTCTGCCGGCACCGACGGTTCTTCGGCGGCTGCGGAGGTCCCTTTTTCGGCAAGCGCCTTTTCTTCCAGCGCAAGCGCAACGCGGCGCAAATTTTCGCGGATCTGCTCGGCGGATTTCATCTTGTTTCGCTTGGTCAGAACGCGCACCGATTCGCCAATCTCCTTCCGCAGTTCTTCCCGCCGGTCGGGATCGGTCGCGGGCGAAGAGAACTCTGCCAAAAGCTGGGAAAGTTCCAGCTCTGCGCGGTAGATAATCTGTGCGCCTTCGGGAATCTTCCAGCGCTTTTTCTTCCGCCGCAAAAGGAGCGTTCCCTCGGAAACCACCAGGGTTGCCAGCGCAGCGCACCCGGAGAAAACGCCAACGCCGATGCGGGCGTGCGCATAGGGAAGAATCACGGTTTCCAAAGCTTTGCAGTCGGCAAACGCGCCGCTTTCAATCTGCTCCAGACGATAGGGGAAGCTGATGCTGTTCAGCACCGTGCAACCCTCGAAAGCGCGGGATTGGATCTTTTTCAACTCCCGCGGCAAATAGATGGATTTCAGCGATGCGCAACCAAGAAACGTCCGGTCGCCGATGAGCGTAAGGGAATCCGGAATGCGGATTTTTTGAAGCGACGAGCAATGCAGGAAGGTTTCGTCCTCCAAAATGGTAATTTGGGCAGCCATTTCCACCGTTTGCAAAGCGCTGTCGTAGGCAAACGCCTGGCGTCCAATGCTCTTCACGCTTGCGGGAATGGCAATTTCCCGAATGGAAGTGCAGGCGGAAAACGCCCCCTGGCCAATGCTTTCCAGCGCGTCCGGCAGTTCGACCCGGGCAAGCGATTTGCAGGCGCAAAAGGCATAGTTGCCCAAGGCCTTCACACCTTTCGGGACCACAACTTCTTCCAGCGATGAGCAACAGGAGAACACGTAGTTGCCTAAAAAGCCGGTGCTTTCAGGAATTTCAAAATCCTTTAAAGCCGTGCATTCACTGAACGCGCCGCGCCCGATATAGGTCACCGTTTTGGGAAGGTCCAAGCCCTCCAATGCCGAGCAACCCGAAAATGCAAAACTGCTGATGGAGCGAAGTTTGTCAAAAACCTTGACTTTTTTCAGGGAACTGCAACCAAAAAAGGTTTTGGTGTAAATATTGACAATCCCTTCGGGCAGGGTCAGTTCTTCCAGCGCCGCGCATCCGGAAAACGCCCCGGCGCCGATGGATTTGAGCTCCGCGGGCAGAGAAACGGTTTTTAGGGATTTGCAATCACGGAAAGCGTTTTCCCCAATGGCGTAAACCGTTCGCGGCAAAAAGAGCGCGGTCAGCTCCTCGCAATCGGTAAAAGCCTCGTCTCCAATCTCGCGCAAAACTGCCGAAAAGTTGATGCGGCGCAGTTTGCGGCAACCGCTGAATGCGCCGGGGTGAATGGAGGTGACGTGTGATCCGAGCGTAATTTCCACAAGCCGTTTGCAGTCGCGGAAAGCGTCCGCCGCAATAATGCTGACAGAATCGGGAACGGTAAAGGACGATTCAAGACCGTAATAACGGATCAGCTCTCCGTTGCGGATTTCGCAAATACGGGAAATCGGTATTTTCTTTTGTTGTTTGGTCGGTTGTTTCATGTTCCGTTTCCCCTTTGCGTAGTTTTAAGATTCGGAGGGATCCAATCCCATTTGCAGCAGCAATTTTTTGTTAAATTCCGCGGCGGTATTGTAGCCCATGCGTTTTTGGCGGTTGTTCATTGCCGCAATTTCCAAAATGATGGCAAGGTTTCTGCCCGGGCGCACCGGAACGGTGACCGAAGGAATCTCCAAGCCAAGAATGTTGACGTGTTCTTCCTCCATTCCCAGGCGGTCATACATCTTTCCTTCCACCCAGCTTTCCAACTGAATCACAAGGTCAATGCGTTCGGTTTCTTTAATGGCGCCCATACCAAACAGCCGGCGCACATCAACAATTCCAATGCCGCGCAGCTCCACATAGTGGCGGATCATTTCGGGCGCGGAGCCCACCAGCGTTTTTTCGGAAACACGCTTGATCTCAACGGCATCGTCGGCAATCAGCCGGTGGCCGCGCTTCACAAGTTCAATGGCGGTTTCACTCTTTCCAACGCCACTGTCGCCCAAAAGCAAAAGACCTTCGCCGTAAACTTCAACAAGGCCGCCGTGGCGCGTAATGCGCGGTGCAAGGTGATAGTTCAGCGAGGCAATCAGGCTGGACATAATCTGGCTGGTTTTCACAGGGGTGCGCAACACCGGCACCTGCCGCAGTTTTGCGCGCTCCAAAAGCACCTCGTCCACCGGCAAATCGCGCGTGTAAAGAATGGCAACCGGCAAAGCGTCCACAAATTTTTCCAGCATCTTCTTTTTCTTCTCGGCGGTAAGCGACTGCAAATAGCGGGTTTCAGCTTCGCCGACAAGTTCAATGCGCTCTTTGTCAAAAATATCGTAAAAGCCGGCAAGGGCAAGACCGGGGCGGTTGACCTCCGGCGTTTCAATCATAATCTCGTCAAACTTTTCGGGGCGGACAAGCACCTCAAAATGGAATTCCTCAACGATTTTGGAAAGCGCAATTTTGTATTTTTCTTTCATAAAAACGCCCTTTCTTTCAACTTTATATTCTCATTATACCATATTTTTCGGTCTTTGCAAATAATTTCGGAAAAAAATCTCTTTTTTTTCATTATTCATAATTCGTCCATATCTTTGGTGTAAAATAAAGAGCGGAATCCCCAAAAAGGAGGCAATCGGAATGAAAAAACGTTTTTTTGCGGCAATGCTGGTTGCCGTGTGCCTTTTGGGCGCGCTTTGCGGTTGCTCCAAACGGGACCGGCGCGTGGTAGGCAGTTGCGCCGGGTATGACGTTTTTTATGAGGAACTGCGGTTCGTCACTCTTTCTGCCCGGACTGAATCCGAAGGGTTGGATGCCGGGGCGCTGAAAGAAGCCGTTGCCAATCAAATCGCCCTGGACTATGCGGTGCTGGTTGCCGCAAAGGCGTATTTCTCCGATCTTTCGTTAGAGGATGCCGAAATTCAAAAAGCGGTGGACGCGTCGGTGGATGCCGCCATCGAAGAATACGGAAGCAAAAGCAAATATAAAGCGTTTTTGAAAGAGAACAACCTGACTGAAAGCTATGCACGCCTGCTCCTTGCCCGCGCCGAGGTGGAGCTGAAATGGAAAGAAAAACTGGAAACCGACCTGTTTACCGGCACCTCTTTGGAGGACGAAACGGCGTTTGCGGCATGGCTCCAAGATGGGAATCTGGTGCGCGCAAGGCGCATCGTTGCTCCAAGCGAGGCGGTTGCGCAGGAGATTCGCGCCGCGCTCTTGGCGGGAGCATCGCCCGAGGGAGCGGTTCAAGGAAAAGAAGGCGCAAATCTTTCCGCCAAGTTCTATCTTGTCAAGGGGTATTCGGAAGATCAAGAACTGGAGGCGGACGCGTTTGCCCTGACCGCAGAAAGTCCGGTCGGCGAGATTCGCGCGGTCAACGGGGAATACCGGCTTTTGATACGGGAGGAGATTGGAGCGGAGGATGCGGAATCGTTTGCCGCCTATCAACTGCCAACCTATTTGCAGAATCTGCGAAAGGTAAAATACGAAGCGGAACGGGAAAAGATCCTTTCCGATATCGTCAAGAACAATCCGTTTCTGCTCAACGAGTTTGGAAACTCCCTTGATTTGACAACAATCAAATAATAAAAAAGCGGTTGCAGGGCGCAACCGCTTTTTTATTTGGCTATGGATTCGGCAATTTCCAAAGCTTCCGGCAGATTGGATTCTTTGCGGCAAACGGCGCAAAGAATTCCGAGGCCCACGCGGTAATGCCGGAATTGCATATCGGCGGGAGCGGGGGCCGAAAGGCGCTTCAATCCCTCCCCGGTCCATTTTGTGGCGGCTTCCTTTGCCGTCCAAAGGGAAAGGAAGGTCTCTTCGGTCGGCGCCGCTTCAAACTGCGCCTGTTCGGCAGGGGTAAACCAGCGCCGGGCAATCAGACGCATCGCGTGCTCCTCCTGCGTTCCCAGGCATTCGGCGTCCAACCCGACGCGCGCGCCCGGGGCGCTTTCCAGCGCGCAGGCGACAAGCCCTTTACAATGGGTAATGCTGAAATCCAAATCGGGGTAGCCTGCAAGAAAGGGGCGCCCGGTTTCGGTTTTTCGGATTGCCGAAAGCGGAACTTCGGGCAACATCTGTTTCAAAATGCAAAAACCGGCAAGCGTTTCCTGCAATGCTTTGCCGCGCCGCCCGTGCCCCAAATCGGCGGCAACCGCCTCTCCCAGGCAGGCGGAAAGCGCCTCTTTTTCGGGAAGCGTTTGATAGGGGAATACCCGAATGCTGATCATAGCGGCTCCTTTCGCAATTTTCTGAATCTATTTTACCATAGAATTGCCGTTTTGAAAAGCCTTTTTCTTTTTTTCACCGAAAAATACAAAAATACTTGACATTCCGACAAAGATTGACTATAATGTTTTTAGAGTGATTCTAATTTTTGATTTTCGGAGGAACCTCCCATGACCAAACAACGCGAATTGATCCTGCAAATTCTCAACCATGCCGACCGGCATCTCACCGCCGACGAGGTCTTTTTCCTTGCCAAACTGCAAATGCCGAGCATCGCTATGGCAACCGTTTATAACAACCTGAACGCCATGACCGAGGCGGGCGTTATCCGGCGCGTCCATGTGGACGGAAGCGCCGATTGCTTTGAGAAAGGCGGCGAGGCGCACGACCATTTGCGTTGTGATATTTGCGGCAAACTTGCAAACGTAAGCCTTCCGTGGCTTTCCGAAAGACTGCGCCAAACGGTTGGAAAAGAGATTTCGGGCTACGAGCTGACCATTCACTATATCTGCCCCGAGTGCAAAAAGAGAGCATAATGCAATCGTTATAAAAAAGCAAGACCGGCGAACCGATTTTTCGATTCGCCGGTCTTGTTATTTTCAAAGTCCCATCGGCAAAGCGGTCACCGTTTCCAGGTGGCTGCTGTCCGGCATTTGAACAATATGGCAGTTCAAATCGTCGTCGTATTCCGCAACCGTGATCGAGGCGTTCGGGCCGCCGTGAACTGTCCCGATCTCCGAAAAAGGAATCCCGTTCCAAAGGCAAATCATGCTCCGCAGGGGCATGGCGTGGCTGAACAACGCAATACAGCCGCCGCGGTTCTCCGCGGCAAGACGGGCAACGCAGGTTGTCACGCGGTCAAAAAGATGCCGCATGGATTCGCCGTTCGGCGGTTGCAAAAGGGAAACGTCGCCGTGCAGGTGGTCAAATTCCTCGGGGTATTTTTCCGCAATCTCCTCGTAGGAAAGCCCCTCCCATGCGCCGGCGGCAATTTCGCAAAGACCGGGCTCCGGGGTAATTTCCAAGCCCAAAAGCTCCGCTGTCGGTTTGGCGGTATTTGTTGCGCGCGAAAGCGGGCTGGCATAAATGCGCGTAATCGGAAATTTTTGCAATGCCTTTGCCGCGCTTTGCGCCTGTGCGCGCCCGAGATCGGTCAGCTTGGCGTCAATCTGTCCGGCAAAATGGCGGGTCAAATTGCAGTCGCTTTGCCCGTGGCGAATAAAAATAACGGTGGTCATGCGGGAATATGCTCCTTCGGATCGGATTTCTGATTCGATTATAGCATATTCCGGCAAATTTGTAAAGAGAAAAGCGGACTATTCTTCGGGCGGCCGGTCTGCCAGGGCATTGTAGCGTGCAACAATGGCGTTCCAGGTGGCAAGGTCCACCCGTCCCGTCTCTTCCAGCTCGCCGCAACGCGCTTGAAACAGGCGGACGTTTTTTTCGGTTGCCTCGTCATAAATGCCGGAGGGCTCTATCGGAACGTCTTCCGGCAAAACCCGTTGCAATTCTCCCAGCATCATTTGCAAAGCTGAAACGCAAAAGCCCCGGCACCCGGCAAAAAGGCAATATCCTTTCGGCGCTGGCGGAAAGACCGACATTTTTGCCGGCAGCGCGTTTTGTGCAAGCGATTGCCGGTAAGCTGAAAAGAGTTTTTCCCAGGTGGCTCTGTTCGCCGTTCCGCTGACGGGCAGATCGTAGCGTTTTTGAAATTGCGAGAGCGATTGCCGTGTCAGCGCGTCAAAAACGCCGTTGACGGGCGGCGGGAAAATATCGGGGTCATGATAGGAAAGCTGGCGGAGGTAGGTTTGCAGGTTGCGGACGGCGTCGGTTTCCATTTGAGGGTTGTGCATAAAATCTCCTTTCCTATGCGCCAATGTCAAAGCCGGGGTATTGCCCGGGTTGCAGGCGGTTTCCAAGGTAGAGGGTATCGTAAAGAGCAGTCAGCGCCGTCCAGGTTGCCGCTTCGGCAACGCCGGTTTGGGTCAATCCTTCCAGGCGTTGAAAGGCAAGAACCGCCTCGCGCGTTTGCGTTCCGAAATATCCCGTTGGGGAAACCGACGGAATTTCCGGGTAGTAGGAAGAGATAAAATTCAGATATTCCTGCAAGGTGCGAACGGCTTCGGATTCGCTTCCCAGCCGCAGGGGAACGCCGCCGTAGGGGACCGTTTCCCCCTCGGTGTAGGTGTCGGGAATTGTGCGCGCAATGCCCAGGTAGGCGTTATAAATACGATACCAGGTTGCCGGGCCGACAATTCCGTCCGGCGCCAGACCAAAGGTGCGTTGCACATCTTCCACGGCGGCTTTGGTCAAAGGGCCGAAATCCCCGTCCGCCCGGAGCGGTGAAATTGTGTTATAGTAGTTGGAAAGATAGTTGATATAGTATTGCAGGTTGTAAACCTCAACGCCCTTGTCGCCAAGTTGCAGGGCGCTGGGCAGAATTGGGGCAACCTCTTCGGGGCGAATCCCCTCGGAGGAAAGATCGGTCAGTTTTTTCACGCTGAAATAAAGGCTTTGAATGGCATACCAGGTCGCGTTCCCGACAATGCCGTCGGGCGTCAACCCGAAAATTTCTTGAAAGCGCTTGACCGCCGCCTCGGTATCGGTGCTGAAAATACCGTCGGTCAAAACGATTTTGGGAATGGAGGGGAAGTTGTTGGAAATGCGGTTCAGGCGCAGCTGCACGGTGCGAACATTGTTGCCGAAACTGCCAAGACTCAAAGGGAACAGCGGCGCGCTGACGGTAGAGCCGGCAACCGGCGTGTTCTCCATGAACACAATGTCGTTTCCGTAGTAGTAGCGCAAAATATTCTCGGGGGAAAGGCCGTCCTTGGCAAGCGAAACACTCCCCCATTGAGATAAGCCGTTGCAGGTCACCTGAATCCCGTCGCAAAACTGGGCAAACAGGGGTTCCACGCTGTTTTCGCGGCGAATGTAGGTGGTAAAAATCTCGCCGACAATCTGCCGCACGTTCTCAAAAATACCGCGCCCGTTCACGTATGCCTGGTCGTAGGCAGTGGAGTTTGTAATGTCAAAATCATAGCCGCGGGAGCGGTAGTGTTCGGTATAAACGCGGTTGAGCGCAAAGGAGACCTGCGCCGTAATGTTCGCGCGCAAAGCGGCTTCCGGCCAGGTGGGGTAAAGCTCGCTGGAAGCAACGTTGGCAATGTAGTGAATAAAAGGAACCGTCACATTTTCGGCGTCTGCCGACGGGGGGCCAAGGTGGACGGTAATGTTTTCGGGAATGGTAGGAAGCGCCATTTCATCAGCCCCCTTCTTCGGTAATTTGGTCGGTTTCGGTTTCGTAATACTGTGTTTCGGGCGGCGGCAGTTCGCTGCCGTTTTCGGGCAGAGGGACCAGCACCACAGGCTGGATCACGGTGATCCCTTCGTAAATCGGAATGCCGACGTGCGTTTGCTCGTAGTAGCCGGAAAGCCGCACCGTGCATTGGTAAAGGGAATACGGGCGGCCGGAATCCGGGCTGTTCGCGTTGGCGCAGGGCGGGGAGGGCAAGCGGAGCTTTGGGGTGTTTCCGTCGCGGTCGGTGGTCAGCGTCGCAATCAGAATTCCGTCGGTCAGGTTTTCGGGCGGCGTATCCAGCGGCTCATAGGTCAAAACATCCACCAAAGCGCCCTGGAGCGGAATGGCGCCGCGCGCGGTGGATGCCTGCACCACCAAATATCCGTAGCAATCCGGGATGTCGTTGTTCGGGTTTTGCGGGAGCGGGTTGCTGTTCATCTTCAAAAAAGTCTCCTTTCGCTTTTCGGGTTGCTAACATTTTATGCAAACAGGTGTAAAAAGTGCAAAAATTGGCGCCTCTCCGGTGTTGACATTTATTATAGAATTATGATATAATGAACAATAGACTATCGGGTATGAAAATTCAAAGGAAAGGGGGAGCGAAAGATGGACGCTTTCAAGCTCAAAAGCAATTTTTCGCCAACGGGCGATCAGCCCCAAGCTATCGAGGCGCTTTGCCGCGGTTTGCGCCAGGGGCAAAAAATGCAAACGCTGTTGGGCGTAACCGGGTCGGGCAAAACCTTCACCATGGCAAACGTCATTGCAAACGTCAACCGCCCCACCATCATTTTGGAGCCAAACAAAACGCTTGCGGCGCAGGTCTGTTCCGAAATGCGCGAGTTTTTTCCCGAAAACGCCGTCGAGTTCTTCGTTTCCTACTACGATTACTACCAGCCCGAGGCATACATTCCCGGCAAGGATATGTATATCGAAAAGGACGCCATGATCAACGAGGAGATCGACCGTCTGCGCCATAGCGCCACCAGCGCGCTGTTTGAGCGCCGGGATGTCATCATTGTGGCTTCGGTTTCCTGCATCTATTCTTTGGGCGACCCTTCGGAGTATAGCGGGCTGGTGCTCGCCGTCCGGACGGGAATGCAGATGAGCCGGGATATTTTCATCCGCAAACTGGTGGCAAACAGCTATAACCGCAACGATTTTACCCTTGCGCGCGATTGCTTCCGCGTCAATGGAGATACGGTGGAGGTCGTCCCCTCCAACATGAACGACAGCGCGGTGCGCGTGGAGTTCTTCGGGGACGAGATCGACCGCATTTCGGAGGTCAATATCGTCACGGGCGAGCTCAAACGCCTGCTCTCCTATGCGGCAATCTACCCGGCAACCCACTATGCCGTTTCTGCCGAAAAGCAGGAGATTGCCCTTGCCGAAATCGAGCGCGAGATGGAGGAACGGGTCAAATATTTTGAGTCCGAGCATAAACTCATCGAGGCACAGCGCATCCGCGAGCGGGTCAAATACGATTTGGAAATGCTGCGCGAGGTTGGCTTCTGTTCGGGGGTGGAGAACTATTCCCGCATCCTTTCGGGGCGCCCGGCAGGGTCCACACCCTTCACGCTCTTGGATTATTTTCCAAACGATTATATTATGTTCATCGACGAATCGCACGTCACCATTCCGCAGGTGCGCGGCATGAGCGGCGGCGATACGGCGCGCAAGAAAAATTTGGTGGATTACGGTTTCCGGCTTCCGTCGGCATACGATAACCGCCCGCTCTACTTCCCGGAGTTTGAGCAAAGCATTCATCAGGCAATTTTCGTCAGCGCAACGCCGGGGGATTACGAAGAGGAACACGCCGAACAGGTGGTGGAGCAAATCATTCGCCCCACAGGGCTTCCCGATCCCGAAATCGAAGTCCGCCCCATTGAAGGGCAGGTGGACGACCTGTTGGGCGAGATTCGCCTGCGCGCCCAAAAGGGCGAGCGCGTGCTGGTCACAACGCTGACCAAAAAGATGGCGGAAGAGCTGACCGACTATCTGGAAAAGAACGGCGTTCGCGTCCGGTATATCCATTACAACGTGGAAACCATCGAGCGCATGGAAATCATCCGAGATCTGCGCCTGGGCGTGTTCGATGTTCTGGTGGGCATCAACCTGTTGCGCGAGGGGCTGGATATTCCAGAAGTCTCGCTGGTCGCCATACTGGATGCCGACAAAGAGGGATTTTTGCGCGCCGAGCGATCGTTGATTCAAACCGTGGGGCGTGCCGCGCGCAACGCCGAAGGCAAGGTCATTATGTATGCCGATACCGTTACCCGTTCTATGAAGGGCGCCATCGCCGAAACCAACCGCCGCCGCGCCATTCAGCTGGCATACAACAAAGAACACGGCATCGTGCCAAAAACCATCATCAAGGGCGTTCGGGATATCATTGAGATCGGCGCCAAGGAAGAGCACGCGGCGCGCCGCGGCGAAAAGGGCACAAAGAACCGCAAGCTGACCGCTTCCGAGCGCGAAAAACTGGTTGAAACATTGACGCGCGAGATGAAGAGCGCCGCCGCCAAACTGGAATTTGAACAGGCGGCATTCCTGCGCGACCGCATTCGCAAGATCCGCGAGGGAAAGGTTGATTTTTAACGCTTTCCGCATCTATTTTCTTTTATCAGGAGCTATATCAAAATGCCGAAAATGATTCAAATCCGCGGCGCGCGGGTGCATAATCTCAAAAATATCAACCTGGATATCCCGCGGGATCAATTCGTTGTCCTCACCGGGCTTTCCGGGTCGGGCAAATCCTCGCTCGCGTTCGATACCCTTTATGCCGAGGGGCACCGCCGCTTTGTGGAGTCGCTTTCTTCCTATGCGCGCATGTTTTTGGGGCAGTTGGATAAACCCGACGTTGATTCCATCGAGGGGCTTTCCCCCGCCATTGCCATCGACCAGAAAACCACCTCCAAAAACCCGCGTTCCACGGTGGGAACGGTCACCGAGATTTACGATTATCTCCGATTGCTCTATGCGCGCATCGGCGTTCCGCATTGCCCGGTTTGCGGCAAGGAGATCCGTCAGCAAACCACCGATCAGATCATTGACCGCATCCTTGCCCTGCCGCAGGGTTCGCGTTTTGTCATCCTCGCCCCCATCGTCCGCGCGCAAAAAGGTATGCACGAAAAAGTGTTTGCCGACGCAAAAAAACGCGGCTATGTTCGCGTCCGGGTGGACGGAAACCTCTATGACCTTTCCGAGGAGATCGTGCTGGATAAAAACAAGAAACACAACATTGAAATTGTTGTGGACCGCCTGGTTCTGCGCGAGGGAATGGAGGCGCGCCTTGCCGATTCGGTGGAAAACGCGCTTGCCGTTGCCGACGGACATCTCATTGTGCAAACGGCACCCCGTGAAGGAGAAGGGGAGGCGCAGGAACTGGAGTTTTCGCAGTCCTATGCCTGCGAGGAGCACGGCATTTCCTTCGGCGAGTTGGAGCCGCGTATGTTCTCGTTCAACAATCCCGTCGGCGCCTGTCCGCATTGTTCGGGGCTGGGGGAAATGCAGCGCATCGCCGTCAACCGGCTCATTCCCAATAAAAAACTCTCCCTGCGCGGCGGAGCCATCGCCGTCAACGGGTTCAAAACGCTGGAAGAGGAAAGCTGGAATGGTCCGCTGTTTGCCGCTGTTGGCGAGCGGCACGGCTTTTCGCTGGATACCCCCGTTGAGGAGTTTACCCCCGAGCAATATGACCTTTTGATGTATGGCACCGGCGAGGAGACTTATCAGATCCAGCGCTGGTTCGGGCGCGAGGAACACCATCAGAAAACCAAATTTGAAGGGCTCGTTGCCATGATCGATAACCGCGCCAAAATGTGGGGCAACGAGTATTATGACCAGTTTATCGAGGCGGCACCCTGCCCGGAATGCGGCGGCAGGCGGCTTTCGCCAACCATGCTTGCCGTTACGGTGGGCGGACTGAATATCTATGAATTTTGCGCGCTTTCGGTGGAAAAATCGCTGGATTTTCTCAACCGGTTAGAGCTCACCCCGTCGGAGCAAAAAATCGCGGCGGAAATCCTCAAAGAAATTCGCGCGCGCCTGTCCTTCTTGGTCAGCGTCGGGTTAAACTATCTCTCGCTTGCCAACAAATCGGGAACGCTCTCGGGCGGCGAGGCACAGCGCATTCGGCTGGCAACGCAAATCGGCTCTTCGCTGGTAGGCGTGCTGTATATTCTGGACGAGCCGAGCATCGGGCTGCACCAGCGTGACAATTCCAAACTCATCGCCACCCTCAAACGCTTACGCGACCTCGGCAATACCGTGATTGTTGTGGAACACGATGAGGAAACCATGGAAAACGCCGATTACTTGATCGACATTGGACCCGGCGCCGGCGTTCACGGCGGAGAGGTTGTTTTTGCAGGAACGCCGCAGGAAATGATGAAGAATGAAACCTCCATCACCGGGCTGTATCTTTCGGGCAAAAAACGAATTCCGGTGCCCGCAAAGCGGAGGGAAGGAAACGGGAAGTTTCTTTCGGTGCGCGGCGCCGAGCAAAACAACCTGAAAAAACTGGATGTGGACATTCCGTTGGGATGTTTTGTCTGTGTTACCGGTGTGTCGGGTTCGGGCAAATCCTCGCTCATCAATGAAATCGTTTATCCTGTTCTTGCCGAGCGGCTCAACCGCGCCGTGACCTATGCGGGCAAATACGGCGAGCTGACCGGCACCGAGCATTTGGATAAGGTCATTTGCATTGACCAGGACCCCATCGGGCGCACGCCGCGTTCCAATCCGGCAACCTATACCGGCG
>CAMOLD010000027.1 GCA_946618395.1 uncultured Clostridia bacterium
GCATACTTCCAGTATGACTCCAAGAAGACCGGCGGTATCACCATTTCGCACCTGCGCTTTGGCGATCAGCCCATCAAGAGCCCCTACTACATCAACAAGGCAAACTTTGTTGCCTGCCACAACCAGGCATACCTGACCAAATACGACATGGTCTCCGACATCGTTCCGGGCGGCACCTTCCTTTTGGACTGCCAGTGGAAGCCCGAGGAACTGGATGAACACCTGCCCAATTCGGTCAAATCCTACCTTGCCAACAACAACATTAACTTCTACACCATCAACGCAACTTCCATTGCCATCAACCTGGGCAATGCAAAGGTGAAAAACACCGTGTTGCAGTCGGCTTTCTTCGCGCTGGCAAACATCCTGCCCACCGATGAAGCCATTGAATACATGAAGAAGATGGCATACAAGTCCTACATCAAAAAGGGACAGGCAATCGTTGACCTCAACTATGCCGCCATCGATGCCGGCAAGGATGCCTTTGTGAAGATTGATATTCCCGCCGCCTGGAAGACCGCCGGCAAGGATGCTCCCAAAGCCCATGCCACCGGCGCTCGTGCCGACCTGGTCGAGTTTGTCAACAAGGTGGTTGAGCCGGTTGACGCCATGGCAGGCGACAGCCTCCCCGTTTCGGCGTTTGAAAAGTATGTGGACGGTCAGTTCCCGCAGGGTTCCGCCGCTTACGAAAAGCGCGGCGTTGCCGTCTTCGTTCCCACCTGGCATCCCGAAAACTGCATTCAGTGCAACAACTGCGCGTTTGTCTGCCCGCATGCAGCAATCCGTCCGTTTGCAATGACCGAGGAAGAAGCCGCAAAGGCTCCGGCGGTCACCAAGTTCACCGAAAAGCCGGTCATTAAGACCAACTATAAGTTCACCATGGCGATCAGCCCGCTGGACTGCATGGGTTGCACCCTTTGCGTCAAAGCTTGCCCGGTTTCCAACAAGGCAATCGAAAACGCACAAAAGACGGTCGCCGCCGAGCAGCCTGAGCTGGATGCAAAGGCAGCCGCAAAAGCCGCCGTAAAGCTTGCCGCTCCCAAACTCGCAATCGAGATGGTTCCGCAGGCAAAAGAGTCCGAGCAACAGGCAGCGTTTGACTACGCCGTAGCCAACGTTTCCGAAAAGGCCGAGCTCATCAACGCAACCGTCAAGGGCAGCCAGTTCAAGCAGCCCCTCTTGGAGTTCTCCGGCTCCTGCGCAGGCTGCGCCGAGACCTCCTATGCCCGCATCGTCACCCAGCTCTTCGGCGAGCGGATGTATATTTCCAATGCCACCGGTTGCTCCTCCATTTGGGGCGGCTCGGCTCCCGCAACCCCCTACACGGTCAACCGCGAATCGGGCAAGGGTCCGGCTTGGGCAAACTCCCTGTTCGAGGATAACGCCGAGCACGGCTTGGGCATCGCCCTTGGTCAAAAGACGGTCCGCCAGAAGCTCATCGGCTATATCAAGGCGCTGGGCGAAAAGGTAGAGGACGCCGAAAAGAAGGCGATCATCGACGAATATCTCAACACCGTGGACGACGGCGATAAGAACACCGCCACTACCAAAGCGCTGGTCGAAATGCTTGAAAAATGCGGCTGCGACGAAGCCAAGAAGATCCTTGCCGAGAAAGATTACCTTGCCAAGAAGTCCATCTGGATTTTCGGCGGTGACGGCTGGGCATACGACATCGGCTTTGGCGGTTTGGACCATGTGCTCGCCTCCGGCGAGGATGTTAACGTCTTCGTCTTTGATACAGAGGTGTATTCCAACACCGGCGGCCAGGCTTCCAAGGCTTCCAACATCGGCCAGGTGGCGCAGTTCGCCGCCGCCGGTAAGGCAATTGGCAAAAAGAACCTTGCCGAAATTGCCATGTCCTATGGCTATGTTTACGTTGCCCAGGTTGCTATGGGCGCGGATATGAACCAGTTGCTCAAAGCCCTCAAAGAGGCCGAAGCATACCATGGCCCGTCCCTCATCATCGGCTATGCGCCCTGCGAAATGCACGGACTCAAAGGTGGTATGCAGAATTGCCAGCTCGAAATGAAGAAGGCAGTGGAAGCCGGCTACTGGCAGATGTTCCGCTACAATCCCACGCTGGAGGCAAACAAACTCTCCATCGACTCCAAGGAGCCCAGCAAGGATTACGTGGACTTCATCAAGTCCGAGACCCGCTATGCAAGATTGGCGCAGTCCTTCCCCGAAAGAGCCGCCGAGCTCTTCGCAAAGGCAGATGCCAACGCAAAGGCAAAATATCAACGGTTGCTCAAAATGGGCAAACTTTACGAATAATTCCGCAAGCGCGGAATGAACGGCGCCCCAAACCTGCCGCGGCAGGTTTGGGGCGTTTTTTCCTCTTGACGAAAAAGCAATGATATGATATAATACAATAGATATAGTATATTCTGGGAAAGGAGGCGAAAAAATGGCAAAACGGCACTATGAAAAGCCCAAACGCGAAACGCGCAAGGTCATCTACTACACCAACGAACTCACCGATGAATTTTCCACCGCCGTCATCGAGCCAATCAAAATCGACAAGGATTACATCTATGTCCGCCGCTCGCTCTTCCGCCGCTTTACCCATTTTTTCTGGTATCGCATCGTCGCTTTTCCAATCGCTTTCCTTTATACCAAATTCAAGTTCCATCACCGCATCCAAAACGCAAAGGTGCTAAAACCTTATCGCAAGCAGGGCTATTTCCTTTACGGCAACCATACCCAGGATTTGGGTGATGCCTTCATGCCAAACATGATTGAACCATGCAAGGATAAATACATCATCGTCCACCCCAACAATGTCTCCATCCCCGCGGTGGGCAAGGTTGCGCCTTCGCTGGGGGCAATCCCGTTGCCGGATGACCGCGCGGCATACCGCAATTTCCTTGCGGCAATCGAATACCGCATTGGGCAAAAGAAAGCGGTGGTGGTCTATCCCGAGGCGCACATCTGGCCCTACTACACGGGCATCCGCAATTTCCCGGACACCTCGTTCTATTATCCCGTCAAATACGGCGCTCCGGCGTTCTGCTTTACCAACACCTATCAAAAGCGCCGCCATTCCCAAAAGCCGCGCATTGTGACCTATGTGGACGGGCCGTTCTTCCCGGACGAGAGCCTGCCGGTGCGCGAGCGGACGGCGGACCTGCGCAACCGCGTTTACGAGACCATGTGCCGCCGGGCGGAAGCGTCCGACTGCGTGGTCATCCAATATATCAAAAAGGAGGAAAGCGAACCATGATGAACCTGCTGTTCTGCGGGAACGATAAAGTTTTTGACGGCATTTTGACCTGCACGCTTTCCATCTTCAAGCGGAGCCGCAACGATGAGCCGACCACCATTTATCTTTACACCATGGACCTGACCGCGCTCAAACCAAACTATACGCCCATTACAAAAGAGATGGCGGAGTTTTTGGAGAAAGTTGCGCGCGCCTACAACCCCGAAAACCGCGTGGTGCTAACCGACGTTGGCGACTACTACCGCGCCGAGTTTGCCGGTTGCCCCAACGAGAGCGCCTATTGCTCGCCCTACACGCTCATCCGCTTGTTTGCCGACCTGGTGCCGGAAATGCCGGAGAAGCTCTTGTATTTGGACGCCGACCTGCTCTTCAACCGCGATATTCACCTGCTTTACGATATTGACGTTGAAGATTACGAATATGCCGCCGCGCGCGACCACTACGGCAAATACCTTATCCACCCCAACTATGTCAACGCCGGGGTGCTGTTGTTCAATTTGAAACGCGCGAAAGAAACCAACCTGCTGGGCAAAGCGCGCGATTGGATCCGCAAAAAGAAGCTGGTCTTTGCCGATCAGTCTGCCATCATCCGCTCCACCACGCGCAAAAAGATGTTGCCGCAAAAGTTTAACGATCAAAAGTTTTTGCATAAAAGCACGGTGGTGCGCCATTTTTCCAAGCGGCTGTTCTGGTTGCCCTATCCGCATACCGATAATGTCAAGCAATGGCAGGTGGAGCGGGTGCACAAAGTGTTCCGCTATTTCCAATTTGACGACATTCTGAACGAATATCTTGATCTGCGTAAAAAATTTGATGCGGAGAGCAAAAACAAATGAATCAACAACCCATTCCCGTTTTTTATGCCTGCGACGACCGCTTTGCAAAATATACCGTTGTTTCGCTTTTTTCGGTGTTGCAAAATGCGGCAAAGGACCGCAACTATCGCGTTCATATTCTGTATTCCGAGCTGTCGGATGAAATGAAAGCCGCGTTTTTGGCGCTGGCAAACGACCGCACCGAAATTTGCTTTGAAAACGTTTCGCAGTTTTTGGATACGATCTCCGGCGGTCTGCCCGTGCGGCATTACTATACCAAAACCACCTATTACCGGCTGTTCATTGCCGAGCAGTTCCCGCAATACGAAAAGGCACTCTACCTGGATAGCGATACCATTGTGCAGGGGGATATTGCCCGGCTGTATGACACCGATGTTTCGGGCGTTCTTCTTGCCGCCTGCCATGAGCAGGTTATGGAGCAAATGGAAATTTACGGCACCTATTGCGAGGAAGTTGTGGGCGTTTCCCGGCATCAATTTTTCAATGCCGGCGTCATGCTCCTCAACTGTGCCGGCTTCCGGCAACGCAAGGTGTTTGAAAAATTTGTCCGTTCGCTGGGGACTTATAATTTTGTGGTCACACAGGACGAGGACTATCTCAACCTGATTTGCAAAGACCACGTGCGCTTTTTGGATCAGCGCTGGAACACCGAGGTCTGCGAGGGGCTGACCTACCCCTATGACGAACGGGAAGGGTATATCCTGCATTACGTCATGGCAAACAAGCCCTGGCATTTTCAAAAGGCAAAATATGCCAATGTTTTTTGGAGCTATTCCGACCGCACCCCGGTCGCCGCGGCAATGCGCGCCGAGCTGGAAGCCTACACCGATGAGGCGCGCGAAAAAGACCTTGCCTGCGGCGCAAGCCTTGCCGAAATGGCAAAGACCGAGATCGAGCGGGAAGACAACTATCAAAAAATGCTGGACAAGACCGTCCGCGCCGCCGACCGCGTTGCCGTGGTCAAAAGAATTGCCGAATTTGAGCGGGACGGGAAATTCGATATCGACGTCGAGGACGATCCGCCCTCGCGCCAGCTCCAACCCGACGAGATCGACTATCTGCGCCGCAGTCCGCTGGCAAAACTCAAAACCAAAATCGCCTATTTCCGCGCCAACCGGTTTTTGAAATACATCAAAAAGCACCACTATATGATCATCCGGGAAATTCGGGGCATCGAGAACCTGCAAAATCTGCAATCCGGCGCGGTCATCACCTGCAACCATTTCAACGCCTTTGATAGCTTTGCCATGCACGAGGTGTTTGTGGCGTCGGGGCAAAAGAAAAAGTCGATGTTCCGCGTCATTCGGGAAGGAAACTATACCTCGTTCCCCGGCTTTTACGGCTACCTGATGCGGCATTTTTACACCCTGCCGCTCTCTTCCAACACCAAAACCATGCAAAAATTCATCAAAGCCACCGATCAGCTTTTGCAGGAGGGGAACTTCGTCCTGTTCTATCCGGAGCAAAGTATGTGGTGGAATTACCGCAAGCCCAAGCCGCTCAAACCGGGCGCCTATCGCTTTGCGGTCAAAAACAAGGTTCCGGTCGTCCCCTGTTTCATCACCATGCGCGATTCGGACTATTCGGGGCCGGACGGCTACCCGGTGCAGGAATACACCATCACCGTCGGCAAGCCGATCTACCCCAAAGATTCGCTTTCCTATAAGGATAATATCCAGCGCCTGATGGACGAGAACGCCGCCGCCTGGAAGAGCGTTTACGAAACCACCTACGATATGCCGCTGGAATACAGCACGCAAAAATAAACTAAGGAGAGAACCGCCATGCTTGGAAATTTCAGTTACCATAATGCCACCAAACTCTATTTCGGCCCCGATTCGCTCGACTATTTGAACGAGGAACTGCCCCAATACGGCAGCACCGTGCAGCTGATCTACGGCGGCGGTTCGGTTAAAAAGAACGGGATTTATGATGCCGTGGTCGCCATTCTCAAAAAGAACGGCAAAACCATTGTGGAGGACGGCGGCGTCATGCCCAACCCGACCATCGACAAAGTCCGCGACGGCGTGCGTATTGCGCGCGAGGGGAAGGTGGATTTTCTCCTTGCCGTTGGCGGCGGCTCCTGCTGTGACTACGCCAAGGCGGTTGCCGTTTCGGTGAATTGCCAGGAAGACCCGTGGGAGAAATACTACGTCCGCTATGAGGAGCCGGATTGCAAAATTCTGCCCGTGGGTTGCGTTTTGACCATGGCGGGCACCGGCTCCGAGATGAACGCCGGCGCCGTCATCACCAACCCGGCAAAAAAATTGAAGCGCGGACACGTCTTCGGGCAGGAGGTCATGCCCAAGTTTTCGGTGCTCAACCCCAATTTTACCATGTCGCTTCCGCGGCGGCAGATGATTGCCGGAATTTACGATATTTTCAACCATATCTGCGAGCAGTATTTTTCGGGCGAGGATGATAACGTCAGCGACTATCTTGCCGAGGCGCTCATGCGTTCGGTTGTTCACAGCTCGCTCATCGCCGCCGAGAACCCGGAGGACTACGAGGCGCGCTCCAACATCATGTGGGCGGCTACATGGGCGCTCAACACGCTCATTTCGCGTGGCAAAACCACCGACTGGATGGTGCATCAGCTCGGGCATGCCGTCAGCGCATGGACCGATGCCACTCACGGGCTGACGCTTGCGGCGGTCTCGCTCCCGTATTATCGTCTGATTTTGCCCTACGGCCTTTCCAAATTCGTCCGCTTTGCCACCGAGGTCTGGAAGGTGGACACCAAGGGCCTGACCGACCGGCAAATTGCCGAGGCGGGGCTGGATGCAATGAAGAACTGGATGAAGACGATCGGGCTTCCGCTCTCTATTGGCGAGTTGGGCGCCACCGCCGAAATGATTGAGGGCATTGCCGATTCCACCAACCTTTTGCGCGGTGCCTACCATAAGCTCACCCGCGCCGAGGTGGTCCAAATTTTGAAAGAAAGCCTCTGACAAAAAAATGGTTTCGCTTTTACTTGCAGTCATCTATCTTGCCTTTGTCAGCCTGGGGCTGCCCGATTCGCTTTTGGGCGCCGGCTGGCCGGCAATGCACGGCGGCTTTGACGTTCCGCTTGCCTATGCGGGCATTGTTTCGGCAATCATTGCCGCGGGAACGGTGCTTTCCAGCCTCTTTTCCGATCGGTTGACCAAAAAGTTCACCGTCAAATACGTGGTTGCCGCCAGCGTGCTGGCAACGGCGGTTGCGCTTCTCGGCTTTTCCTTTTCCGGGCGGTTTTGGCAAATCTGCCTTTGGGCAATCCCCTACGGGTTGGGCGCCGGAGCCATTGACGCGGCGCTCAACAACTATGTCGCACTCTATTATTCTGCGCGGCACATGAGCTGGTTGCATTGCTTTTGGGGCGTTGGAACCATCATCAGCCCCTATATCATGAGCTTTGCGCTCACCTATGCCGGCTGGCAGAGCGGATATCGAATGGTCTCTTATGTGCAGTTCGGCATTGCCGCCGTTCTGCTGTGCAGTCTGCCGCTTTGGAAGGTGCACGCAAAAACCAAAACCGAAATCGCGCCGGCAAAAACGCAGTCGGTCGGTGTTCTCCGGGCATTGAAGATCCGCGGCGTTGCCGCAACGCTTTGCGGCTTTGTCTGCTATTGCGCCGTGGAATCAACCTGTATGCTCTGGTCTGCATCCTATCTGATGGGAACGCGCGAAATAACCGAGGAACGCGCGGCGGCGTTTGCCTCGCTGTTCTTTATTGGAATTACGGCAGGGCGCTTCCTTTCCGGCTTTGTTGCCGACAAATTGGGCGACGCCAACATGATCCGCATCGGTGCCGGCGGAGTTGCGGTCGGCGTTTTGCTACTGACGATTCGCTCTTTGCCAACGGGGGTTGTGCTTGCCGCGCTGGTTTTGGTCGGCTTTGGGTGTGCGCCGATCTATCCCGCCATCATTCATGCAACGCCGAAAAAATTCGGCGCCGAATATTCGCAGTCCATCATCGGACTGCAAATGGCGGCGGCTTATACGGGAACGCTCCTGGCGCCGCCGTTGTTCGGTTGGATTTCTTCGGCGGCAGGGCTCAAAGCGCTTCCAATTTATCTTGCCGTTGCCTTATGCGCCATGTTCCTTTGTTTGGAGCTTCCCGGCGCACCGAAAAAATAAAAAAACAGGCTGAATTCAATCAGCCTGTTTTTTTATTGGTATCAAATTATTTTGTTTCTTTGATCGGGATTTGGTTGTGGCCGGTTTCCGTAGTCGCGTCAAGAATGTCTACATGGAAGTTGCCGGAGCCTTCATACCATTCACTAATCTTGTTGGTGTCGGTCTTGTCATTTCCGCTGGTGTCCGGCTTTTTCACATGGCTCCATTCCTCTTTTGTGCCATTGTAGTATAAAAGGGTAAAGGAGGTGCATTTACCGAATGCGCGTTGCCCAAGATATTGCAGGGTGTTGTTCACTGCCATTGTTGTCAAGCTGGTGCAATAATCAAAGGTGGAATTGCCAATCGCCTTAATATTGCCGGGAAGTTTTACGCTGTTCAACTCTGCGCAGTTTTTGAAGGTTTGCTCCAAAGAAAGCACCTTGTCTGTCCGGAAGTCTGCGCGGGCAAGCTCTTTGCAGCCTTCAAACGCGCCCTTTCCAACTTCCGCCACGTTTTCGGGAATGACGATTTCCTTCAGCTTTGCGCAATCCAAAAATGCAAATGGGCCAATTTCGGTCAGCGTTTCCGGAAGGGTGATGTTCACAAGCGCGGTGCAACCCTGGAAAGCACCCTCGCTGACGGTGGTAATGTTGCCGAGCGAAACCTCACTCAATTTCGTGCAAAAGCGGAATGCGGCGCCAAATTCTTTCAAGCCGTCCGGCAAAGCGATTTTTTCCAGCGCTTTGCAGTTGCGGAAAGCGTCAATGCCAATGGTGGTCAGCGTAGAAGGGAAATCAATTCTTTTCTTTTCGGCGGTGTCTTCCGCGTTGTTTTTGTAGCCAAGGGCGGTGCAACCGTCAAAGGCGTAGTTGCCGATTTGAATTAAACCTTCGGGGAAGGTTACCTTGGTAAGCCCCGTGCAGTTGCGAAAAGCGGAATAGCCGATGGTCGTTACTGTTTCGGGAATCACAACGGTCTGAATACCGGCTCTTCCCATGAACGCCATATTTCCAATCACGGTTATCGGCGTGCCGGTGCCGTCTTCTTTGGAGTTGCTTGGAATGTTTGCCGCGTCCTCGTTTTTGAACAGCACCCCCGGAGCCACCGAGCAACCGATCACATTTTCGTTTTCATCGGTAATTTCGGTAAAAATCCACTTGGTGTCTTCTTGCGCCTGCCGCGAGCAGGAAGCAAAAAGTGCAACCACCGAAACGCAAAGGGTCAAAGCGACCAAAAGCGCAAGAATTTTTTTCATCGTTTGCAAACCATGCCTTTCTGTCATAGATAAGATTATTTTATCATAGTTTTATAGTTTTGTCAATCCTTTTTGCAAAAAGAGGCGAATCCGCAAATTTTTCCAAATTTTGCCGCCGGAAGTTTTGCGTTTTTCGGATTTTTGCGCGGAATACTATTCTTGAATATCAAAAAAGGAGCGCAAAAAAATGGGAAAAGTAACGGTTTCGGGCATTCGATTTGATAACGTCAGCACCGAGGAGGCGGTCAAGCGCGTTCTGCGCGACCACGGAGAGCCGCAAATGGTGGTAACGCCCAACGCCCTGATCGCGCAGGCGTGCGAGAGGGATCCGGCGCTTTGCCGCTTGGTCAATTCGGCGTCGCTCGTTCTGCCGGACGGCGCCGGGATCCTTTCGGCGGCGCGGCGGCAGGGAACGCCCTTGCAATGCCGCGTTGCCGGCATCGATTTTGCCGAGCGTCTGCTTGCCCAGGCGGCGGTGCGCGGCGACCGTGTCTTTCTTTTGGGGGGCAGGGACGGCGTTGCGCAGGCGGCGGCGAAAAATCTGCAAAAAAAGTTCCCCGGTCTTTGCGTTTGCGGTTGCTTTTGGGGCTATTTTGACCGAAACGGGGAAGAAAACCGCCGCCTTTTGGGCATCATCAATGCCTGCAAACCCTCCATTTTGCTGGTCTGTTTCGGCTTTCCCGTCCAGGAAGAATGGATCCGCAAGAACATCGGCTTTTTGCCCTCGGTGCGCATTGCCGCAGGGCTTGGGGGCAGTTTGGACGTTTGGGCTGGGCGCGTCCGCCGCGCTCCGGGATTGGTGCGCGCCGCGAATATGGAATGGGCTTGGCGCATGATGCTGGAACCCCGCCGTCTGCAACACCTGCCGGCGCTCATCCGGTTTCGTTTTTCGGGCAAAAAAGCCGCAAAAAATGCGTCAAATCGCCTACAAAATAATGAAATCCAATCATAAATTCATATAAATCTAACAAAAATGCGGATTTTTTCACAAAATGCTTGCAAGTTGGAAAAAAATGCTGTAAAATATACAATGAAGAAGAAGGGCACCGCCGCTTTGGAGGGCTCTCAATTCAGAAAACGATAAAAAACGGAGGATTTTTTCCAATGGCAAACGTAAAAGTTGCAATCAACGGTTTCGGTCGTATCGGACGCCTGGCTTTCCGTCAGATGTTCGGCGCAAAGGGCTACACCATCGTCGCCATCAACGACCTTACCAAACCCTCGATGCTCGCTCACCTGCTCAAATATGACTCGGCGCAGGGCAGATACGCTCTGGCTGACACCGTCAGCGCCAACGACGAAGAGGGAACGCTGACCGTTGCAGGCAAGACCATCAAAATCTATGCGGAGAAAGACGCCGCAAACCTTCCCTGGAAGAAACTGAAAGTGGACGTTGTCCTGGAATGCACCGGTTTCTATACCTCCAAGGAAAAATCCATGGCACACATCACCGCAGGTGCAAAGAAAGTGGTCATTTCCGCTCCCGCCGGCAAGGATCTGAAAACCATCGTCTTCTCTGTCAACGAGAACACGCTGACCGCCGATGACCAGATCATCTCCGCCGCTTCCTGCACCACCAACTGCCTGGCTCCTATGGCAAAAACACTGAATGATTACGCTCCCATCCAGTCCGGCATCATGACCACCGTTCATGCTTTCACCGGCGACCAGATGGTTCTTGACGGTCCCCACAGAAAGGGTGACCTCCGCCGCGCTCGCGCCGCTGCTGTGAACATCGTTCCCAACTCCACCGGCGCCGCAAAGGCAATCGGACTTGTCATTCCCGAACTGAACGGCAAGCTCATCGGCTCCGCTCAACGCGTTCCGGTTCCCACCGGCTCCACCACCATCCTGGTTGCAGTTGTCAAGGGCAAGGACATCACCGTTGAGGGCATCAACGCCGCAATGAAAGCCGCTTCTTCGGCTTCCTTCGGCTACACCGAAGAGCAGCTCGTCTCCTCCGATATCA
Source organism: uncultured Clostridia bacterium (assembly GCA_946618395.1). Taxonomy (GTDB): domain Bacteria; phylum Bacillota; class Clostridia; order Oscillospirales; family CAG-272; genus UMGS1865. The sequence goes on from CAMOLD010000027.1 coordinate 11,382, forward strand.
TCGGCGAGACCCACGGCTCCATCTTTGATGCTACCCAGACCATGGTTGCAAAAATCGACGATACCACCTACCAGGTGCAGGTCGTTTCTTGGTATGATAACGAGAACTCCTACACCAGCCAGATGGTCCGCACCATTAAATACTTCGCTGAACTGTAAGAGAGTTTAGGGAGAAGACCTTGGGGGAGGGGAAAACTTTTTGCAAAAAGTTTTCCCCTCCCCCAAACCCTCTCCCTTTTCAAAAACTCCAACCAAAAGTTTGGAGTTTTTGAAAAGGGTTTTATCTGTTGCTCCGGATGGGGCTTTATTTTTTGGCGAAACAAAACCATTTTTTGCAAATTACTGAATTGGCTCCCGGCACTGCCGCGCCGACCCGCGTTCCGCGGGTTTGTATATAAAAAGGGCAAAGTGCAATTTGCACTTTGCCCTTTTTATTTTGCGGAATGTTCCATTCCGTCCGGCGCGGCTGGGTCAATACAACTTATATTTCAGCCTTAAATTATCAGCGATCATCGCGATAAATTCACTATTCGTCGGTTTTCCGCGCCCCTGCTGAATGGTGTAGCCGAAATAGGAGTTAGGAATCATGCGGCTTGTGGTTTTTGAGCGGCAAACGATCTATTGCTTTCTTCGTTGCCTTGATGGCTTTTGATTTATTGGTGAGTGTATTTTACCAAAGAAAAAACCATTTGTCAAGCGTCAACCCAATGAAGACTTGTAAACTTGACATCTTTTGTCACTTTGGATTTTGACAAAAGCATTGAAATAATTTGTTACAGGCTAATGTAATCACTTTAGAAAAAACAACGGATAACTTTTTTGTTACTTTGTGTAGGGTTTCTTTATATAGAATTGCTATAATAAATCCACCTAAAAACATAGTAATTCCACACAACAATATGAATACAATTGCTAAATCAATTCCAAAATGCTCAATCATATAGTTGAAATATTGTGTGCGTACGATTGAACGAAGCAAATAATTTTCATGAATCACATAAACAAACAAGGAACAGGTGCTTAGATAAGATATAAAACGATTGCTGAAATTCATATCTTTGAAGAGATTGAAAAGAGCAATTAGAGGGAAACACAAGAGTGGGTTATATAAAGATAAAAAATCAATGTGATCGCTTATAACAGGAAAGATTCTTGATAAAACTCTTGTCCCTGTGTAGAGCACGAAGAATATAGTCATTCCAACAAGAAAAAATATGGCATTTTTACGCTTGCTTTTAGGAGGAATGTACCATTTTATATAAGCAACAAAATTCAAAATATAGAAAAACGCAAATAAATTAGATTGAACAGGCAAAATTGATGGAACAATGGAAAGAACCCCATATACAAATATAGAACCGACACAAAGAGCAAAATGTATTTGCTTTGGTATCGCTTTTAATCCAGATACTATAATCGGTGATAGCAAATAAAAAATAACATAGCAAGGAACAAACCAGTTTTGCTTGTATAAATTTGGAAAAATTTGACGTAATATAATTCTTGGTTCGATTGGAACTTTGCAAATCAAAAAAACTATTAGAATTAAGATGGAAATAAAAGAAGCGTCCATTAAAATATTAATTACTTTTTTCCCACTTGCTTTTGGTTTGTCCACAAGGAAAAAAGAAGAACAAATTATAAATAGCACATTTCCAATATTTCCAAAGGACATTAATTCAAAAGAAACAATTTTCGAAGCAAACGCCGGTTCACTACCGTGATGTATGGAAAATGTTTGTGCCGCATGAAAAATGCAAATCAAAAGTATAGCAAATATGCGCAATAGATCAATTCCGGATTTGCGAGTAGAAAGATTTTCTAAATTATTCATGTAATCTCCTCACACAGAATAATTGTCTTTTTTTATAGTCATTATAGCATGCCGATTTTCAAATGTCAATAAAAAATCCTTTTTCTTTCTTCGTCAAAGATTGATTGCCTTGCCATTGGTTTGAAGGTCCATGCTTCATTGCAATAAACATTTTCCCCAAAAGCAAGAACACCCTTGATTTTTGGGGAAATCCATCCCCCAATAAATCAAGAGTGTTCATTGGTTCAGC
>CAMOLD010000028.1 GCA_946618395.1 uncultured Clostridia bacterium
ACGGCAGAAATGAGAACCGAGAAAAAGGCGATGAAGGCGCAAAGACGAAGCGAGACACCGGCGGCATTTTTGATTGCCCCGGTGAGCCCTTTGAAAAACGGAACCGGAGCCGGCAAAGGCGAATTTTGCGGTATTTTCCGGTATATTTTCTGCTTTTTGCCGGAAAACACGCAAATAATTGCTGCGGAAAGAAGACAAAAAATCCATAAAAAAACGCCGGCTTTTGCACTGTTGAAAGTCCCCGCTCCGACAACGCCGATCAAAAACGCCGGCGAAGGAATGCTTGCCGCGGCAACGGTGCGCTCAAATTCTTCCCGCGAAATATTTCCGCTTTCCAGCTCTTTTGCTCCGTAAACGGCGCCGATTGGAAATCCACAAATCCAACCCAGCAGAATTGCCGAACAGGCAGGCTTTGAAACGCGCAAAATCGGCGAAAGCCAGCCGCTCATTGCGCGCGGAACGCCCCCGCCGGTTGCCAAAAGATCCGAAAGCACCAAAAACGGGAAAACCGACGGCAACACAACAAGCGCCGCACGGCGCAACCCCTCGGCAACCGCGTTTTTTGCCAATTCGGAATTTCGAAGGAAGAACAGCATGAGAAAGAGAAGCGCAAGCGAAAGAAAGGGCACGCGCAGAATGGTTTGCCGGAGTCCGCTTTTCAGTTCGGCTTTTCGCATTGTCATCTTCAAAAGTCCTCCGGCATAAACTGTGCTGTCCGGTTCTATCTGTATGCAAACGGCGGGATTTTATGCCAACGGACTGGGAAGAGAGGATATCGTATGCGAAAAAAACAATCTTCGGAGCGCGAAGGGGCTTTTCACCCCGGGGAATTGACCGATGTTACAATTCTTTACGGCAACAGCCGGGCGGTGATTCGCGGTTGCCGGAAAATCCTTTCCTATGCGCCGAATGAAATTCGGATTGCTTTGAGCAAACAGTGCGTTTGCGTTTTTGGAAAAGGTTTGCGGTGCGTCAATTTTGCCGCCGGAAGCACGACTGTGGAGGGCTTGATCCGCTCGGTTGCCCTGGAAAGCGGCTGTCCTAAGGAGCGTGACTTATGAAATCTCCGCTGTTTTTGTTTGGATACAGGCGTTTTGAAACCGATCAAGCCCACGCCGCCGCGCTTTTGAACCTTTGCTTGCAGGAGAGCTTGACGCTGACCGGATTTGAGACGATCGAAGACGGAAACATCCGCTTTTGCGTTGGCTTGCGGGCGGGCAGACGTCTGCTTCGCGCTTGCAGGCGCGAAGGATTGCCTGTTCGGAGCGCCGTTGGCGGCTTTCCGCGCTTTTTTCTGCGCTTTTTGCGCCGCAAGGGATTGATTGCCGGGCTTGCTTTTGGCATTTTTTTGCTGATTTTATCCCAAAAGTTTGTTTGGTCGGTTCGCATTACCGGAAACGAAAGAATGACCGCCGGAGAGATCCGGCAAACGCTGGCAAAGGAAGGGCTGGAGGTTGGCGGTTATTTGCCGCGCCTGAATTTGGGCAGGATTGAAACGCAGACTTTGCTGGACGCCCCCGACCTTTCCTGGATTGCCATTTATATGGACGGAACGGTGGCAAACGTTCAGGTAACGGAGCGCGCGCAGGCGCCCGAAAACAGTTCCAAGCCCGCCAATCTGATTGCCGCGCGGGACGGACAGATCGAGGAGCTGGAGCTCTATCGCGGCAACGCGGTTGTGAAGGTCGGGGACCCGGTTTTGGCAGGGGAGCTTTTGGTCAGCGGCGTTTATGACAGTCAAACGCTCGGCTATCGCTTTACGCGCGCCGCCGGGCGCGTTCTGGCGCGCACCGAACGGGAAATTTGCATTGAAATTCCGCTTTTTTATCAGGAAAAGGTCTATGAAAAATCCATTCGCGGAAAAACGGTGCTTCAATTTTTCAAATTTTCCTTTAATTTTTTCAAAAACAGTAGAAAAGCGCCCGACTCCTGTGATATAATAGAAGTAACGACAGGAAAAGATTGGATGGGATTGCACGATCTTCCGGTATCCCTTTCGCAAACGGTTTACCGCCCCTATGTTTTGCAAACCGTTTCCCGGACCGCCGAAGAGGCATTGGAGCAAGCATACGGTGAACTGGAAGACCGCCTTGGCGCGCTCTCGCCGGAGATACAACTGTTGGAAAAACGGATTTCCACCGAGATTGGTGAGCAGTCGCTTCTTTTGAAATGCAAACTGGTTTGTGTGGAAAACATTGCCGTTCAGGAAGAGTTTGAGATTAACGAGCCCTGAAACCGGCAGAAAGGACGTTTATGATACGCAAAATCGTCAAAATCGAACAGCCCGACGCAACCGCAAAAATATTCGGCAGTTTTGACGCCAACGCCTCGATGATCGAATCGCACTTCGGGGTGACCCTGCGCAACCGTGCCGACGGGGATGGAGATTCCATTTTGGTGGAGGGCCCCGACGAGGACCGCGTCAATTCGGCGGTGCAATGTGTTGCCTATTTGCGCGAGCTTGCCAAAAGGACCGACGAGATTCCCGAACAGAGCGTGCAATATGCGATGGAAATGATTGTTTCCGGGCAGGAAAACGAACTGCACGAACTGGGCGACGACTGCATTTGCGTGACCGCGCGCGGCAAACCGGTCAAAGCAAAAACCGTTGGGCAAAAGCAATATGTGGATTCGATTCGCAAAAACACCGTGACCTTCGGCGTTGGCCCCGCAGGGACCGGCAAAACCTTTTTGGCGGTTGCCATGGCGGTCAAGGCACTGCGCGAAAAGCAGGTCAGCCGCATCATTCTGACCCGCCCCGCCATTGAAGCCGGCGAAAAACTCGGCTTTCTTCCCGGCGATTTGCAAAGCAAGATCGACCCCTATCTGCGCCCGCTTTACGACGCGCTTTACGAAATGCTCGGTGTTGAGACCTACCAAAAGTTGGTGGAAAAGGGGACCATTGAGATTGCTCCGCTGGCGTATATGCGCGGCAGAACGCTGGACGATTCCTTTATTATTCTGGACGAGGCGCAGAACGCCACGCCCGAACAGATGAAAATGTTTTTGACACGCTTCGGTTTCAATTCCAAAGCCGTAGTGACCGGCGATCTGACGCAAACCGACCTCGGGCGCGGTCAAAAAAGCGGACTTTCGGTTGCCGTTAAAATTTTGGACGGCATTGACGATATTGCCATTCACCAGTTTCACGAGCGCGACGTTGTCCGGCACCGGTTGGTGCAAAAAATCATTCGTGCGTATGAAAAATACGACCGCGAGCTGGCACGGCGCGACGAAGAGCGCGAATCAAAACGCTACCGCGCCAAAAAGACCCCGGAAACGGGAGAAAAGAAGGGACGAGCATGGAAAGAAAAATGAATTTGAAAATCGATTTTGAAAACGACCAGGAGAAACTGCCGGTGACCTACCGCCTGAAAATGCTGGTGCGCGCCGCCGTGGAGGCAACCTTGGATTATGAGCAATACGGCAACCCGGTGGAAGTTTCGGTTACTTTTACCGACAACGAAAAGATTCGGGAATTGAACAAAAAATTCCGCGGAATCGACCGCGCGACCGATGTGCTTTCTTTCCCGCTTTTTGATTATGAGGGGGAGAGCGAGGAGCCGCCTGTGGACGAGCTGATCGGTATGCTTGGAGATATTGTCATCTCGTTGGAGCAGGCCAAAAAGCAAGCCGACGAATACGGGCATTCCTTTGAGCGCGAGGCCGCCTTCCTTTGCGTGCATTCCATGCTCCACCTTCTGGGTTACGACCATGAAACAAGCGAGGAAGACGAGGCGGATATGCGCCGCCGTCAAAGCGAGATCCTTGCCGGAATGGGGCTTGCCGTTTCCCAATAAGCAACCGAAACGCGAAAACAGAGCGAAAGGAAATTTTCATGAAGCAGATCGGATATTTTGCCATTGTTGGCAGACCGAATGTGGGAAAATCCACACTTTTGAATCATATTCTCGGGGAAAAAATCGCCATTGTTTCCTCCAAGCCGCAAACCACGCGCCACCGCATTTTGGGCATTGAAACGCGCGGGGAGGATCAATTCGTCTTTTTGGACACGCCCGGAATCTTTCAAGCGACCAATTCGCTGGGCGATTACATGGTCAAAACGGCAAACAACGCCATGCTGGACGCCGATGCGGTCATTCTGGTTGCCGACGCCTCTTTTGCCCCCGGAGAGATTGAATTGCGGATTCTTAAAAATCTTGCCCGGAGCGAAACACCGGTCATTCTTGCCTTGAACAAGGTGGACCTTTGCCGGCGCGAAAAACTTGCCGAAACCATTACGGCATACGCCGCCGCGCACCAGTTTGCCGCGGTGGTGCCGGTTTCCGCCAAAAAAGGAAAATACGTTGACGAGTTGATGGAGGAATGCGCCAAATTCCTGCACGAGGATGAATGGATTTTTGACGAGGACATGATTACCGATCAATCCCAGCGCGCGCTTGCCGCCGAACTCATCCGCGAAAAGGTTTTGCGGACGATCGACCGCGAGGTTCCGCACGGAATTGCCGTTGTGATTGAAGAGTTCCGCGAGGAGGAGGGGGTTACCCGCATCCGCGCAGAAATCTTTTGCGAAAAGGCTTCGCATAAAGGGATTCTCGTTGGCAAAGAGGGCGAAACCCTCAAACGCATTGGCAGTTATGCGCGCGCCGATTTGGAAAAACTGCTGGACACAAAGGTTTATTTGGATCTTTGGGTCAAGGTGAAAGAAAACTGGCGGGATACCCAGCGCGGAATTACCGATTTTGGGTTTTCGGACGACTGATTTTGAAGGAGAAAACATGGCACAGCACGAGAGCGCGGACGGATTGATCATCCGGACAAGGGATATGGGCGACCACGACCGCTATTTGACGGTCCTGACCGCCGAAGAAGGGCGCATGACCCTGCTCGCCAAGGGCGGCAGAGGCATCAAAGGCGCGCAAATTCCGGTCAGCCAGCTCTATACCTATGCCAATTTTGAATATTACAAGCGCGGAGATTTCAAAATTCTGAAAGGCGGAAACCCCGTTGAGCATTTTTACGGGCTTTCGGAGGACTTGGACCGGCTGAACCTTGCGGCGTATTTTTGCGAAGTTGCCTACGAGCTTTCCGACGAGGGAGAACCTGCCGCCGATTTGTTGCGCCTCTTGCTCAATTCGCTTCATGCTGTCAGCCGCGACCTGTATCCGCAGGAGCAGATCAAAGCCGCTTTTGAAATTCGTGCCGCCGCGCTTTCGGGTTATGCGCCCGATCTTTTCGGGTGCCGCCAATGCAAAAAAACGCAGAGCGATTTGTTTTACCTTGACGTGATGAACGGTTCGCTCATCTGCCCGGAATGCCTTTCCCGGGCGGGTGGAGCCGCTCAAAAAGGGGATTATGCCGACGAACTGCGGGAGGCGGAAATCCTTTCCCGACTGCCGGCTCCCGCGGTTGCGGCATTGCGGTATTGCCTTGCGGCGCCGCTGAACCGTTTGTTTGCCTTTGAGCTTGCCGAAGAGGAAGATTTGCTTGCTTTTTCAAAGCTGACCGAGACCTATTTGCTTTCGCACGTTGGTCACGGTTTTGAATCGCTCCGGTTTTACCGGGAACTGCGCGGAGAACTGCCGCACAAAAAGGAAGGAACTTGATATGGGATTTTCCAACCGGGCGCTGATAACGCTGGAATTTGATAAAATTTGCGCGATGCTGGCGGATTGTGCCCCCACCGAGGGTGCAAAAGAATACGCCGCACGGCTGTTGCCCTCCGATGACGAAGTGGTCATCCGGCGCCGCCTTTCGCACACCACCGACGCGCGCCGGCTTGCCGATGAAAAGGGAATGCCCCCGTTTGGCGGCATCCGCGAAGTGGACGGAATTTGCGAGCGTGCCGAAAAAGGCGCCATGTTGACGCCGCGCGAGCTTTTGGAGGCGGCGCGCGTTCTTCACGCCGCGCGTGCACTTGCCGATTACAACAAGGTCAACCGCACCTTTTCCACCTCGCTGGACGAGATTTTCGGGCGGCTTTTGCCCAACCGCACGCTGGAAGATAGAATTACGCGTTCGATTATTTCCGAGGATCTGATTGCCGACGAAGCCAGTCGGGAGCTTGCCGAGGTCCGGCGCAAAATCCGCGAGGCGCAAAACCGCATTAAGGATACTTTGCAACACTTTATCAGCGGTTCCAACGCCAAATATTTGCAGGAAGCCATTGTGACGATGCGCAACGGGAGATACGTTGTCCCTGTGCGTGCAGAAAGCAAAAACGAGGTCAAGGGGTTGATCCACGACACCTCGGCTTCCGGCGCCACGGTTTTTGTGGAGCCGATGGCGGTTGTGGAAGCAAACAACGATTTGCGCATGTTGAACGCCAAAGAGGAGCACGAAATTGAAAAGGTTTTGTTCGCGCTTTCGGCGGATGTCAGCTCCGCAGCGGAATCGCTCCGGTTGAACTATGCCAACTTGACCGAGCTTGCCTTTTGCTTTGCCTGCGGCGAGCTTTCGGCGCGCATGAAAGGCGCTGAGCCAACGCTCTCGCGGGAGGAGATTGACCTGATCCGCGCGCGACACCCGTTGATCGAACCTGATAAGGTTGTTCCCGTTAACATTCGGTTGGGAAAAGAATGCGATACGCTCATTATCACAGGCCCGAACACCGGCGGAAAAACCGTTACCTTAAAGACCGTCGGGCTTTTGACCCTAATGGCGCAGGCAGGCTTGCATATTCCGGCGGAGCCGGATTCCAAAATTCGCATTTTTGACCACGTTCTTGCCGACATTGGCGACGAGCAGAGCATTGAACAGTCGCTTTCCACCTTTTCTTCCCACATGGTCAACATCGTTTCCATCGTGGAGCAGGTGGGAGATCGCTCGCTTTGCCTGTTTGACGAACTTGGCGCCGGGACCGACCCGGTGGAAGGCGCCGCACTTGCGGTTGCCATTATTGAAGCCGTGCGCGAAAAGGGCGCCGTCAGCGCCGCAACGACCCACTATACCGAGCTCAAAACCTATGCGCTCAACACGCCCGGCGTTCTGAACGCCTCGTGCGAATTTGACGTCAAAACGCTCAAGCCTACCTATCGGCTCATCATTGGAACGCCCGGAAAATCCAACGCGTTTGCCATTTCGGAAAAGCTGGGGTTGCCCAAGGAAATTATTGCCCGCGCGCAGGAAAATCTGAACACCGATCAAAAGCAGTTTGAAGAGATGATCGGCAAGCTGGAAGAAGCCAGGCTGGAAGCCGACAAAAACCGCGCGGAAGCCGCACGGTTGCGCGCCGAATACGAGCGGAAAGAGAAGGACAGCGAGCGCGCAGTTGCGCAAATGCGCCGGGACGCCGAAAAAGAGATTGCCCAAAACCGGCGGCAGGCCCAGCAAATGCTGCAAAGCGCGCGTGCCGCGAGCGATTTTATTTTTGCACAGCTGGAAAAAGCCAAAAAAGCCGAGGCATCCGGAAAGCTCCGCGAAGAATTGGACGAGGTGCGCCGCGCCGTTCGCGCCGAACTGCGAAAGAACGAAAACGTGGTGGACCCGGTGGAAGAGACCTCCGGCAAGCCCTACGTTCTTCCGCGCCCCTTGAAGAAGGGCGACCGCGTAAAACTTGTGAACATCGGCAAAGAAGGCGTTGTGGTCGATTTGCCGGACCGCGCGGGGAATGTGACCGTTCAAGCCGGTATTTTGAAGACCAAGACCGCCCTGGAAAATTTGCGCCTGATTGAAGAACAGGGAATGGTGATTCAATCCGGCAAGGCAAAGCCGGCATCGGACTTTCGCGTGCAGGTCAACCGCGATTTTCGCGATGAGATTGATTTGCGCGGAATGCTGGGCGACGAAGGATGGCAAGCGGTGGACAAATATTTGGACGAGGCAACTGTTAGCGGTTTTACCAAAGTCCGCCTGATTCACGGCAAGGGGACCGGCGCTTTGAAAAACGCGCTTTGGCAACGCCTGAAAAAAGACCGCCGCGTTGCTTCTTTTCGCATTGGACAATACGGCGAGGGAGACGGCGGCGTTACGATTGTGGAATTGAAAACCGATTGATTTTTCTTGAAAAATCGTTTTTTGTAAGCCTTTTTTGAAAAAAACGCAAAAAAACGGAAAAAATCTCTTGCATTTTCAATTTTGATATGGTAGAATATAGGGGTATTGAAATCCCTTGCCCGAAAAAAGGGACATTGTTTGGCTTGGAGGAATGAAAAATGATTATGAATGTTTTAGCTTCGGTTCATCCGTTTTGGATCTATTTTCTCGGCAGTATTATCATTGCGCTTGCCGTTTTCCTTTCGGTTGTGATTGCAAAGCAATCCGGAAAAGAGGAAGGTCTTTCCGGAACGATCGTTGGCAGCTCGGAATCCTACTTTGGCAAGAACAAGGGCGCCAACAAAAACGCAATTCTTGCAAAGTTGACCATCATCGGTTCGATTTTGCTGGTTGTGGTTTCTGTTGCTTTGATGATTCTTGTCAAGATTTCGCTTTGATTGCGTAAAAAAATCAGCCTGCTCCGTTGGAGCAGGCTTTTTTTGTTTCAGAACCGATCGGAATGTTCGGATTTGTATTGTTTTACAAGTTCGTCCGCTTCGGAAAGTAGTTTTTTTGCCTCTTTTTTGCTGTGGACGGTTGCGCCGCAGGCGCAGGCATGTCCGCCGCCGCCGTATTGCTCGGCGAGTCCGCGCACTTCGGCAAACCGAGAGCGCAGACGAACGCGGATGCTTCTGTCGTCACACTCCACAAAGGCAAGCCAGATCAAAGAGCCGCGAATGGACTCCATCAGGTAGTTGACCTCGCTGACCTCTTCCATGGTCAGGTGTTTGTGGCGCCGGAAAGAGCGGCTGATATAAAGCCAGGCAACGCCGTTTTGGGTATATTGAATCTTGCGCGTGATGTTGGCATGGAATTGCAGAATGCGCGGCTCTTCCAGATACATATTTGCGTAAAGGAACTGTGTATCAACGCCTTTTTCCATCATCTCGGCGGCATAGCGCAGGGTGGAGGGAGAAGTTTCGCGGTAGCGGAACCTGCCCGAATCGGTTACCATGCCGGCATATAGCAGAGTTGCCGCTTTTTGATTGACCACAAGCTTTTTGGGAAAGGCGAGCGCAAATTCGGCAATCATTTCGCAGGTGGAGGAGCGGCCGTCTTCCACCCAGGAAAGGTCGCCAAAGGGCTCCACGTTTACGTGATGGTCGATTTTGATCAGCTCGCGTCCAGCAAACGCCCGCTTGTTGGAAATGCGGCTTTTGGTTGCGCAGTCCACGGTGACAACGGTTGCGGTTTTGTAGTCCTCATCGGTGGGGTGTTCTCCCTCGCTTCCAAGATAGGCAAGGTTTTCGTAAAAATCTTCATTGTCCACAAAAATCCGCTTTTCGGGGAAAGAAGCGCGCAAAATTTCGGCAAGACCGAGCGAAGACCCCACGGCGTCCCCGTCCGGGTGGATATGCCGGGAGATGATAATGGTTTCGGCGGCGGCAAGCCTGTCGAAAATCTCTTGCAGTTTTTTCTTTTGCATAAACGATTCTCCCATACGAAAAATGGATTGAGCGGTTTCGCTCAATCCATTTTATCATAAAACAATGCCGATTGCAAGACTTTTGCAAAAGGATTTTATTCCACCGTGACGCTTTTTGCAAGGTTGCGCGGGCGGTCGATGTCGCATCCAAGCAGAAGCGCGGTCTCGTAGGCGATATATTGAATGGCGAGCATTGCCGCAAAAACGGTTGCCGCATCCGACGTGGTTGGCAGCAAAACCGTTTCGTCGGCGGTGCCGGGAGGAATGGGAAGATCGTTCCGGCAAATTAAGGTTACCTGCGCGCCGCGACTGCGCACCTCGCGGATGTTGCTTTCGGTTTTTTCAAACAAATCTTTTTCGGTGCAAATGGCAAGAACCGGCGTTCCGGGTTCAATCAGCGAGATGGTGCCGTGTTTCAGCTCCCCGGCGGCGTATGCCTCGCAGTGGATATAGGAAATCTCCTTGAGTTTGAGGGACGCCTCCATGGAAAGGGCATAATCCATTCCGCGCCCGATATAGAAGACGTGCTCGTGGTTGATCAAACCGCGCGCAATTCTATGGTATTGGTTTTCCAGGGTCAGCATATTTTCGATTGCCGCGGGAACGTCCTCTGTGAGCGCGCGGGTGATGCTATGCGTCTGCGCGTTGTCTATGCGGTTGGTTGCAAGCGCAATGGCGGCGGCGATCAACCAAAGGACGGTTGCCTGCGTGCAGTATCCCTTGGTGGTTGCAACGGCAATTTCGGGCCCTGCATAGGTATAAATGCGGCGGTCCGCCTCGCGGGCGATGGTTGTTTCCACGGCGTTGACGATGGCAAGCGTTGGAATGCCGTTTTCCTTTGCATAGCGCAGGGCGGCAAGCGTATCGGCGGTCTCTCCGCTTTGCGAAATCAGAACCACCAAGGATCCCTTCGGCATGATGGGCGGATGATAGCGGAACTCCGAAGCGATGGAGACGTTGACAGGGATTTTTGCAAGATCCTCGATGAGCCGTTGACCGACAAGCCCGGCATGCATGGCAGAGCCGCAGGCAACGATTTGCATAGATTGAATGTCTTTCCAGAAATCTTTTTCAATTCCGTCGGCGGAAAAATCGGGCAGCCCGTTTGCATCAATCCGCGGGGAAACCGATTTGACAGCCGCGCCGGATTGCTCGTGAATTTCTTTGAGCATAAAGTGGGAGTATCCGCCTTTTTGGGCGGATTCCGGCGTCATGGTGGTCATATTCCATTCCGGATCGACTTTGGAGCTGTCTTCCAGCATGATTTTGGCGTCGCCATGGCGCAGGCGCGCAATTTGATTTTCTTTGAGGGCGCAGTATTCCTTGGTAAAGGGAAGCAATGCGGTCATATCCGAAGCAAGGTAGTAACCGTCGGTTCCGCGCGCTAAAATCAGCGGGCTTCCGCGCCGGGCGGCAAACACTTCGCCGGTGTGCCCCTCAAACAGAATGGCAAAGGCAAAAGAGCCTTTCATCTCTTCCATTGCCGCGCGGATGGATGCAACCGGGTCGCCGGATTGCGCAAAGAAATCGTTGATGAGCGCGGCGGCAACCTCGGTGTCGGTTTCCGAATGGAAGGAAACGCCTTTTTCGGAAAGGGCGGCGCGGAGGGATTTGTCGTTTTCGATGATGCCGTTATGCACCAGGGTAACGGCGCCAACGCGATGGGGATGGGCGTTTTTATCCGAGGGTCCGCCGTGCGTTGCCCAGCGGGTGTGACCGATGGCGCAATGGCTGATTTCAAAGGGCGTTTCGCGCAATTTTTCTTCCAGAACGCTGATTCTCCCTTTGCATTTCATGATTTTTGTTTGCGACCCCTGTTCCGCCGCGATTCCGACCGAGTCGTAGCCGCGGTATTCCAGAACTGAAAGACCTTTCATCATTTTTGGAATGGCGTTTGCCGTTCCCGTATAGCCGATGATTCCGCACATATTTTATCAAACCCTTTCTGATTTTAATTTTCGCGCTTGACGATGATTTGTTCCGCCGATTTGTAAATATGCCCCTCGGGGACAAAGCCGCGAACAGAGGAGAGCGGATAAACGGTGCTGCGCGCGCCGATGACCGTTCCCGGATTGAGCACGCTGTTGCACCCGACCTCTACAAAGTCGCCCAGCATGGCGCCGCATTTGCGCCGCCCGGTTGCAAGCGAATCCGCGCCAAAGCGAATGGCAACGTTGGTGCGGTCACTTTTGATATTGGACGTGACAGCGCCGGCGCCCATGTGGGCTTTGTAGCCGAGGATCGCATCGCCGATATAGTTGAAATGCGGAACCTGAACGCCGTCAAACAGAATGCAGTTTTTCAGCTCGGTCGAGTTGCCGACCACGGCGTTTTCGCCAACAATGGCGGAGCCGCGGATGAAGGCGCATTGACGGACCTGCGCATTCGGGCAAACGATCAGGGGACCGCTGATGGTGGCGTTTGGGGCAACCGTTGCGCTTTTTGCAATCCAGATGCCGGGGGCGGGGGAATCGTATTCCTCGGGCGAGAGCGTTTCTCCCAATTTCAAAATATATTCGGAGAGCCCGTCCAATGCCTCCCATGGGTAGGTGAAGGAAGCAAGATAGCCGTAGGCGATGGAATGCTCGGGATATTGGTAAAGCGCTTTGACACGCAGTTGTTCTTCAAAAGCGGGCATGAATTTTCTCCTTTCAATCCTGCGCAAGGCCTTCGGAGCGGATGACCGCAACGATTTCGTCAACGATTTTTTCGCAGATGACTTCGGTGTCTGCTTCCGCCATTACGCGGATCACGGGCTCGGTTCCGCTTTCACGCAACAGGACGCGGCCGGTGCCGTTCAGCTGCTCGGAAGCCTCTTTGACGGCGGCTTGCACGGCGGCGTTGTTCCGCACGGCGGCTTTATTGCCCACGCGGACGTTTTTGAGCACCTGCGGCAGCATTTTGACCGGCGCGGCAAGCTTGGAAAGGGGAAGTTTGGAGGCGATGACCGCTTCCATGACCTTGATTGCCGTTAAAATTCCGTCACCTGTGGTGGCATATTTGCTCATGATGATATGCCCGGACTGTTCGCCGCCCAGACAATTTCCGGTTGCCGCCATGTTTTCCCAAACGTAGCGGTCGCCAACGGTGGTTTGCACATAGTCGATCCCGGCGGCGGAAAGAGCGCGGTAAAGCCCCATATTGGACATGATGGTGGTAACAACAGTGTTGTTTACCAGTTTGCCGTTCTCTTTCATGCGCGTTGCCAATACGTAAAGGATATGGTCGCCGTTGACCACGTTGCCTTTCTCATCCACGGCAATGCAACGGTCGGCGTCACCGTCAAAGGCAAAGCCAATGTCCAGGTTGTTTTCCTGGACATGGCGGCAGAGCGCGCCGATATGCGTGGAGCCGGCGTTCCGGTTGATGTTGAAACCGTCCGGCGCGGCATTGATGAGCGAAACCTTTGCGCCAAGCGCTTCAAATACGCTTTTGGCAATCATCCAGGCGCTTCCGTTTGCGCAGTCCAAGCCCACGCGAAAGGGTTTGAACGAAAAACGGGAAAGAGAAATGAGATAGCCGATATAGCGGTTGCGCCCGGCGGCGTAGTCCACAATTTCGCCCAGATTTTCGCCGGTGGCAAAGGGAAGGTCGGGCGTTGTTACGCCGAGCGCCGAAAGATTGCCGTCCAGATAGAGCTCAATTTGCTCAATGGTGGCGTCGTCCATTTTTTCACCGCGGTGATTGACCAGCTTGATGCCGTTATCCGAGAAAGGATTATGGCTTGCCGAGATCATAATACCAAAATCAAAGTCATCGTTTGCCGTGGCAAAGGAAACGCTGGGGGTGGTGGTCACATGGAGCATATAAGCGTCCGCGCCCGAAGCGGTCAGACCGGCAACGATGGAATACTCAAACATGTAGCTGGAGCGGCGGGTATCCTTGCCGATGACGGCGCGGACACGATGCCCGTTTTTGCCATAATACCAACCCAGAAATCTGCCAATTTTATAGGCGTGTTCGCTGGTCAGGGTAACGCCGGCTTCGCCGCGAAATCCGTCTGTTCCGAAATATTTTCCCAT
>CAMOLD010000029.1 GCA_946618395.1 uncultured Clostridia bacterium
GACGAAGAACTCCCTGGCAGGGCGGCTTACGACATCACCCTTTCCAACAACGCAAGCACCGAGCATAAATTGCTGGATCTGGTTTGCGCCACCGGCTCCAACCAGATTGACACCAATCCCTACTATACCGTTTCGGATAAGGACCTCTTCGCCTCCGAAAGCGAAATTTCGGGTCTGACCTGGTATGACGGCACCGCCGCCAGCTTTACCATTACCGTTGGCACCTTTGATACCTCTTCAAGCGCCGTCGCCGTCAACGTTTTGTTTGACGCAGATTGAAAAAAGGAGATTTACTATGAAAAAATTGTTTGTTCTTCTTGCCGTCTTCCTTGCAGTCGCCGCCTTGTTCGCAATTTCCGGGTGCTCCGCCCCCGCCGCGGTCACGCCCCAGCAAAACAACCCGTCGGAACCGCCACCTGAACAAGAGCACCACGAGCTGCGCGAAGGATATGAAATTACCGAAGCCGGACACGGAAAATTTTGCTATTCCCACGGCACCACCGAAGGAATGGAAGCCCACACCCTTGTAAAAGCCAACGAAACCCCCGCCTCTGCCTCCTATGAATGGGAAACCTCCGGGGTCAGGGTCAATTTTGGAAGCTACGATCTGGAATGCAGCGTTTGCGGCTACAAAAAACATGTGGAAAACCGGGAGGGGGACGTTGACCTTTCCCTTTCCGCAACAGAAAAAGAAACCTTTGCCGCCAACGTGCAAAACGCAACCTACAACCTGGTGTCGGTTTACATGGAAAACTCCCCCGCCTGCGCCTTCTATAACCTTGGCGGAATGTGGTTTTCCGCCTCCCAATACAGCCAGGGCTTCGACCTTTACCGCAGCAAACAACTGAACACCCTGAACCGCGTGCTGGAATCCTTTGCCGGCGACTATACCGTTGATAAGATCGGCGACCAATACCTGGCAAAAGGCAAATTCACAAACGCGTGGAACCCCTATGACACCGAATTTCCCGTCGTGGACGGGCAAATCCTGTTTGACGGCAACTTCCGCCCCGTCCTTATGCTGTATAACAGCTCTACCTCTTCCGATGAGCGCTTTGAAATCTGCTTTTGGATTCGGGAGTTCAACATTGATCCCGAAACCTCCGACGCCGAGCGCGTAGAAAGTCTTACTCTTGCCAAAGCAAAGGCGCAAAACCGCGGCGCGGAGTATGACGTCTCTCCCCTGCGCGACCTGTTGGAAAACCGGGATAGCGCTATGCTGACCTATTGGTGCGAAGACGCTGAATATTACCTTTATGTCAAATCCAAAACCGACTATGTCGACAGCCAGTTGACAACCGTTTCGCGGACCTACCTTTCCACCAACCGCTCCGGCAACGCCCTGGAACAAACGGTTTACGGATATTGGGACGGCAACATTTATTACTACCTTGCCTGCGCGCCCGAGAATAACAACGCCGAATATGTTTCTTCCCATAAGGAACAGGCGCTCAACCGCGATCGTTTCTTTGGGCAGTTCTCCATTGTAACCGATTTGGAAGCGATCCTTGCCGAGATGCGCGTTTCGCAAAATTACCATGCCTTTAGCGGCGCCAACGACACCGTTTATTGGTTCCACCTTGCAAACCGCACCTTTGCAAAGCTCTACGTTGTGGGCGGCAGGTTCCAGGACCTGCACATTTACCGCCCTGATCTTTCCGCGGGAGACGGCGCAAAAGCCGAATTCAGCCAAAACGAAAATCTGATGTGTTCTTATATCTTCTCGTCAACCGACCACCCCTCCGCCGCCGAATCGAGCGTTTTCGAAGGACTTGCCGAAGCTTGGCACGAGGATTAACCCGCGCAAAAAACAGAATCTATTTCAAACGCCGGGGCAAAAATTGCCCCGGCGTTTTGCACCGTTTTCCGGAAAGCAAAACGCTTTTGTCAAAATGTTAAAAAATGGGTGAAAACTCGTCTTGCATTTCGTCAATTTGACGGTTGATTTTTGTCGGATTCTATGGTAGAATAAAGATGGTAATTCAATCAAGGCTACATATTTCGTGCAGTTAAGTTTGAATGCCATTTTCTTTTTTCAATTTCGGGAAAGGAGGAAGCCGCCAATGAAACTGCTGGAAGACCGCATTCGCCAAGACGGAAAAATCTTCCCCGGCGATGTCCTCAAGGTGGATAGCTTCCTCAACCACCGCATCGACGTGGCACTTCTCTCCCAAATCGGAAAAGAGTTCTACAAACGCTATCA
The DNA here is from genome assembly GCA_946618395.1 of uncultured Clostridia bacterium. Taxonomy (GTDB): domain Bacteria; phylum Bacillota; class Clostridia; order Oscillospirales; family CAG-272; genus UMGS1865. Next base: position 2,204 of record CAMOLD010000029.1, read on the forward strand.
AAACGAAGGGGTCAGTCTGATTCTGACCGTGGAAGCAAGCGGCATAGGAGTCGCCTGCCTTGCCGCGGAAGCATTCGGCTGCCCTGTTCTTTTTGCCAAGAAGAGCAAAACCTCCAACATTGGCGACAACTTCTGGTCGGCAACGGCACACTCCTACACTCACGGGAACGACAACACCTTGATTGTTTCCAAGGATTACCTCGGCAAAGGCGAGCGCATCCTGATCCTGGATGACTTCCTGGCAAACGGCTGCGCCGCGACTGCGCTGACCGAAATCTGCGCCCAGGCGGGCACCACGGTGGTGGGCATCGGTGCCGTGATTGAAAAAACATACCAAAAAGGTGGGGACGCACTGCGCCAAAAAGGATTCCGCGTGGAATCGCTTGCGCGCATCGCCTCCATGAGCCCGGAGGCGGGAATCAAGTTCTGCTGAAACAGCAGAACTGCACCCAAACCTCCGGCTTTCTTATTTGATTTGCCGCGGACTTCTCCGCTGTGAATAAAAAAATCATTTTTTAGGAGGAACATTCCAATGTTCAAAAAGATCCTTTCCCTCTCTTTGGCACTCCTGATGGTTCTGGGCTGCCTCGCCGCTTTCGCTTCCTGCAAAGGAACCACCAAAAGACTTGGTGAAAGCGCAGAGTTGCTTCCCAGAAAAACGATCACCAGCGAAGTGACCGTTCCCGCCGATTTCAAAATCGGTCTGATCACGCTCCACGATGAGAACTCCACCTACGACAAAAACTTCATTGACGCTTTCAAGGCTACCGCAACGGCTATGGGCATTCCTGCCGAGAACGCAATCATCAAAACCGGTATTAACGAGGACGAATCCTGCTACCAGGCAGCACAAGACCTTGTAGCCAAGGGCTGCAACATTATTTTTGCAGATAGCTTTGGTCATGAGGACTACATGATCCAGGCTGCAAGAGAGAATCCGTCGGTGCAATTCTGCCATGCTACTGGCACCAAGGCTCACACCGAAGGACTTTCCAACTACCAAAACGCATTTGCCGCTATCTATGAAGGCCGTTACCTCGCTGGTATCGTTGCCGGCATGAAGCTCAACGAAATGATCGAGTCCGGCAAGATCACCGCTGAACAGGCCGTTATGGGCTATGTTGGTGCGTTCACCTATGCAGAAGTTGTTTCCGGTCTGACCTCCTTCTACCTTGGTGCAAAATCCGTTTGCCCCAGCGTTACCATGAAGGTCCGCTACACCGGTTCTTGGTATAATCCGACTCTTGAGCAAGAAGCCGCTGTTGCCCTGATTGAAAACGACAAGTGCGTTCTCATCAGCCAGCATGCTGACTCCCTCGGTGCTCCCAACGCTTGCCAGAAGGCCGGCGTTCCCAACGTTTCCTACAACGGCTCCACCTACAGCGCGGGCAAAGACACTTGGCTCGTTTCCTCCGCCATCAACTGGGCTCCTTACTTCCAGTACATCATTGAGCAGACCGTGAAGGGCGAAGACATTGCCACCGACTGGACCGGCACCATTGCCAACAACTCTGTCGTTCTCTCCGGCTTGAACCAGGATGTGGTTGCCAAGGGAACCAAAGAGGCTATTGAAGCCGCTATCGCTCAGTTCAAAGCAGGCACGCTCAAAGTGTTCGCCACCAACACCTTCACCAAAGATGGTGTAGCAGTAACCACCTATACCGTAGAAAATCAAGAAGTTATTTCTGATGGTGCCTTCAACGAATCTGATTTCCGCTCTGCTCCCTACTTTGATATTAAAATTGATGGTATTGAATACAAAAACACCAGATTCAAGGACGAAAACAGCTAATTCATTGTTTTTAGCACCCCGTTTCTAAACAATCAAGGGAGAAGACCTTTTTTGGGTCTTCTCCCTGTATCCGTTTTTTCTACCCCCTTTTTAGGGCTGACTGTTTTGCTTTTTTCCTTTAATTTTTCAAACGGAGGACTTCCCGTGAAAAAGCAGGTTGCAATTGAACTAAAAGGCATTTCCAAGCGTTTTGGCAGCGTTTTGGCAAACCAAAACGTGGATCTGACCGTTTACCGCGGTGAGATTCTTGCCATTTTGGGCGAAAATGGCAGCGGAAAAACCACGCTGATGAATATGATTTCCGGCATTTACCATCCCGACGAAGGAGAAATCTACATCAACGGTAAACTTGCCACCATTGAATCGCCCAGAGATGCGTTTTCTTATAAAATCGGTATGATCCACCAACATTTTAAATTGGTAGATATTTTTACAGCAGCCGAAAACATTATACTTGGCATGAAGGACGGTCAAAAATACGACCTTGCAAAAGCCGAAGAGGCCGTTCAGGAAATCACCTCAAAATATGGCTTTGAAATGAACCCGCAAAAGAAGATTTACGATATGGCGGTTTCCGAAAAACAAACCGTTGAAATTTTGAAAGTCCTCTACCGCGGTGCAGATATATTGATTTTGGATGAGCCTACCGCCGTGCTGACGCCGCAGGAGATCGAAAAGCTGTTTGCGGTGCTTCGCGCCATGCGGGAAGACGGCAAGTCCATCATCATCATTACCCACAAGCTCAACGAGGTCATGGAGATCTCGGACCGTGTTGCCGTGCTCCGCAAGGGCGAGCACATCGGAACGGTGCAAACCTCCAAGACCACTGAACAAAAATTGACCGAAATGATGGTGGGCAAAAAAATCACCCTCAACATTGACCGGACGCAGGTGAAAAACCCGGTTGATCGGTTGTTTATCAAAAATTTGAATTACACCAACCAAGAAAATGTTAAGGTGTTGAACGACATCTCCTTCACCGCTCGCTCCGGCGAAATTTTGGGCATTGCCGGCGTTGCCGGTAGCGGACAAAAGGAACTGCTTGAAGCCATTGCAGGTCTTCAACCGCTGGATTCCGGAGAGATCATCTTCAACCGCCCCAAAAAGAATCTGCCGGTTTCTTTTTATCACAAAACATATCGCCAAGTCGTCGAGCTTGCCGCCGAAGGAAAGTTCCACTACGAGGATGGGACCCCGGTAGATTTTACCGGAATGAAGAAAAAAGAAATTTGCAAACTGGTCAACGAAGGCAAGATCCTCTTCAATGAGGATGATGTGATGAACCTGCGCGACAAGACCCCCTTGCAGATCCGCGAGCTGGGCGTTCGTCTTTCCTTTGTCCCTGAAGATCGTCTTGGCATGGGCTTGGTGGGCAACATGGACCTGATTGACAACATGATGCTCCGCAGTTACCGCAAAGGCAACTCGATCCTTGTGGATCGCAAAAAGCCGGAAAACCTGGCGGAAAAGATTGTTTCCGGGCTGGAAGTGGTCACCCCCGACCTACACACCCCCGTGCGCCGGCTTTCGGGCGGCAACGTGCAAAAGGTGCTTGTAGGGCGCGAGATTTCCTCTGCTCCCAAGGTGCTCATGGCAGCATATCCCGTCCGCGGGTTGGATATCAACTCCTCTTACCTGATCTACAACCTGCTCAACAAGCAAAAAGAAGAAGGAACCGCAGTTATTTTTGTGGGCGAAGACCTGGACGTCCTGCTCGGCCTTTGCGACCGGATCTTAGTCATTTGCGGCGGCAAGGTCTCCGGCATTGTGGACGCCCGCACCGCCACCAAAGAAGAGATCGGCCTTTTGATGACCAAAAAAGACGCCGGAACAAAACAGGAGGGTGATGCAAATGAATAAGGAACAACAATTCGCTGCAACACCGGAGAAGAAACAGCACGTTCAATGGATTCACATTACCAAGCGCGATAACATTTCTTTTCAAAAAGGACTTTTGATCCGCGCGATCGCCATTTTGGCCGCCCTGGTCGTTTGCGCAATTATCACAGTCGTTTTTACGGGTTCCAACCCCATTTCGGTTTATGGGACCATGTTTAAGGGTGCCTTTGGAAAAGGGCGGTTTTTGGTTACGATTCACAACCTGTCAATCCTTCTTTGCATTTCTTTAGCAGTTACCCCGGCTTTCCGGATGCGCTTTTGGAACATTGGCGCAGAGGGACAGGCATTGATCGGCGGGCTTGCAACGGCGATCGTGATGTTTAACCTGCACAGCAAAGCGCCCCTTTGGGTGTTAATCCCGCTCATGTTGATCTCGGCTCTGGTTGCCGGGGCAATCTGGGGTGTGATCCCCGCCATTTTCAAGGCGTTTTGGAAGACCAACGAAACACTGTTTACCCTGATGATGAACTATGTTGCCATTCAGTTGGTAGAATATTTTTTGAAGATCGCTGATAAAAACGGCTCCAACTCGGTTGGTCCCTATCTGCTTGGCGACGGGATCCCCAACCTGTTTGGCGTCCAATATCTGTTTAATATTTTGGTCGTTGTTGTTTTGACCGGTTTACTTTATGTTTACCTGAAATACAGCAAGCATGGCTATGAAATCTCGGTTGTTGGCGAAAGTGAAAACACTGCGCGCTATGTTGGCATCAACGTCAAAAAAGTCATCATCCGCACCATGATCCTTTCCGGATTGCTTTGCGGACTGACCGGATTTTTGATTGTTGGCGGCGCCTCCCATGCCATTTCCAGCAACTCGGTTGGCGGGCAGGGCTTTACGGCAATTATGGTCTCTTGGCTTGGAAAATTCAACCCGCTTTACATGATCCTGACCGCCCTTTTGATTGTCTTTATGGGACGCGGCGCAGATGAGATCTCCACCATATTCGGCTTGACCAAAAGTTTTTCGGATATCATTACCGGAATTATCCTGTTCTTCATTATCGGTTGCGAATTTTTCATTCGCTACCAAATCCACTTCAATCACCGCAAAAAAATGACCGAGGAAAAGGAGGAAGCGTAAAATGCAATTGATCGCCGCTTTTATTAACCGTGCCATTATGCAAGGCACCCCGCTCCTCTTTGGCGCAACCGGTGAAATTGTTACCGAAAAATCGGGCAACCTCAACCTCGGCATTCCCGGCATTATGTATATCGGCGCCATCTCCGGCGTTATCGGCGCCTTCTTTTACGAAAACTCGGGTTACTTCATTCCCGCAGTCGGCATCATGATCGCCTTGCTCTCCTGTCTGATCGGCTCTCTGCTCGCTTCGCTGATCTACTGCTTTTTGACCATTACACTGCGCGCCAACCAAAACGTGACCGGTCTTGCACTGACCACCTTCGGCGTTGGATTCGGAAACTTCTTTGGCGGCTCGTTGATCAAAGTTACAAAAAGCGAAGTGCCGTATCTTTCCCTTTCCGATACCGGCAACGCGTTTTCGGCAACCCTACCCTTTGCAAAGAGCCTGGGCTGGTTTGGGAAAATGTTTTTCTCCTACGGCTTTTTGGTTTATGTCGCCATTGTCTTTGCCGTTTTGGCATCCCTGTTTTTGAACAAGACTCGCATGGGACTCCATCTGCGCGCCGTAGGCGAAAACCCCGCAACCGCCGACGCCGCCGGCATCAATGTTTCTCGCTATAAATATTTTGCAACCTGTGCCGGCGGTATGATCGCCGGACTTGGCGGCCTCTACTTCATCATGGACTATATGGGTGGCATTTGGGCAAACGACGGGTTTGGCGACCGCGGATGGCTCGCGATAGCAATCGTCATTTTCGCCATTTGGCGTCCGGCACTTGCAATTCCTGCTTCCTATCTGTTTGGTGCGCTCTATATTCTGTTCAACTACCTGCCACTACCAATGCCGATGATCCCCATTTTACAAATGTTACCCTATGTGATAACCATTGTCGCACTCGTCATCACCAGCATCCGCAAGAAGCGCGAAAATCAGCCTCCTGCATCCCTCGGGCTTTCCTATTTCCGAGAGGAACGATAACAACTTTTCTGTTTTTGAAAAAGCGGAAACCTTTTCCCAAAGGTTTCCGCTTTTCTTTTTTATCCCTTCCCCAAAGTTCTTTTGGAATGGGGGAGAGCGCGAGAGGGGGAGAACCGCTTTTTTCAAAAAGGGTTCTCCCCCTCTCGCGACCTATCCTTCTCTCCTCTCCCCCTACTCCATCGCGTCGGCGACTGATTGCAGGATGGTGCCAACGCGGCCGAGGATCATGCCTGTTTTTTTGTAGGCGCGCAGCATTTTGAGCTGTCGGCTATTCCAAACAGCAACGGCGGTTGCGATTAGAGCGATTCCCGCGGCGACCGATCCGCCGGCGATTGCGGTGATTTTCACTTGTTTTTTCATGGCTTTTCTTCCTTTCGGCTTGCTTTGCAAAGCGGTTATCCTCATTTTAACCATCTGCCGCGTTTTTCATGCGCGTTTGCGCCAAAAAAACATAATCGGCGCGCGCGGCGCATAAAATGGGGTAAAGAATCCGCCTCCGGCGGACGCACAAGGAGGAAATCAGCATGGAACAAACCAACCAAACATTGCAGGCCGAACTGCTCTTTCGCGCATTTTCGACCGATCTGACCGCCGAATTCGTTCTTCCCGATTATCAGCCCGAAATCAAACGGCTTTTGCGCGTGCGCGCCGTTCCGTTGCCGGTGGAACAGTATTTGGGCGGCTCCGCCGCCGAGCTTTCCGGCGCGGTGGAATTTCAGGCGCTTTACGCCGCCGAGGACGGCTCGCTCTGGTGCGTGACCCGACGCGAGGATTACCGGCTCTCCTGCCCCTTTGAGGCAAGCGGCGATTTTGACCTTTCCAACGGGCTTGTTTGCGACGTGAAAACCGCGGTGGACGGCGTTTCCGGCAGAGTTTCGGCGCCCCGAAAGCTCTCGGCGCGCTGCCGCGTGAACACCTCGGTGCGCCTGTTTGCCGACAGGACCGTTGCCCCTGACCTGCCCGAAGACGCCGAAACGCTGCCCGGCACCCTTTCCGCCTCGCGCGTGCGCATTGGCAAAAGCGAACCTTTTACGCTGACCGATGAAATTCCGCTCGACCCGACCGAAGCCCCCGTGCGCGTGATTTCCGCCTTTGGCGAGGTCTTCCCAACCGAGGTGCAGGCGGCAACCGACAGCGTTGCCTGCCGCGGCGAAATTATGCTCTCGCTCCTTTGCGCGCCGGAGGCAACCCCCTCGCCGGAGGGTGCCGAGGATTGCATTCCCGCGGCGGTCACCCCAACGGAACTGCGCCGCAAAATTCCCTTTGCCGTGGAAATTCCGGTGGAGGGCGCAACCCCCGCCTGTGCGGCAACCGCCTGGGGCTCCTGCCCGGAAATTACCGTTACCGTGGAGGAAAACCGCATTCTTTGCGACGTGACGGCGGTTGTTTGCGCCCGCGCGGTCTGCCGCGAGGAGGTCCCCTTTATCCAAAACGCCTATTCCGCCACCCGCGTAACCGAGCCGGCGTTTGCCTCCCTGCCGGCGGTGCAGATCCTTGCCTGCAAAAACGGGAACTGCTCGCTCTCGGCAACCAAGGACCTTGCCGAGCTTGGACTGCGACCGGGCGCACAGGTGATTGACGCAACCGCCGAGCTTTCCATCCAGCCGCCCGAACTGGCGCGCGGAAATTACCTTTTGCCGGGAAATTTGCACCTGCGCGTGCTTGCCAAACAGCCGGACGGCGACAATTCCACCGCCGAGTTGGATCTGCCCTTCCGCTATGAATCCAACGCCGAAGGCACGACAGAGCCAACCGCCAGCGACTCGGTCGTAACGCCGGTGCTGGTGCGCGCATGGGTGGATGGAAACCGTCTGTTTGCCGAGGTGGAGCTTGCCGTTTCGCTGATTCTTTCCGCCACCCTCCCGGTCACCGCGCTTGCCGCCTTGCGCGAGGGAGACGCCGTGCCGGAGCGCACCGCCGACATGACCATTTGCTATCCCGCCCCCGATGATACCCTTTGGTCGGTTGCCGCGCGGTATCATACCCCGGTTGCCGAACTGCAAAAAAAGAACGACCTGCCCGACGGCGCGCCGGACGCTCCCGGTTCGCTTGGCGGCGTCCGTTATCTGGTCATATAAGGTTCCCATGCCCGGAGTAAACTCCACAGTTTGCTCCGGGCTTTTGGCGGCGGTGTTTCCTTTTTTTGTTTTTCAAAAAGGAATTGACAAACCCCCAAGTGCGTGATACAATGAAAGCGGTTATTCCAAACTCAAAAAACAAAGGAGAACAAGCAAATGAAACGCAGTCTGTTTTTCGTTCTGGTGCTTTTGCTGGCGTTGTCCCTCGTCTTTTCAGCGTGCGGACCTGCTTCCGGCGGCACTCCCAATCCCCCGTCCTCAAATAACACGGGAAATTCCGACGGTTCCGGTAATTCCGGTAATTCCGGCAGCTCCGGCAATTCCGACGATGGTTCCGACAACCCCCCTGCAATAATCGAGCCCGAAAAATCCAGCCGCGGTTTGGAGTATTCTTCTTATGACGGAATTTGCATTGTAAGAAGCATTGGCTCCTGCACCGATACGGAAATTGTCATTCCGTCTGCCTCGGCGAACGGCGACCCCGTAACCACCATTTTTGCAAACGCCTTTCAAGATTGTGAGACCATCACCTCCGTCTCCGTTCCGGATAGCGTAACCGAAATCCAGGCAAACGCGTTTGCCGGTTGCACCGCCCTGCAATTCACGTCCTACCAGGGCGCCGACTACCTGGGCAACGAGAAAAACCCCTACCACGCGCTCATTAAGGCGACCGATACCTCCATCACCTCCTGCGCCATTCATGAAAATACAAAGGTCGTTGCTTCCGGCGCGTTTCAAGGTTGCGCCAATTTGGCAAGCGTGACCTTTGCCGACAATGTGATTGCTCTGGGCGCCGGCGCATTTGATGGTTGCACCGCTTTGGCGTTCACTTCCGACCAGGGCGCAAACTATTTGGGAACGGCAACCAACCCCTACTTTGCGCTGGTTAGCGTTGAAGGCAGCGCCTGCACCGTCCATGAAGACGTCAAAGTGCTTGCCCTCGGCGTATTTGCAGGAAATAAATCGCTCACAAGTATCACCCTGCCTGAAGGCATTGCAAAAATTACGAACGGAATGTTTCAAGATTGCAACAAGCTGGAAAGCTTCACCGTTCCGGCAAGCGTAACAAGCATTGACTCCTATGCCTTTGATGGATGCTCCAAGCTGACAAGCGTTACGCTGGCGGAAGGGACACTGCTTGAACGCATTGGGGAATGCGTATTCAACCGCTGCCCTCAATTACAATTCAGCGAATATAGCTGGGGCAAATACCTTGGCACCCAAAGCAACCCGTATTATGCCTTTGTGAAAAACAAAAAACAGGATATGGAGTTCTGCGATATTCATTCGGACACCATTCTGATTGCCGATAGTTCGTTCTCCGATTGCTCTTCGCTGAAAAATATTGCCATTCCGGAAAGCACTCTTTACATTGGCAACAGCGCGTTCGCCTATTGCGAAGCGCTGAAACGGATCATTGGCGGAGCAAATTTAAAAACCATCGGTGCGTTCGCCTTCCAGAGTTGCGGCAAGCTCAATGACATTTCCACCCTTTCCAATACGATTACCGCCGTTGGCGAGGGCGCGTTTGGCGGCTGCAACTCCTTAATGACAATCCGGGTGGAATACGGAAACCCGGTTTACCACAGCGCCGGCAACTGCCTGATTGAAACGGCAAGCAAGACCCTGGTTGTCGGTTGCGCGGCAAGCGCCATCCCCGACGACGGAAGCGTTACCAAAATCGGCAACCGCGCGTTCTATTACTGCAGCGATTTGCAAACCGTCACCATTCCCGCAGGGGTCACCGAAATCGGCGCGTATGCCTTCCGCGGATGCTCCAAATTGGAAAGTATGACCCTTCCGGACAGTGTAACAAGCATTGGAGAATCTGCGTTTGAAAACTGCTATAACTTGGAAAGCGTCAACATTCCCAACGGCGTGACTGAAATTGCAAACTCCACCTTCTACAGTTGCAACAAGCTGAGCGCCATCACCCTGCCGGCAAGCCTGACCGCCATTGGAAAGAACGCGTTTACCTCCTGCTCCGCCCTGGAAAGCATCCTCATTCCGGAGAATGTGACAAGCATTGGCGCCGAGGCGTTCCGCGAATGCCACGCGCTTCGCTCGGTAGATATTCGGGGCAACATTACCGCCATTGAAGAAGGCACGTTCCGCTATTGCATCGTTTTGGATACCTTCACCATTCCCTCCGGCGTGGTGACCGTTGCCACCAAAGCGTTTGACCATTGCGTCGGGCTTTCCGGCATCTCGATTGCCAAAACCGTAAAATCCATTGCTTCCTGGGCGTTTGAAGAGTGCGGCGCGCTTGTAACCATCAACTTCCGCGGAACCGCCGACGAATGGGAAAGCATTGAAAAAGGCGTTTCCTGGAACTACAACACGGGCAATTATACCGTTCGTTGTTCCGACAACACCGAAATTCCAAAATCATAACTCGTTTGTCTTGGGGCAGGGGCGGCATTGCCGCCCCTGCTTTTCTTTTTCCCCTCTTTTTTCAGGGGTTGCTTTTTGCCAAAAAGCGAAAACCGGGCGGCAAAAAGATTGTAGAAAAGAGATATTGACAGAACAAAAAAAGTATGATAAAATAACGGCATAAAAAAGAGAGGGGGAAATGGCATGAAACAGCGGATAACCAGCCGGTCGGCTTTGACGCGCCTGACCATTGCGGCGGTCTTTATGGCGCTGACCATTGCGCTTTGCTCGTTCAGCATTCCCGTGCCGGGCGGACATTTATATCTTTGCGATATTGCCATTTGCACCGCGGCGCTCCTCTTGGACCCCTTTTCGGCATTTGTGGTTGGCGGCGTGGGCGCGTTTTTGGGGGATTTGATTTTTTATCCGCTCCCCATGTTCGTCTCGCTTGCCACACACGGCTTGCAGGCGGTTGCCATTGCCCTGTTTGCGCGCTACGTGTTCAAGAAAAAGCCGAAAATCGCCTCGGTTTTGGGGCTTTCTTTGGGGCTGGTCATCCTGGTTGCCGGCTACTCGCTGGGCAGAGCCTTTCTTTACGCCACCCCGGAATATGCAATTTTGAAACTGCCCTACGAAATTTTGCAAGGGCTGATTGGTGCGGTGCTGGGCTACCTCCTCTATTGGAAAACCCCGCTGCGCAAGATTTACCAAAACATGATTCAGAACTGACCCCCGCATTCTCCTTCAGTCGCCTACGACGCCAGCTCCCTCCCGGAGGGAGCCTTTTTTATTTTTTGAAAAAGTTTCAAAAAGCGAA
>CAMOLD010000030.1 GCA_946618395.1 uncultured Clostridia bacterium
TAGGGAACGGTGGTCCAATGCCCGGTTTCGTCCTTGACGTTCCGGGTGCTCACCTTGTAGAAATTGACTTTGCAAATATCGTGCAACAGTCCGGCAATGGCAATGCTTTCGTCGCTATAAGTAATGCCGTAAAGCTCCTTCATGCGGGGACGGGCAAGAATATCGCAAAGGCAATCGTAAACGTTCAGGCTGTGCTGCAAAAGTCCACCTTCGCAGGCGCCATGGTAGCGGGTGCTTGCCGGGGCGGTGAAAAAGTCGCTCTTTTGCAAAAATTCCAATAGTTTGTCGGAACCCTCGCGGGTGATTTTTTCTTTGAAAATTTGAATAAAGCGTTCCTGATTGGTCATGGCGTGAAAAAAGTCCTTTCCAAAAATACTGCTTTTATTATAAAGGAAGGCGCGAAAAATGTCAAGCGGAAAAATCAAACGCGGTCGCCGTGGCAGACAAGGTAAAGGATCTGCCGGGATTTTGCAAGCTCGCCAAGCAGGGCTTTCGCGGCGGCAAGGCGCTCCTCGTCCAGGTTGGTGAAGGGATCGTCCAAAAGCAAAAACGGCGTTTCTTCGCCATTGGCATAAAGGGCGTCAATTAGGGAGAGCCGCACGCAGAAGCGCAGAAGATCGCGCCAGCCGCGGCTGTAACTTTCCACCTGGCGGGACATTCCGCTATCCTGCACCGTAACGTCAAATTTTGCGTCCAGCTCGGCTTTGGGAACATCCTTGCCGCAAAGCAGGGCAAGATATTTTGCAAAATTTTGGCGCGTGGAGGGCAAATACCGGGTGGTCAGATCGTCATGCGCGGTTTTGAGGAGGTCGCGCGTTTTGACCAGGAGCGCGTAGCGCTTTTTCTGCTCGGCAAGGGCTTCGGTCTGGCGCGCAAGCTCCTCCTCCCATTCGGGAATTTTGTCCGTTTCGGCGGCGCGGCGGTTGATTTGCGCCAAAAGGCGCGCCTCGTTGTTTTTCCAGCCGGAAAGAATTTCCGCCAGCTCCTTTTGCCGTGCCGAAAGCGCGGCAGGGTCGGGTTCAAGGTCCAAAAGCGAAAGATCGGCAATGCCAAGCGCGGCAAGTTTTTCTTCCAATTCCTGTTGCCGGTCGGCAATCCTGCCGGCGAGGGCTTCCCGCCGGGCAAGCAGTTCTTCCATTTCCGCCAGACGGTCTTTTGCGGCGATTGCGACGTTCGGGTCAACCAGGCGGGAAAGGAAGGCTTCCACCTCGCCGGTCAAAGCGGCAATGTCCGCGTTTTTTTGTTTTTCAGTGGTCTGGGCGTCCTTTTGCTTTTTCCAAAGCGCGTCCCAGCTGCGGGAAAGGTTCAAAAGGGCAAACAGCCCCGATTCGGGGTTGGATTCGGCAATCTCGTAGCTTGCAAGATAGGTGCGCAAATCGGAGGCTTTCTGCCGGCATTCCTGCTGCGCTTGGGTCAGCTCCCGGCATTTTTCCAATGCCTGCGCGCGTGCGGTTTCGGCGTCCTTTCGCTTTGCCAAAAGCAGGGCAAGAGCGGCGCCGGCGTCTTGACCTTGCGGCAGACCGTAGCGTTCCAGAAGCGTGTTGATTTCGGAGCGGAAGCGGTGTTGCTCCTCGGCGCCCGAGCGGTTCCTTTTCAAAACGAGAAGAATGTGGGAAATCAGACACAAAACCCCGGCGCCCAGCGCGGCGGCGGCACCAATGATCAGGGGTGTGACGCTTTGCCAAAGCCCGGTGGTCAGCATGACCGCTCCGGCGGGCAAAAGCAGGAGCGAAAGAACGAAAAAGACGGTCCAAATCGATGGTTTTGCGGTTGTCTTTTTGCTTTCAAGCAAGCGTTCGGCACGCTTCAACTCCTCGGCAGAGGGAAGCCCGGCAAGCGCGGCTTCGCAATTTTGCAGGTCGGACTGGGCGGACAGGAGCGATTGCTCAACGCTTGTTTGCTCGGCGCGCAGGTTTGTGGCAAGTGTCAGCTTTTCGTTCAGCACTTCGGCGCTCGGCGCGCCGGTGGGAAAACGGCGGGAAAGCGAAACCAGCTCGGCTTGCTCTTCCCCGGTCAGCCCGGTTTTGGCAAGCGCGGCGCGCTCGTTCTCTATTTGGTTCAGCCGGTTGCGGCAGGCGGAAAGTTCTTCGCGCGTTGGAATCTTTCCCGCAAACTTGCTTTCCAGGTCGGCTTTTTGCCGCAAAAATTCATCCAGCTTGCCCTTGGAAGCGCGAATTTCCGCAACCTGTCCCGCGCGAAGAAGCGCGGTTTGCAGGGCTTTTTCCTCGGCGGCGGTTTCCGCCGCCTGCCGGCGAACGGCGGCAAGCTCTTCTTCCTCAGATGTTTGCTGTTTGGATAGTTCGCGCACCTTTGCAAGATTGTCTTTGATGTTTTGAATTTTTGCTTCGGTCTCGCCAATATAGCCGGCGCCGCCGCGCTTTTTGTATTCCTTGGCGCGGTCATCCAAAAGCTGAAAGGCGTTTTCGTAGTTGGAAATATCGTAAATTTCGTCAATTCCGGTCAGCTTGGCGTGAATCGAATCGTTCCCGTCCTTTGGCAGCAAAGCCCGAATGGAAAGGAAAACGCTTTGCTCAAATCCCTCGGCGTCAATTCCGAAAAGTTCTTTGCCAAGAGATTCGGAATAGGCGGTGGAGGCAAGCCCGGTTGCCGTGTCAAACAGCGCGAAAGCCTCGTTCTCCCCAAAAGATCGCTCCACGCGAAAAGTGCCTTTTTTGCAGGAAAAGGTCAGCGTTCCGCCAAAATGTCCGCCCTGCCAGGGAGTGTAGTGCTTGTAGTCGTTCTCGTCCAAATCCTTTTTTCCGGATTTCGGCAGGCCGTAGAACATGGCTTTGAGAAAGGCGGCAAGGGTTGTTTTTCCCCAGCCGTTCTCCTCGCAAACCGTGTTCAGCCCGTCGGCAAAGGACAAATCGTAGCGGTGCAGTTTTCCAAAATTCTCAATGGAAAGGGAAATCAGTTTCATAGGTCGATCTCCTTTCTTCCGTAAAGCGCCTGCAACCCGGTGCGAATCACGGCGTCGCGCTCTTCGTCGGTCAGCGAGGTGTCGGCTTGCACCAGCCGGATGAACTCGCCTTTGAGCGAGCGATCGTTTTGGTAGTCCTCGGGGCGGATCAGGAGCACCGTGTCGTCTTTGCGCCGCGCGAACCAGAAATGCTCCGAAAGATAGCGGTCGATACGGTGGTAATCGGGTTCAAAATCGGGGTCCACTTCGCCGCAAACGGTCAGCTTGACCAAATCGGTTTCCGGAATTTCAGCAAGCGCCTCTTTTGCGCGGCGTTCCAGTTCGGTTTGCACGGTGCAACCCGAAAGACCGAGTTTGATTTCGTGCAGCGTCCGTTGTGCAAACGGAACAAAACGGTGGATCACCTGCTTTTCGGGAGTGATCTCCAAAAGGACGAATCCTTTTTTGCCGCATTCGTCAAAGCCGCGGCCCTCGGGCGTTCCGGAATAGCAGGCAACGGCGCGGTCGTCAACGCGATATTCGGTAAACGAATGGTAATGCCCCAGCGCAAGGTAGTCAATCCCTTTTCCGGCATAGGCGCGCAAAGGAACTTCATCGGCGTTCGACGCCGAAAATGCCTCCACCGCCTGCCCGTGCAACAGCAGAATGTTCACATCCTGCCGGTCCAGCGCAAGCGCTTCGGGCGCGGGATTGCGCGCGGCGGTAACGGTGACGCCGCCAAGCGGATAGGAGGTCCAGGATTCTTGAAAAGAATGAAAGTTTTCGGGGGCTTCGGCATCGTCAAAAAGACCGGTGTCGCCGTCATGGTTCCCGGCAAGGGAAAAGAATTGAATATCGGAATAGAGCGCAATTATTTCCCGCAGGGTTTTCACCGTGCGCTTGCGGATCTGCCTTGCCGAATCGAATAGATCCCCGGCAATCAGAATGGCGCAAACGCCCTCCTCCCGGGCAAATTCCACCATGCGGCGAAAGGTATCCAACAGTTCCTCTCTGCGCACCCTTGCCTGCTCGGCGGAAAAATTGGCAAGCGAGGAATCCAAATGTAAATCGGCGGTATGGATCAGTTTCAATCGGCGTCCCGTCCTTTCGTTTCATTCGTTATTTTTATTCTACCATATTTTGAAAAGAAAGAAAAGGGGAAATTTGCGGGAAAGGGAAATTTTTTTGACTTTTTTTGGAAAATGTGATAAAATAGAAAAAACGAAAGGCAAAAGGAGGGCGCGACGAATGAAACCGTTGGGACTTTATTTACACATTCCGTTTTGCCGCTCCAAATGCCTGTATTGCGATTTTTGCTCGCTTCCCGCGCGCTCGGAGGAACTGATTGGCGCATACGTCCGGCGGCTTTGCCGCGATATTGCCGGGTGGAAAGAGGCTTGCCGGGAATATACCCTGCAAACCGTCTATTTCGGCGGCGGAACGCCAACCCTTCTTTCGGCAAAACAGCTGGAAGAAATTTTGCAAACCGTCCGGCAAACATTTTCGGTGGAAGCGGATTGCGAGGTCAGCGCCGAATGCAACCCGGCAACCGGCG
This sequence comes from uncultured Clostridia bacterium, assembly GCA_946618395.1. Lineage (GTDB taxonomy): Bacteria > Bacillota > Clostridia > Oscillospirales > CAG-272 > UMGS1865. The sequence continues at coordinate 4,455 of CAMOLD010000030.1, forward strand.
ATAGAGAGCTGTTTTCGGCAATGCGCGCAATGGGTTTTAACCGGCTGAGCATTGGCTTGCAGAGCGCGCACCGGGAAGAACTGCGCGCATTGGGCAGAACGCATGATTTTGACGGCTTTTTGCAAACCTGGAACGAGGCGCGCCAAGCCGGATTTGAGAATTTGAATGTAGATGTTATGTTTGGCATCCCCTATCAAACCGGGGAAAGCTTTGCCAAAACGCTGGAAAAACTCCTCCCGCTTTCGCCGGAGCACCTTTCCGCCTATGCGCTGACATTGGAGGAGGGAACGCCGCTTTGGCGCCGCGCCGACAAACTGCCGTTTCCCGACGAGGAGCAAACGGCAAAAATGTATTTGCGCATGGTGGACTTTTTGGGCGCCAACGGGTTGGAGCAATACGAAATCAGCAATTTTGCGCGCACCGGGTATCAATCGCGCCACAACCGCAAATATTGGGATATGGAGGAATACCTTGGTTTGGGTGTTGCCGCACATTCGGATTTTGCCGGCGTCCGCTTTGGAAACGGCAGGGATATCGAGGCTTATCTGCGCGGCGAGGATATTTGCGCGGAAAAGAGCGTTCCGGGCGCGACCGAGCGCGAAAACGAATACGTCATGTTGCAGTTGCGGCTTGCCGAAGGGCTGAAAAATGGGGCGTTCCGGGAGCGGTTCGGGCATGACGCAACGGCATTTTTTGCCAAGATGGAGCCCTGGATTCAAAAAGGCTTGTTGCGCCGCACCGCCGACGGAGCGGCGTTTACGCCCGAGGGCTTTCTTGTCAGCAACGCCGTTCTTTCCGAAATTGTGGAATTTGAAGGTTGAAAAGCGGCGAAAGCACTTGACAAAGAGTAATATTTCATGTAGAATATAGATAGTATAAAAAAGAGAAAGGCGAGGTTTTTTTCATGGAAGAAAATCAAAACGAACGCGAATTTTACACGCTGACCGACGAGGAAGGCAACGAGAGCGAATTTGAGCTGATCGGCGAGGCGGAATACAAGGGCAAACGGTATTTTGCCATGATTCCGGCAACCGAGGAGCAAAAGGAAGGCGAATTTTGCGAATACGTAATTTTGCGCCTGGATTTGGACGAAAACGGCGAGGAAACGCTCATCACCATTGACGATGACGATGAGTTTGACGACGTTGCCGACATTTTTGACGACCAGTTTTCCGAGGAAGTTGATTACGACGGAAAAGACTGATGTTTGAACTTTTCCTGCCGAGTGCGTGATAGGCGGCAATATTGAGCCTACAATTGATCAAAGGAGTCTGACGCCTTCCCGGTTTGCAGACCTCCCGCCCCCGTTTTCGGTTGACTTGTCCCGAGCGGGAAGCGGACGTTGGGAGCAGTAAAAGGAAGGGGAGAGGACACCGCCCTGGAATACAGGGTTCAGAATTTCCGACTACACGGCCCGGTGGGTTTTCCAAATTCCCGCGGCGATTGCAATGTTCGGGGAGCCGCGCGCTCCCCGCTTTTTTAAAAGTATTTTGAATTACATAAAGGAGAAAAAGAAATGGGACTGATCAAAGCTTTAAGCGATTCGATCAAAGGCTCTCTTGCCGACCAATGGTTGGAGGTTCTGGAAGCAGATAATATGGACGACAGCACCGTGTTCACCAAGGGTGTTGCCGTTCGCCGCGACCGCAGAAACAACAACAAACGCGGAAATTCGGATGTCATTTCGGATGGTTCGATCATCCATGTATATCCCAACCAGTTTATGATCCTGGTGGACGGCGGCAAAATTGTTGACTACACCGCCGAAGAGGGATATTACCAGGTCAAAAATTCCGCCGCGCCCTCGCTGTTCAACGGCCAGTTCGGCGCCGCCCTCAAGGATACCTTTGCGCGCGTCAAATATTCCGGAACGCCCTCCTATAAACAGCAGGCGTTCTTCATCAATTTGCAGGAAATCAAGGGCATCCGTTTCGGAACGCCCAACCCGGTCAACTATTTTGACCAGTTCTATAATGCCGAATTGTTCCTGCGCGCGCACGGGACCTATTCCATTAAAATTACCGATCCCATCAAGTTTTATTCCGAGGCGATTCCAAAGAACGCCTCCCGCGTAGACATCAACGATATCAACGCGCAATACCTTTCCGAATTTTTGCAGGCGTTTGGCGCGGCGCTCAACCGCATGTCGCTGGAAGTGCGCATTTCGCAGGTCATGTCCAAATTGCCCGAGCTTTCCAAGTTCATGTCCACCGAGCTGGACGAAAGCTGGAAGGAACTGCGCGGCTTTGAGGTGCTTGCTGTTGGTATTGCCAGCGTCAGCTATGACGAGGAATCCAAAAAGCTCATCAATCTGCGCAACCAGGGCGCTATGTTGAGCGATCCTTCTGTCCGTGAGGGCTATGTCCAGGGCGCGGTCGCGCGCGGAATCGAGAACGCCGGAAGCAACGCTGCCGGCGGCGCGCAGGCGTTTATGGGCATGGGACTTGGTATGGGTGCCGCCGGCGGATTTATGGCGTCGGCTTCGGCTTCAAACCAGGCGCAAATGCAACAACAGGCAAAAAAAGAGGCAGAGGGCGGCTGGACCTGCCCCAAATGCGGCAAGGTGAACAGCGGCAAATTCTGCTCCGAGTGCGGCGCTTCCAAGCCCGCGGCGCAGGGTTGGGTTTGTCCGAAGTGCGGAAAATCCAACACCGGCAAATTCTGCTCCGAATGCGGTCAGCCCAAGCCCGCCGGCGAATGGGTTTGCCCCAAGTGCGGCCATCAAAACGCCGCCGGAACCAAATTCTGCCCCGAATGCGGACAGGCAAAAGACTGATTTTGTCATGTCGGAACAAGCGGCAACCTATGAATGCCCAAACTGCGGGGCGGCGTTAACTTTTAACGCCGCCGAGCAGCTTTTTACCTGTGATTTTTGCCTTTCCAAATTCACAAGGCAACAGGTTTTAAGCGCCAATAGCGAGGCAAAATTGCGCGAGGAAGAGGCGGCGGAAGCGCAGTTCAACGCGCAAATGAACGAATACGAATGCAAGCATTGCGGCGCGCATGTCATTGCCGATACCAACACCGTTGCAAGCACCTGCGCCTATTGCCACAATCCCGTTGTTCTTGTCGGTCGGCTTTCGGGCGAAATGAAACCCAAAAAAATCATTCCTTTCGGCTACGACAAAGCGGCGGCGAAAGAGATTTTTTTCCAGTTCGTCAAAAAGAAATGGTTTGTGCCAAAGGCATTTTTTGTTAAGGAGCAGGTGGAAAAAATCGCCGGTGTCTATTATCCTTTCTGGGTCACCGACGTCAATACCGATTCGCAAATCAAAGCCCACGGAACGCATATCCGCAAATGGCGGTCGGGTAACCGCGAATACACCGAGGTCTCGCATTACGAAATTTACCGCCGCGGGAAAATCCATTTTGAGGATTTGACCACTGCGGCGCTTTCCGATGCGGATAAAAAAATGCTGGAAGGAATTTTGCCCTATCCGAGCGCGGCGCTCAAAGAGTTCTCCATGCCCTATCTTTCGGGCTACACCGCAAAAAAGCGGGATATTGAAAGGGACGACATCAAAGCCGAGCTCAAAGGCAGGATCGATCGCTATTCCGAGCGGATTCTGCGCGCCACCATCATGCCTTACAGCACCCTGGACGTTTACGGCAGGAACAGCCGCGTGCTGAACAGCCATTGGGATTATTCGCTTCTCCCCGTTTGGGTGCTGACCTACCGGGATGAGAAAAAGGGAAAAACCTACGTTTACACGATGAACGGGCATACCGGGAAGGTGCACGGAGAACTGCCGGTCAGCCGGTGGAAGCTCGCGCTGTTTGCCGGTGCGGTCGCAACGGTGCTGACAGGATTATTTACGCTGATTGGAGGGCTGTTTTTGCAATGACGATTACACCGGCTCTATTTTTCGTTGCGCTTGCGCTCGCGGTCCTTTGCGCCGCTGCCGGCGTCTTTTTGGTGGTCCGCAAATATTCCATGAAGCATACCCCTGTGGATTACCCGCTGGACCAGTTTACCAAACTGGACTTGCAGGAGCGGTCCGATATCTTTGTTGGCAAAGAGGTTACCAGCCGCGTCATTTCGGAGGACAACGGGCGAAAATAAGGAAACAACGATTCAAGAAAAAACAAAAATTTACCGCAGGGGGCGCCGGTGCTCGGGGGTCCTCTGCGGTTTTGAATGAATGCAATTTCAATTTGAAGAGGAAATTCATGGCAAAACAAACAAACAAACTGCCGGCGGATCACGGCTTTCCCAATCCGCCGTTCACCAAAGAGATGAAAGCGACGCACACCATTCTTGCGCCGGATATTTTTCCCATCCACATGCGCCTCATCTCCGAGATTTTTCAAATGTATGGCTATCACTTCCGCATTTTGCGCGAAGGGGGAAAAGCCGTCATTCAAAAGGGGCTGGAACAGCTGCACAACGATATGTGCTATCCCGCCATCTGCATGTCGGGACAGCAACTTTACGCGCTGGCTTCCGGCGAGGTGGATCCGCATAAAGCCGCGCTCATCCAGTTCCAAACCGGAGGCGGTTGCCGCGCGTCCAACTATATCTGGATGATCCGCAAGGCGCTCCACAATATGGGAATGGACGACGTTCCCGTCCTCTCTTTAAGCTTTTCCAAAATGGAAAAGAACAGCGGCTTCCGCATTTCCAAATTGATGATGATGAAGGGCATTGTCGCCGTGATGTATGGCGATATGCTCATGTTGCTCAAAAACCAAATCAAGCCCTACGAGGCAAACCCCGGCGACACCCAAAAGGTGGTTGACCGCTGGGTCTCGGAACTGATTGGGCAATTTTACAAAAACCGCGGGCTGTTTGGCAAAGCGTTCCGCCGGAATATGCAGGCCATCGCCGCCGATTTCCATGCCATCCCGCGCAAAAATGTCAAAAAGACAAAGGTTGGCATCGTTGGCGAAATCTACGTCAAATATTCGCCCATCGGCAACAACGGGTTGGAGGAATTTTTGGAATCGCAGAACTGCGAATTTATGGTTCCCGGCGTGCTGGCGTTTTTTCAATACATGTTTGACAATCAAAAAACCGACCGCAAGCTCTACGGCGGCAGCATTCGCGGCGCCGTGGTTGCCAAGGCGGGCTCGGCAATGATGCGCCGGGTGGAAAAAGTCTTTATCGAAACGCTCCGGCAATACCCTGATTTCGTTGTTCCAACGCCCTTTTCCCATATTTGCGAGCTGGGCGACCGCGTCATTGGCAGAGGGGTGAAGATGGGCGAAGGCTGGCTTTTACCCGCCGAGATTGCCGAGCTGTTGGAAAAAGGATACAACAACATTATTTGCGCGCAACCGTTTGGTTGCCTGCCCAACCATATTGTTGCCAAAGGGACCATTCGCACGTTGCGCAACCTCTATCCCAATGCCAACATCTGCCCGGTGGACTATGACGCCGGCGCTTCCAAGGTCAACCAGGAAAACCGCATTAAACTGATGCTTGCGCTGGCGCAGGAAGCGGAAAGCCAACCAAAGCCCGACCAATCCAAAAAAGGAGAACCCCGCATTGAAACGAATCGGAATTGATATAGGATCCACAACCATCAAATGCGCGGTTTTGGACGAGGGCGGGGCCCTTGTTCATTCCTCCTATGAGCGGCACCGCGCTTGTATTGCGCCCATGATGGCGGCAATTCTGCGTGACCTTTCTCAAAAATATCCCGGCGAGGAGCTTCGCCTTGCCATTTCCGGCTCCGCCGGTATGGGCATTGCAAACGACTTGGATTTGCCCTTCGTGCAGGAGGTTTACGCCACGCGGCTTGCCGTGCTGGAAAAAATGCCGGATACCGACGCGGTCATTGAGCTGGGCGGCGAGGACGCAAAAATCCTGTTTTTAGGTAAATCGCTGGAAGTCCGCATGAACGGCACCTGCGCCGGCGGAACCGGCGCCTTTATTGACCAGATGGCGGAACTGATGAGCCTTTCGCCCGAAGAGCTGGAAACCCTTGCCGAACAGAGCGAAAAGCTCTACACCATCGCCTCGCGGTGCGGCGTGTTTGCAAAATCGGATGTTCAACCGCTGCTCAACCAGGGGGCGCAGAAAAAGGACATTGCCGCCAGCATTTTTTATGCCGTTGTCAACCAAACGGTTGCCGGTCTTGCGCAGGGGCGCGAAATTTCGGGCAACCTGCTCTATTTGGGAGGACCGCTGACATTCTTCCCCTATTTGCGCCTGGCGTTTGACAAAACCCTCAAAGCAAAAGGAACCTGCCCGGAGCATTCGCTCTTTTTCGTTGCCATGGGCGCGGCGCTCTCTCCGGGTGCCGTAGCCGTTGACGCGCGTGCGCTCGCCGAAAAGGTGGAGACCTACCAAAGCAAAACCGCGTTTGCCGGGTGCCGCCCGCTCTTTGAAAATCCGGCGGACTATGACGCGTTTGTCGCCCGCCACAAAACAGACTCGCGCGGGATCCACGAGATCACCGAACCAAGCGGAGATCTGTTTTTGGGTATTGACGCCGGTTCCACCACCGTCAAAGCCGTGCTTTGTGACCGTGATGGCAACCTGTTTTGTCCCATGTATCTGCCCAATAGCGGCAACCCCATTCCGCTGATTCGCAACTACCTGTCCGAGCTTTACGCCAAATTTCCGGATATTCACATCGTCGGTTCGGCGGTCACGGGGTATGGCGAGGCGATGATTCAAAATGCCTTTGGCGTTGGGTGCGGCGTTGTGGAAACGGTTGCGCACTATACCGCCGCGGCGCATTTTTGTCCGGAAGTCGATTTCATTTTGGATATCGGCGGGCAGGACATCAAGTGCTTCCGCATCCGGAACGGTGCCATTGACAGCATCTTCCTCAACGAGGCGTGCTCCTCGGGTTGCGGTTCCTTTTTGCAAACCTTTGCCGGCGTTTTGGGCTTTACGCCCGAGGAGTTTGCCAAACAGGCGCTCTTTGCCAAAAGCCCGGTTGACCTCGGCTCGCGCTGCACTGTGTTTATGAACAGCTCGGTCAAGCAGGCGCAAAAGGACGGTGCTACCGTTGCCGATATTTCGGCAGGGCTTTCGGTCAGCGTGGTCAAAAACGCGCTGTATAAGGTCATCCGGTGTGCCAACCCCTCCCGCCTGGGCGACCATATCGTGGTGCAGGGCGGCACCTTCCTCAACGACGCGGTTCTGCGCGCGTTCGAGCAGGAGCTGGGCAAGGATGTTTTGCGCCCCTCTGTTGCCGGTTTGATGGGTGCCTACGGTGCCGCACTTTACGCCATGGCGCACGACAAAGGGGAGAACAAGCTCATCGACGCCGCCGGGCTGAAAGCTTTTGCGCACGAGGTCAGCGCGTTGACCTGCAATGGCTGCCAAAACCATTGTCGCCTGACGGTCAACAAGTTTTCCAACGGCAAGCGCTATATTGCCGGCAACCGGTGCGAAAAGCCGGTGCAAACCGAGAAGAACCGCACGCATTTCAACCTTTACGATTATAAATACCGCCTGCTTGCGGAATACCGCAAGAATGAGGTTCGCCATCCCGGCGCCAAAACGGTGGGGCTGCCCATGGTGCTCAATAACTATGAGCTTTTGCCTTTTTGGTGGACCATGTTTGATTCTTTGGGCTACAACGTTGCCGTTTCGGGCGAGTCGAATCACGCCCTCTACGTCAAAGGGCAGCATACCATCTCCTCTGACACCGCCTGCTACCCCGCAAAACTGGCGCACGGGCACATTGAAGACCTTTTGGAAAAGAGGATTGACATCCTGTTCTACCCCGGCATGAGCTACAATGTGGAGGAGGGCTACGGTGTTAACCACTACAACTGCCCCATTGTTGCCTACTATCCGTCGGTCATCGGCGCAAACGTCAAAATGCCGGAGAAAGTGACCTATATCAACGGTTTTTTGAGCCTTGCCGACCGCCGCATTTTTGCAAAGCATTTCGTCCGGGTCATGGGCGAGAAGGGGATTGCGGTGCCGCTTGCCGATGCCAAAAAAGCCGCCAAAGCCGCCTTTGCCGCCTATGACGGGCACATGGAAGCCGTGCGGCAAAAGGGCGAGGAATACCTGCGGCTTGCCAAAGAGAAGGGAATGCCGGTCATTGTTCTTGCCGGCAGACCCTACCATATCGATCCCGAAATTAACCACGGTATCGACCGTCTGCTTTGCGATCTTGGCGCCGTTGTGGTGACCGAGGACGCGGTGGCGCGCAAGGCAAAGCCCTTTGAAACCACCGTTTTGAACCAATGGACCTACCACGCGCGGCTTTACGCGGCGGCAAGATTTGTTGCCGATTCGGGCGATCCCAAGCTGAATTTGGTGCAACTCGTCTCCTTTGGTTGCGGCGTGGACGCCGTGACCACCGACGAAGTCCGCGCCATTCTGGAATGCCGTGGCAAACTCTACACGCAAATCAAAATTGACGAAATCGCCAACCTCGGCGCAGTCAAAATCCGCCTGCGCAGCCTGTTTGCGGTGGCGGAGAAGCAGTAGAGGGACAAATACAAGGGGGCGGGAGGACTTTCTTGAAAGAAAGAACCTCCCGCCCCCTTGCATCCC
>CAMOLD010000031.1 GCA_946618395.1 uncultured Clostridia bacterium
TTGCAAAAATGGTATAATAAGGGAAATTCGATTCCCGGAAGGAGCTTTTAGCTGCAATGAAAGACTTTTTTGCCTATTTTTTTGGAAAAGGCGACAACGTTGAGTTCAAAAACTTTACCTTTGCCCATTTTTTGCCGATCCTTTTGATGATTGGCATCATCGTTCTGACCTATGTTTACCGCGACAAGCTCCGGAATTTTAAGCACGAGAAAACAATCCGGCTTGCGTTTGCTTTTGTGATGATCATTACCGAAATGTCCTATTTCTGGCGGCTGGTGGGCGTTCCCTCGCTGGGCGCAAACCCGGAGGACCATTTGCCGATCACCCTTTGCGGTTGGGGCGTGATTTTTGCAAGCTATATGCTGGTGACGAAGAACCAAACCCTTTTTGACATTCCCTACTTTTGGCTGTTCAGCGGGACGATTTTTGCCCTTGTTACCCCGACCGTCATCACCTACACCGGCCCCACCCGCTTCCGCTATTACCAATTCTGGTTGGAGCACACCACCGGATACATCGCCGTTTTTTATATGATTTTTGTGCACCGTATGCGCCCGAACTGGAAATCGGTCATCAAGGCGTATGTCGCCACGGCGGTGATGGCTGTGATTGCGTTTATTGCCAATGAACTCATCGGCGGTGACGCAAACTACCTTTACATGGCGCGCCCCGAGGAAACCAAATCCATTTTGGATTTCCTGCCCGCCAACTACGCGGTCCGGGTGCTGTTTATGGCGTCGGTGGTAACGTTGCTCTTCTTCCTTTCCTACCTGCCCTGGCTCATCAAGGATAGAAAAGCAAAAAAGCTTGCGGCTGCCGGGCAGGAAGAAACCGCCGGCAAAATTTGACTGAAAATTGACATTGCGTTTTTTGAACAAAGGAAGGGATGCCAAAACGGCATCCCTTCCTTTTGCTCAAAGCAGGCTTATTCCTCAATTTTTACCGGTTTGCCGGTGCGCATGGATTCATCGGCGGCGTAAACCATCAAATGGCTGTTGATGGAATCGTCGATGGCTGTGCAGGAGATGGAACGCGGCTCGCCGCGCATCAGGTTGCAGAAGTCATAGACCAACCGCTTGTCGCCGCCAAAGTGACCGCCGGTCTCGCCTTCCCGCTCCAAGAAGTTGATGGTCTCTTCGGTATAGTAGGAATCCTTCGGGTTATATTTGCGCAGGCGCAGGCTTTCATCCGGGTTGCCCTCAATTTCGCCCTCGCTGCCAACAATCCAAATGCGGCGTCCGGGTTTCATGACGCCCAGGATGACGGTATGGGAAGCGGTGGAGCCGTTGGCAAACTTGACGGTGAGCACCTGGTGGTCAACGATGTCGCCGCCCGCCTTATAGATGCAAACGCCGTGGGGGTTGTAGGTTTTCAGCGATTCCTCGCGCTCCTGTTGGGAAACGTCCTCGTAGTTCTTGCCGGTGCACTGCCAGGGATACCAGGGCATAATGCAGTTGTCCAGATACATGGACTGCACGTCGTAAATGCACTTTTCGCGAATCTCCTTGGGGCAATCGACCAGGCAACGCGTTCCGGCGCCCTTGGGCGCGTTTTCGGGATTGAAATGATTCCTTCCGCCGTAGCTGGAAACCACTTCCGGCACGGTGGAGTTGTTCAGCCAGCAAAGCAGGTCGGTATCATGGCAGCATTTTGCCAGCAGAAGCGAGGAGCCGCACTCTTTCTCGCTCTTCCACTTGCCGCGGATGTAGGAATAGGAGGAATGCGTTGCGCCGACGCGCTCGCTGGTCTCGATGTTTTGAATCTCACCGATGACGCCGCTCATCAAAAGCTCCTTGATTTTGAGGTAGAACGGCGCGTAGCGGAGGACATGGCAGGTCATCAGCTTGCAGCCGTTCTCGTCGGCGGTCTTTTTGAGCAGGAGCAGGTCCTTTTTATTGTTGGTCAGCGGTTTTTCCAGGAGCATATCGTAGCCCTGCTTTAAAAACGGCAGCGCCGTTTGCAGATGGAGCTGATCCATGGTGCCGTTGATGACGCAGTCGCCGATTTTGCCGAGCGCCAAAACATCTTTCATGTCGGTAAAGCACATCTTTTCGGGCACGCCGAATTGGTCTCGCATCAGTTTGAGGCGGACAGGATCGGGATCCACCGCCGCAACGACCTCCATTGCGTTCAACGAGTGAACGCCCTCGCGCACGTAAACCCACGCACGGTCACCGCAGCCAACCACAACTACTTTGATTTTCTTTTCCATTTTTCGTTTTTCCCCTTTTTCGTTTTTCTTCCAAAGTGAAAACGGAAGTTCAGTTTTATTTTATCATAGTAATATTTTCTTTTCAATGACATATTTCGGCGCATTTTGGAAACGATTTTGACATAAAGACCGATTGACAAATCCGCCGCTTTGTGGTAGAATGGAAGCATGAAAAAAGAGGTATAAAAACATGGAACACAGAAAAAAAACAATTTTTGCCCTTGCTTTGGGAATTGCGTTTTCCCTTCTCTTTCTCCTTTTGATTGTCCTGTTGCGGACGGTGGACGTTGCCGCCATTGGTCCGGGGGGAACGAAGGTCGGGCTTTCGCGCCTCAACGGCGCATTCCGGAACTGGCTGGGATACGGCGAAGGGTTTAACAATGCTTTGTATCAAATTGCAAAATGGTTTGGCCTTTTGGCGCTTGCCCTGGTTGCCGGTCTTGCCCTGATGGGCATTTGGCAATGGGTGCGCCGCAAGAGCATTTGGAAGGTGGACAAGCTCCTGCTTGCCACCGGCGTTCTCTATTTGGTTGTGGGCGCGCTTTACCTGTTCTTTGAGCTGGTCGTCGTCAACTGCCGGCCGGTGCTGATGGCGGGAGAAACACTCCCCGAGGCATCCTTCCCCTCCTCGCATACCGTGCTTGCCTGCACCGTTTTTGGAAGCGCATTCTGGCTGATTGCCAACTATTTGCGTGGCGTTTGGCGGATTCTTTCCTCCATTGCCTGCGGCACGTTTCTTGCCGCCATTGTGCTGGGGCGCGCGTTTTCCGGCGTGCATTGGCTGACCGATATTCTTGGCGGTCTTTTCCTCTCGGCGGCGCTGCTTTGCTGGTTCTGGTTTGCCAATTTGCGGCTTTTGGGGAAAGAAAAATAAACAACAGAAAAGCGGGACGATCATCGTCCCGCTGTTTTTATGCTTTTTTCTTTTTCTCTGCCAAATGTTCCGCCAGTTTGAATGCGCCGAACAGCACACCGAACACGGCAAACGCCACCAGCGAGAACGCCAGCAAATACAGAAAGAGGAATACCGGATACGGAATTTTGGCAAGGAACTCAAACCCCCAATGCAAAACGGTGATAAAGGGAATGTCGCCCGGATAGCGCCAGCTGATGAAAAACATGTTGAAGGTATAGTCGCTGCCAATCCACATGGGCACAAAACTATCCAGCAAAACGGCAACCAGCACCAAAACGCCAAATACCGGCAAAGCGGCGAGATACCACTTGACGTTGAACCGGCGGCGGTTATAAACAGCAATGTAAATGCCGAAAACCAACTGCAACCCGTGGTGCACCATGGTTTGAATGCTATGCCCGATGTGGACCGAGAACACCGTTTCCGGGAACAGATAAACGGCAATTCCGGCAAGCAGAACAAACGTGCTCATAAACGCCATGCAGGCGTCGCGCAGCTTTCCGGGTTTGCAAAAAATGATGAAGGGCAGAACGTAAAGCGGCGTAGAGCAAAATTGATACGGAAAACTGCCCCAGTGATATTCCCAATAGTAGTTTCCCGGCACGCCGTGAACGCTGACAAACACCACCTGCTTATAAATTTCCAGCACCACAATCAAAACCCAGCCGATCAGCAAAATCCGGCGGAAGGTTTTTTCCTTGCAATCGCGGAACCTGACGCACAAAAAAATTGTGACGGCGGCAACAACGGCAATGGAAAACCAATGGAACCAGCCGTAGGGCGTTGGCTCCTGCATTTTCCATTGCAGAAATTCTATCAAATCGTTAAAAGTGTTCATGCTTCAAAAAAATCCTCTTCTTGGGTTCTCCTTTGATCGGACAAAAGGACAATCGGGGAGATTGATTTTCTTTGTTGATATTGTTCATTATACCATATTTTCGCGCATTTTTGTAAAAAAACCAAAAAAAAGTAGAATTGCACCGATTTCGTGCTTCTCTTCTCTTGCTTTTTTGCTTATGATATGGTATAATCTCCATTGGAAACCATGATTTCGGAAAGGCGATTTTTATGAACATTTCTTCCGAATGCGAGCATCAAAACAAGCAACGGGAGCTTTTTCTGCGCCAAAAGGAACTGCTCTTTACTTTTTTGGAAAAAGGCGCCATCTCGCAGGCACAGTTTGAGAAGAGTTTTGGCGATCTCTGCCGGAAAATGGGATTCCCGGAAGAATGCGACCGAAAGGATGAACAACTATGAAACGAAAACTTGGCGTTGTTGCCAACTGCCTGAAAGAAAAAACCGAACTGGAAGCGCTGGATTTGATTGCAGACGCCGGATTCCGGGCTGTTTTTTCCGAGTCCAACGACCCTGCCACCGTTTTGGCCCTGCGCGAAAAATGCGACAAACTGGGAATCTCGCTCGATTTTCTGCACGCGCCTTTTCGCGGCATCAACGATTTTTGGCTGCCGGGCGACGCCTATAACGCTTTGCGCCGCGGAATTGAAGCCAGCATTGATAGCGCGGCAGGTGCCGGCGTGCCAATGGTAGTCTGCCATGTTTCCTCCGGCTGGTGGCCGCCGCAAATGTGCCAGGCCGGGTTGGACCATTTTGACGCCCTGGTAGAATATGCAGGGCGCAAAAAGGTGACCATCGCCTTTGAAAACCTGCGCAAGGTCGGCAATCTTGCCGCCCTGATGGATCGCTACGAGAAAAATCCGGGCGTGGGCTTTTGCTACGACATCGGGCACGAGCATTGCTACACCCGCACCGTTCACTACATGGACCTTTACGCCGACCGCCTGCTTTGCACCCACATTCACGATAACCACGGGCGCGAAAAGGACGACTGGAGCGACCCCGACGAACACCTGCTCCCCTTTGACGGAAACATTGACTATACCGACATCATGCGCCGCCTGAACGACGCCGACTTTGCCGGAACATTGATGTTGGAAATATACGATCATACCCACCCGGACTACCGCAAAATGGGCAACGAGGCATTTTTGAAGACTGCTTTTGAACGCATTGAGCGCATTTCCAAACTGTAATAAAAAACCGCCGCGAAGCAAATCTTCGCGGCGGTCTTTTCTTTTTTAATATTTGATGCCGACGGCAAGCAGGATAAAGCCGATGACCAGCGCAAAATTGGCAAGGAAGAGCCACCAGCTCTTTTTCAGCCATTTGAAGTAGTCCATTTCAATCATGGAGAGCGAAAGGAGCAACACCGGCGAGGTTGGGAACAGGACGTTGGTGTAGCCGTCCGCAAAGGTGTAAAGCAAGACGAGCATTTCTTTGCTGAGACCCACATTTGCCACCGCCAACAGCCCCATGACCATGATCGCTTTTGCCGTGGAAGACGAGATGAAGAACTCCAACATTAAAACGATCAGGTAAATGATGAGCGCAACGGCAATCGGGCTTTTGCCTTCCGCCACCGTGTTGATCCAATGCACAATGGTCGGGAAAACAGAACCCTCGGCAAGCACATACTTGACCGATGCGGCAAAGCCGATGATGGCAATGGTCGGCAACGCCGCCAAAAAGCCCTTGCCAAAGCTGGCAAACACCTTTTTGGGTGCTTTGGAGACCAGCATTCCCGCGCCGATGCCGAAGAACAGGAAATAGGCAATCAAAGCAGGAACGGTATAATCGCGCACCGCCGAAATGGAGGAGCAAAGAATAATCAGCCCCAATGCCGCCGAAAGGAAGACGGCATAAACAATGCGCGTCCGCTTTTCGCGCGCGGGGTCGGCATCGGCATTCGCTTCCCCGTTCATTTGCTCGCGCAGGGTTTGGTCATGCGTAAAGGTATAGCTCTTTTCGGGAGTCTTCTCGATCCGGCGCAGGTAAACGAACAAAAACGCCAGAAACAAGAGGAACATGACAACAAATACAATCAGGCGGAACCAGATTTTTGCCATGGGGTTGACGCCGATGATCTCGGAAGCGAGCAACACCGTAAACGGGTTGGTCACCGCGCCGGCAAACCCGAAGCCGCAGGCAAGAATGCAACAAAGGAAGCCGGTAAAGGAATCGAACCCCAACGAAAGGCAAAGCACCGCAACAATAGGCAGCATGGTGAGCATTTCCTCAAACAGCCCCAAAAACGAGCCGAAGCAATAGAAGATAAAGGAAATGATGACCAGCAACAGCGTCCGATTGTTTTTGAACTTTTCGGAAACGCCGCCGATGAGCGAACGGACGCCGCCAACGTCGTTCATGACCTGGAAGGCCGCCGAAATGACGAACAAGAAGAGCGAAAGCATCAAAAGAGAAAGTCCGTCTCTCGAAGCGAATACCAAAATCGGCGCAAAAATGGCTTTGACCGGATGAACACCGGGAAGGTCTTTTTTCTCGTTGTAAACCGAGTAGTCCTCGGTTTCTTTGCCGTCCACCATTTTCGTTCCGAATTCGCCGCGCGGAATGATGTAGGTCAGGATTGCCGAGATCAACAGCATGGCGGCAAGCAGGCAAAGCACTTGGATAAAGGTCTTTTTGGAAATGTTGATCAGCGCCTTTTTCTTTTTGGGCATTGCGGTTTCTTGCATAAACGTTCTCCTTTTTTATTTCCCGGAGCCGGTTGTTTGCGCGGCTTCGGTTTTCTTTTGCTTTTGCAGTCTCTGTTTGGTCAAAAGATCAACAATCAACGCCCAGCGGGCAACCTGCTGACCATTGGTTTCGGGATAGAAATAATAGAGTCTATTTTTATAATACAGTTCAAATTCCTCGCCGCAGGAAAACGGAAGCGCCGGCAAATTCTCGGTTGGCAGGGTGAATTCTTCCCGCTCGGAGCGGTAGGTAAACGCCGTTTCGGTCAGTTGGCATTCGCCGCTCTCGCGGCAAACGGTGTGTCCATTTTCGTCAAACACACGCAGACGGACTTTGGTTTCCAAAAGGAGCGGTTTTTCTTGCATTTCCCGTTCCTCGACGGCGGCAATAGAAGCATAAAATTCGGAAATGGTGCGCGGACCCGCCCCCGTAAAGCGGTAATCCTCGCCAAGCTCGTAGGTGGCGCCGCAGGCGGAGCAAAACAGCGCGTTGCCTTTGCTCCCGGTGGTGTAAAGACCGCCGCAGTTCGGACAACGGTAAAGAATGTTGTGCAGCCCCTCGGCTTTGTCCTTTTGTTTGTAGCGGTTCTCCAAAGTGGAAGCGTTGGCATCCGACCAAAGCGTTTGCTCAATCAAGTCGTCCAGCTCGGCGTCGGTGTAATTGGAAAATTCTTCATGCCGAATGACTTTTGCCACTTTTGCTTGAATGGTGGAGCGGTAGAACCGGCGGCGCCATTTTGGCATGGAGAAATAGGCACCCTCGATGCGCACAAGCACAAGGTCGGTTTTCAGTTTGCGCCAAAGCGCGGCGCCCCCTTCCAAAATCGGATTGGAAATTCCGTCCGGCGAGAGCCGCCCCTCCGGGAACACCACTACCGGGTAGCCCATGCGCACGTTGCGCACAATGCCGCGCACGGTGGAAAGATCGGCGGTAAAAAGCCGCTTGGGAATAAAGCCACCCGCGCTCTTCCAATGGCTACGCACAAAGGGCTTGCCCAAATAATAGCGGTTGACAACAAACGCAGGGTTGCGCTTGTGCTTCATTTGCGTAATGTAGTAAAAGTCATAAAACGACTGGTGGTTGGCAAGCACGATATAGGGTGCCTGCACGTCCTCGGGAATTTCGTCGGCAATCAGTTTTTGCTTCTTGCCGCGCAAAAATTTGACCAGCCGGTAAAACACAAGAACGGGAATGGAATCCGGCGTCCCCTTGTTCTCCTTGAAATAGATGCGGTCCAAAAAGAAGAAAATGAGCGTAAATAACAGCGCCGCCAGCAACACGATGATGAGCACCAGCAATGGAATGGGCAGGTTGTGGGCAAAGAATGCCTTTGCCGCCGAGCCCATCAGGTTGGAGGTAACAATGGAAGGAATAACGCCGGTTGCAACCGTTAAAATATACTTCCAATACCGCAATTTGGTGCTGCTACCGTAATAGCAAATGGCGCCAAACGGAATGATGGGCATGAAGAAGAGAAAATACAAAAACAGGACCACGCTGCGTTCCTTTTTTTGAACCGAGGAAAGCCGCTCAATTTTCTCTTTCGTTTTTGTATAGGCGCCGTTTTCAAAGCGGAACGCGCGCACCAGGACAAAAATGATGGAAGCGCCCAGGCAAACGCCCAAGTCGCAGAACAACAACGCCAGCGGAAACGGATAGCTAAGCCCGGAGGAAATTTGAATGAACTCCGCCGGAATGAAGACGACCACCATTTGCAAAGCCTCGACAAATACGACCGTCAAGTAGCCGAGCCATCCCTTTTGGCGCAACAGCTGTTTTGCACCCTCGGTATCGTTTTGAAAATTCATTTTCAAAAACGGGACCAGAATGTCGCTTAAAAAATAGGCAAACAACGCAAAAACGCCGATTACCGACAAAATGATGACGATTCGTTCGATCCGTTTTTTCGTTGTTGCCATTTGCTTCCCCTTAAAATTCTAAATAAAATACTATTTTATTATATATAACATATGTCTATTTGTCAAGAAAAAAACCGAAATCCGTTTTTGTCAAATCGAAAAAACGGAGTTCGGTTTTTTCCAAATTTGGAGAAAGTTGTTTTTAAATGGATTCCCCATTAACCCAGTTGACAAAATCAAATTTGTCAACATATCGTTTGATTGAATACGGCTTAGGATAGTGCATACTCAAACGCACCTCCCCCTGTTTTTTAAACCCCGGCAAATAAAACGATGATTGAATGGTGGGATATTTCCGATGGGTGAAAACCACCTTATGTTCCAGCGGAAGTGCATCAAACTGTTTCAAATCGTCTAATGAGCAACCTTCTCGTTCAGTCAACATATAATACAGATCATCATAGTTGATTCTCTGCTTCCGTTCATCCCATTTACTTTTGGCATCCGCAAAGGTAGCATAGTGCATAAAATCAATGCGCAAACCGCCCAAATTGCCGACCGGGTAATTGACGGAATCGTCTTTTTGCTCCACAAGCTCAAGCGCCATATAAAACCGGAAGTCTCCAACCAGTTTAATAAAATCCTTCGGGGGAATAGACAAATTGATAAACGGAGTATTAAACCGCAGCCCCAAATCATGCAAGATTACCCCACCATTGCAGTTGCTGGCAATTAAAGAAAATGTGGTGTTTTTCAGGCGTTTTCGCTTTTTGGATTTGTATTTTTCCCTCATCAGATAAATGAGGCTTTCAAATTTCTTTTTGATTACGTTCATAAAAAGTTTCTGCCGGATGCAATCACGTTACTCTTTGCGCCAAACCATTTTGTTGACCACGCCGGTGTAGGACTGAATGAGCTTGACAACCTTTGTGGAAACATTCTCGTCGGTGTAATTGGGCACGGGGATGCCGTATTGCCCGTTGCGGTTGAGCTCTACCGCGGTGTCCACCGCCTGCAACAGTCCCTTTTCGTCAATGCCGGCAAGAACAAAGCAGGCCTTGTCCAGCGCCTCGGGGCGCTCGGTGCTGGTGCGAATGCAAACCGCCGGAAAAGGTTTGCCAACGCTGGTAAAGAAACTGCTCTCCTCGGGCAAAGTTCCGCTATCGCTGACCACGCAAAACGCGTTCATTTGCAGGCAGTTATAATCATGGAAGCCGAGCGGCTCGTGCTTGATGACACGGGAGTCCAGCTGAAATCCGCGGGCATCCAACATTTTTGCCGAGCGCGGATGGCAGCTATACAGAACGGGCATATCATATTTCTCTGCCATTTTGTTGATTGCCGTAAAGAGCGAGGTAAAGTTCTTTTCGGTGTCAATGTTCTCTTCGCGGTGCGCCGAAAGCAGGATGTAGTTCCCTTTTTTCAAGCCCAGGCGCGCGTGGATGTCGCTCGCCTCAATTTTTGCAAGGTTTTCGTGCAACACTTCCGCCATCGGGCTGCCTGTGACGTAGGTGCGCTCTTTGGGCAGGCCGCACTCGGCAAGATAGCGGCGCGCGTGCTCGCTATACGCCAGGTTGACATCCGAGATGATGTCCACAATCCGGCGGTTGGTCTCCTCGGGCAGGCATTCGTCCTTGCAACGGTTGCCGGCTTCCATGTGGAAGATCGGAATATGCAACCGCTTGGCCCCGATGACTGAAAGGCAGGAGTTGGTGTCTCCCAGCACCAGCACGGCATCGGGTTTGATTTCCACCATGAGCTGATAGGATTTGGCAATGATGTTGCCCATCGTCTCGCCCAGGTCTTTGCCAACGGCGTTCATATAGACGTCGGGGTCGGCAATGCCGAGGTCTTTGAAGAAGACCCCGTTCAGGTTATAGTCATAGTTTTGCCCGGTATGCGCCAAAACGGTGTCGAAATAGACGCGGCATTTGTTGATGACCGCCGCCAGACGAATGATCTCCGGCCGCGTTCCGACAATGATGAGCAGTTTGAGTTTTCCGTTATTCTGAAACATAGTTACACCTTTAAAAAATAGATTTTAATTTTTGGAATGGAATGGGGCATTTGAAGCATTCGCAAAAGCATTCGTACAAGGTCAGGAAGAGATAGGCTTTTTTCATTGCTGGGTCATAAACGCTATGATTGACCGAAAACAGCTCGCTGAAATAGGCATCGTATTTCCCGGCAAAAAAGTCTTTGAGCATTTTGTCGTTTTCAAATATCAGAAATTCGTATAAAAAATAGACAACAACGTCAAAGAAAAAGACGCGGGGGCAAAGCAATTCAAAATCAATATACCAAAATTTTTGCCCATCAAAAATCAAATTGTTCCGATACAAATCGCCGTGGCAAACCCGTTTGATGTAATTGGGCGATTGAATAAAATCAATGACCCCAGAAACGCCTTCCCATTCCCCCTCCAGCCTTTTCAAACCTTCAACCTTTTCGGCAAGCTCTTCCGGCAAGCAGACAATCAGCCCATCGTCACCACAAGCTTTTTGGTGGAGCAAAATATCGTTTTTGATAAATTCAAATCCTGCTTCCGGTGAAAAATCCTGTTTTTCGATGTATTCTTCAATCAAGAAAAGATGTTCTTCATCAGTTTGCAAAATTGCGGGAGCCGGATATCCGAACGATTGCCAGGTACTTTGCTTTTCAAAAATCTCCTGCATTTGCTTTTTCTCCCGAAAGAACGAGAGAATTTCCTTTTTCGAGTAATTGATGATCTTTCCCGCGCCGGGCTTTCTGAACAACAGGGCGACATCGCCGTCATAAAGCAAAGAAGGATTTTTCAAAGTAACCTGTCCGCAATGGAAATGGTTGATCAATTTTCGCCTGACGGTTTGCAGTTGCTTACCAATTTTTGTCTTTGCGTGAATTGCTCGGTCATTATGATATACAATTTGCTGATAGAGATATTTGTTTTCCGGCAGGGCCTTTTCTTTCCAACGTTTCGGATACCACAGTGTACCGGTTTCATTTGAAAAATAACGGCCTTTTTTCAGGAATGGAGCCGCCTTCAAAAAGCGAAATTGCAGTTCTTTTTTTGTTTGTAAATAATTTAAAATACGTGTAAGCATGGTTTAAATATCAGATCTCCCCCTGAATCTTTTTACCGAGTTGATCCGTCAACATATCAATGCGCGCATATTTGAAGAGCAGTTTGCGCAACGCCTCGATGATGAACGCGACAAGGAATACGGCAAGCGCAATGCCAATTACGATCAGCAATCTGACCGCATCGTTCCACGCAGGCATTTTGAAGAAGGAGAAGAAATACAGAATGAGGAAACTTTGCGAAAGGTAAATGCCCAGCGAATGCGCCGAGAAATACCGAATGGTGCGCCC
>CAMOLD010000032.1 GCA_946618395.1 uncultured Clostridia bacterium
CACCGTAGACAATTCCGCCGGTATGGAAGAACAGCACCAAATGCCCCTGGCTGACGGGCAACGATTCCTCTTTTTTGCGCACCCGGCGCGCCGAGAGCGGCGGCAGAACCTCCAAAAACGAATCCGGCTCCGTCGTGTTTCCATCCAAAAGCCCGGAAAAAGCGCCGGCAATGGCGTTTGCAACGGTTTCGGGTGTGGAAGCGCCGACATAATAAAAGGAAAAGAAGGACGTTTGGCACCATTCGCGCCAGAACGCGGTCAAGTCCGCCGGAGTTACCGCTTTTGTTTCCTTCACCGTTCCAAAGGCGGGAATGCCGCAGGGGCGGCCCTTGAAAAAGAAGGTTGCGGCATGCTCGGCGGCATAGCGGCGGGGAGAGGAAACAAGCGATTCAATCTCGTCGCATTGCAGGCGTTTTTCGTCTTCTACGATCGGTTTTTGTAACAATCCGTTACCATCTGTGAGCGGTTGGAACAAGATGCGCCTGACCAGGTCCAAAAGCTCCGGCAAAACCGAGGTGCCGCCGGGCAGATAGGAGGGGTCGATGAATTCCAGCGTCAGCCCGATGACCTTCCGGTCGCCAAAGGGAAAATCCCGAAAGAGGATGGAGGAACCCCAAAGCTCGTCGGTGCGGCGGTCGATTGCCGAAAGGCTGGGGTAGCCCTCGCAACCGCGGCGCAGAACGTTTAGCATCAAAGGGGCGCAAACGGCGGTTTTGCGCGTGTTGGGCAGAACGGTGAACAGCGAAAGCCGCGCGGTTTTGAAGCGCGGCGTTTGCACGGCGCAAAGACTTCCGCGCCCGCCGAGGGAAATGTCAACGGGGGAAAAATCGGATGATGGGGTATGGATTTGCGGCATAAATGCCCTCCGTAACAATCAAGAAAGATAATGGGGAATTATTCCTTTGCCAGGCGGTCGATGAACAGTTTGCCGTCCAGGTGGTCGAGCTCATGGCAGAGCGCGCGGGCAAGCAGATCGCTGCCGGTAATGTCAAACTCTTCGCCAAACCGGTTCAGCGCGCGCACGGTGACATGCGCCGGGCGGACGGTCTTGCCCCATTCGCCGGGCAGAGAGAGACAGCCTTCCTCCTCGCATTGGGTGCCGGAATAGGCAATGATGCGCGGATTGATGAGCTCAATCGGGTTGCCCTCCTCCACCTCAACAACGGCAATGCGGCGCAAAACGCCGACCTGGGGCGCGGCAAGACCGCAACCGTTCGCATCGCGCATGGTTTCCACCATATCGTCCAAAAGGGTCAGAATGCGCGGCGTGATCTTGTCCACCGGGCGGCAGACGCGGCGCAGCGTTTCATCCCCGTATTTTACAATTTTGAGTTTTGCCATAAAAAAGTCCTTTCTTCGGCGTTTTTTCAAAAAATCAAACGCCGTTGGGATTAAAGTCCACCGAGGCGCGGACGGTTTTATCCGATCCGATAAAAGCGCGCACCATCAGCTCCGAGAGAATTTGATTGAGAGAGTCGCTGACGCGGCACTTGATGATGACGCGCACGCGGTAGCGGTTGTCCACGCGAAAGACCGGCGCTTCAAACGGGCCGTAAACCACAAGGTCTTCCTTGGGCATAAATTTTTCGCGCAGGGCGGGGAAATCTTCCATTACCCGTTTGGCAATCCGCCAGAGCATGACTTCGGACTCGCCCGAGAGGGTAAGCATGGCGATATCGCAGAAAGGTGGAAAACAAAGTAGCTTGCGCAGCTGCATTTCGCGCTTGAAAAACCCCTCGTAATCCTGCTCGCAGGCAAGGCGGATGATCTCGTGGTCGGGGTTCATGGTTTGAATAATCGCCGTTCCCGGCCGGTCGCGCCGTCCGGCTCTGCCAATGACCTGCGTCAGCATGGCAAAGGTTTGTTCCCCCGCGCGGTAATCGTCCAGGTATAGCGAGGTGTCGGCTTGCAGAACGCCCACCAGCGTCACGTTTGGAAAATCGTGCCCCTTGGTCACCATCTGGGTTCCCAGCAGGATGTCGGCTTTTCCGCTGCGGAAGGCGCCGAGCATTTCCTCGTAGGCGCTTTTGGTTGTGGTGGTGTCGGCGTCCATCCGCAGGATGCGGGCGGAAGGAAACAGGCGGTGCAGTTCCTCCTCGGCGTGCTGGGTGCCGTAGCCGATGTGCGCCAGGTGTTCGCCGCCGCAGTTGGGGCAAACTTTCGGGAGCGGATGGCTTGCGCCGCACCAGTGGCAGCGCATCTGCCCCTCTTGGTAGCTCCACGGGTAGGTATGGTAGGTCATGGCAACCGAGCAGTTGGGGCAAAGGATGGGCTGTCCGCAACTGCGGCAGGTCACCGTGCGGTTATAGCCGCGGCGGTTGAGAAAGAGGATGGCCTGTTCGCCTTTTTCCAGGCAGTCGGCAAGCGCGTCGGCAAGGCGGTCGCTGACAACATTGTTGTTGCCGTTTTTCGCCTCCTCGCGCAAATCCACAATTTCGGTTTTGGGTAGTTGCGCCGTTCCAAACCGGCGGGAAAGGCGCAGTTCGGTGTAAATTCCCCGGCGCGCTTTATCCATGGTTTCCACAAGCGGCGTTGCACTGGCAAGCAGCATCAAAGCGTTGTGGTAGGCGCACCGGCGCCGCGCGATCTCGCGGGCATGGTAACGGGGGTCGCGGTCGGATTTATAGGTGTGTTCCTGCTCCTCGTCAATCAGAATGGCGCCAAGATTGACGGCGGGGGCAAAGACCGCCGAGCGCGTTCCGATGATGACGGTGGCGTCGCCGCGGCGGATGCGGCAGTAGGCGTCAAACCGCTCGCCCAGCGAAAGCCCCGAATGCATAACGGCAACGCGGGAACCGTAGCGCGAGCAGAAGATGGAAACCGACTGCGGCGTGAGCGCAATTTCGGGCAACAGCAGAATGACCGAGCGTCCGGCGTCCAGCATGCGGTCGATCAGCGCGGTCATCACGCGCGTTTTTCCGCTACCGGTCACGCCGTAAAGCAGGGCGGCTTTGGGCTTGCCCGAGTCCATCAGCTCGCCGAGTTTTTCGGCGGCGGCGGACTGTTCTTCGTTCAATTCCAGCGGCGTTCTGCCGAGGAAGGGAATTTCGGTGTAGGGGTTGCGCGCCGTGCGGGATTCGACGGCGCGGAGAATGCCGCTTTTTTCCAGCGTTTTCAAAACGGCAGAGCTTACGCCTGCGCGCTCGGAAAGTTCCGCCGTGGTCATGGCGGCGTCCTCCTCCAAAAGCGCAACAAGAACCTGGCGCTGTTTTTGGGAGGAGAGCTTTTTTTCCAAACATTCTTTGCCGGATGCCAGAACCGCGGCGGTTTCGGGCGCGATTGCCAGCTCCCAGCGCTGTTTGCCTTTGCCCTCGCGGGTCTCAATCAGCTCGGTGCGGCGGCGCAAAAGTCCGTCCGCGTCCATGCGGCGGAGCGAGGACTCGACGCGAATATCAAATTTGCGGCGCAGTTGCTCTGTGGAGACTTCGTGCTCCTCTTTCAGGCAGTCGTAAAGCGCGCGGTCGAGCCGGGTGGCGCTTTCCTTCGGCGCCGGAGCGCCCGGAACCAGCGAGATCCACTCGCGCAGGTGCGGAAAAGCGGCGGAGGGAAGGAGCGAGCGCACCGCCTGCTCGGTATTGGACATCAGCCGCGAGCGCATATAGTTGCAAAGGCGGAGCTGTTCGTCGCAAAGCGAAACTTCCTCCGAATAGAGCGACAGAATGAATTTATGGTGCGAATAGGGGGAAGTATCCCGCACCTCCATTACAATTCCGGTGCAAAGCTTGTTGGCAATGCCAAACGGGACGGTTACAAACCGCCCCGGATAAACGGCGTCGCCCAAATCTTCCGGAATTCCGTAGTCATAGGTGCCGTCCTCGGAAAACGAATTTCCGAGCACGCAAACTCCGGCAATGCGGTAGGGCGGCTTTTTCGGCTTTTTTTGCGCTTCCACGAAACGAATTATTCGGCGTCGGCGGATTCTTCTGCGGGCGCCTCGGCGTTCTCGTCAATGACGTATTCGCCGCGGTAGATGCGGCGAACGGCAACCTGAACCGCCTTCTCGTCGCGCAGTTCGCGGTCGATCAGGGTGTTGATGGGGCGGTCGGTCTCCTTGTTCCCGGTTTGGGCGCGCTCGGCGGCGTCGTGCTGGCGGACGTATTCGTCGGTCACAAGACGCGCGCAACGGGCGGCGGCAAGCGCCAGCTCATAGCGGTTGTATTTGCCCTGGGTCAGTTCTTCAATGGTGGGATGCAGCATGGTTCAAATCTCCTTTTTGGATAAAAATTTACAAGTTGAGTGTTGCAAACCGGATTGTCAGTTTGCAAGGTAGGTGTCTTTTGCTTCGGGGTTGCGGCGCACCGACTGTTTTTCGGCGCGGACGATGGAGCGGATCTCTTCCGCCGCCGCTTCAATTTTGCCGTCGGCGTTATAGACGATGTAGTCATATTGCGGCAAAAACTCCAACTCCCGTTTGGTTTGTTCCAGGCGGGCAAGAATTTTTTCTTCGGGTTCGGTGCCCCTGCCGCGCAGGCGCTTTTCCTGCTCGGAATAGGAGGGGGGAAGCAGCATAATCAGCAGGGCTTCGGGATAGATTTTTTTCATGTTCATGGCGCCGTGAACGTCAATTTCCATAATGAAATTGCGGCCCGAGGCAAGCACTTCCTCGGCGCGGCGGCGCGGGGAGCCGTAATGGTATCCGCAAAAGCAGTTGGATTCAAACAGCGCGCCCTCTTTTTCCAGTTTGTCGAACTCGGCTTCCGAAACAAAGTTGTAGTCCCTGCCGTTCACCTCGCCCGCCCGCGGAAGGCGGGTGGTGTAGGAGACCGAGCGCTCAAAATCGCCCCCGGCGCAAAGCAGGCTGTCAACCGTGGATTTTCCGCTTCCGGCAGGGCCGGAAACCACCAGCAAAAGACCTTTCTTCATGGAATTATACCTCGTCTTCTTCCTCGTCGGCGTCTTCTTCGTCGCTGTTATCCAGCCGGTTGGCAATGGTTTCGGTTTGAATTGCCGAAAGGATGACGTTATCCGAATCGGTAATGATGACCGAGCGGGTGCGGCGGCCGCAGGTCACGTCAATGGCTCTGCCGTCGTCTTTCGAGTCCTGAATCAGGCGTTTGATGGGGGCGGAATCGGGGTTTGCCAGCGCAACCACGCGGTCGGCAGACACCATATTCCCAAACCCGACGTTGATGAATTTCATAAAAAATACCTTCCTGTGTTTTGATTTTTTCCGAACTTCTTTCAAAATCGGCAAAGCGCCGAATCCAACAAAGTTATTCCAAATTCTGAATCTGCTCGCGCATTTTTTCCAGCTCGTATTTGGCTTCCACAACCAGAGCGGCAACCGCCGCGTCGTTGCATTTGGAGCCGGTGGTGTTGACCTCGCGGTTCATCTCCTGCAAAAGGAAGTCCAGCTTGCGCCCAACGGGTTCGTTGCCCGAAAGCATTGCCTGCATGGAGTCAAAGTGCGTCCGCAGGCGGACCAGCTCTTCGTCAATGGCAACGCGGTCGGCAAACACGGCAACCTCGGTCAAAAGGCGGGCTTCGTCTGGCTCTACCCGGTTATCGGCAAGCGCTTCACGCACGCGCTCGGCAAGGCGGCTGCGGTAATCCGTCACCGTTTGCGCCGAAAGCGACTCGATTTGATCGACCAAAGCGCGAAGATGCTGCAATTTTGCCAGCAGGTCGGCGGCAAGCGCGGCGCCCTCCTTTCTCCGTGCGGCAAGGTTTGCGTCCGCGGCGGCGGCAAGAAGAGGTTCCAGGAGCGCCCAGTCGGCTTCCAGATCCGGCTCGGCGGCGTTGACGGCGAATACGGCTGGGTTTTGGGCAATTTTCATCACCGAAATATCATCGGCAAGGCGGTAATCGTCGCGCAGCTTGCAAAGCGCGGCAAGATAACCGGCAAGGTAGCCTTCGTCCAGGCTGACCGAAACGGCGTCATCGGCGCTCCCGGTCACCGAGATTGAAACATCCACCTTTCCGCGGGAAAAACCGCGGCTTTGCAAAAAGGGCTTGACGCGTTCTTCCAGCGCCGCCCATTTGCGGGGAAACCGGACAAAGCAATCCAAAAACCGGTTGTTGACCGATTTGACCTCAACAACAATCTGCCGTCCGTTTTCGCCGGCGGCGGCTCTTCCAAACCCGGTCATACTGCAAATCATGCGTTCGGCTCCTTTCCTGCGGCGAAAAAATACCGATTCCTGTTTTCTTCCGCGCGCATGCCCGATAAATATACAGAATATAGTATATCATATTGTTTTCAAAATGTCAAGACAAAAAAGAAAAAGCAAACGCAGAAAAAATAGGGCCGTTTTTGCTGCCCGAAAATCGCCTTCACAGCGACATGGTGTGAGTTTTTCGCGTTTTGCAGCAACACAGGCGGAATAAAACGCGCAATTTACCTGCGCTTGGCGGCAAAACGAAAATGAATTTTCCGGCACTTCGAAAAATGAAAAAATCTGTCTTGAGAAAGTGTGCAAAAATATCCGATATTCTATTGACTTTCCTCTTATAAAATGCTATAATAACTTCAACTGTATAAAAATATGGGAAAGCTTTCGTCGGGCGCTCCTGCCCGCGGCAACTTTCAGAATCAAATGCGAGGGAAAACATGTATCGGCATTTTTTGAAACGGGTTTTTGATATTCTGCTTTCCGGGGTCGGGATTCTTTTGTTGATTCCGTTCTGGATTGTGATGTTTATTGCCATCAAAATCGATTCCAGAGGGCCTATTTTCTTCAGGCAAAAACGAATTGGAATTCACAAAAAGACCTTCTCCATTCTGAAATTCAGAACCATGCGGACCGACACGCCGCACGATATGCCAACGCACATGCTGGAAAACCCCGAACAATACATCACAAAGCTTGGCAAATTTTTGCGGAAAACCAGCCTGGACGAACTGCCGCAAATCTTCAACATTTTCGTTGGGCAGATGAGTATTATCGGACCGCGACCGGCGCTTTGGAATCAGGATGACCTGATTGCCGAGCGGGACAAATACGGCGCAAACGATGTGAAACCGGGATTGACCGGTTGGGCGCAAATCAATGGGCGAGACGAGCTGGAAATTGAAGTCAAGGCAAAATATGACGGCGAATATGTGCAGCGGTTGAGCTTTTGGTTCGACTGCAAATGCTTTTTCGGAACCATCAAGTCGGTGCTCAAACATGACGGCGTTGTAGAAGGCGGAACCGGGGAATTGCATAAGGAACAGGAAGAAGCCGCAAAGAAAAACGAAAAAACACCGTTGAAGCTCATGTATATCACCAATCGGCCGGAGGTTGCCAAAATTGCAACCGATGCAGGCGTTGATCGCATTTTTGTTGATATGGAATACATTGGCAAAGACGAGCGCCAAAAGGGGCTGGATACCGTCAAATCGCATCATACCGTTGCCGACGTGCGTGCGCTTCGTCCGGTGGTTCCCAAGGGCGGGCTTTTGGTTCGCGTCAATCCGGTGCACAAAGCCGAAAACGGATTTTTGGGAACCGAGAAAGAAATTGAGGAAACAATTTCGGCGGGAGCGGACATCATCATGCTTCCCATGTTTAAAACGGCAGAGGAAGTGCGTTTCTTCCTTTCCTGCGTGAACGGGCGTGCCAAAACGCTTTTGCTTGTGGAAACGCCGGAAGCGGTGGAGCGGCTGGACGAAATTTTGAAATTGCCGGGAATTGACGAGGTTCACATTGGTTTGAATGACTTGCACCTTGCCTGGGGCAGAAAGTTCATGTTTGAACTACTTGCCGACGGAACGGTGGACAGAATATTGGAAAAAATCCGCGCCACGGGCATCCCCTATGGCTTCGGCGGTATTGCCCGCATTGGGCACGGCTTGTTGCCGGCGGAATATGTCATTGCCGAACATTACCGGCTGGGCTCCTCCATGGCAATTCTTTCGCGCAGTTTTTGCAACGCCAATATCATTGACGATTTGGACGTTTTGAAAGAGCTGTTTGAAAAAGGAGTTGCCGACATCCGTAAGGAAGAGCGGCGCGTTGCGGAATTCTCCGGAGACGCATTTGAGGAAAATCACAAGAAAGTTGAACGGTTGGTCCAACAAATTATAAAAAACCAGGGGTAATTATGGAAAAACGATCCGTCAAAATTTGCGCCATCACCACCATTGCAAAAGCAATGGACTGGTTTATGGTGGACTCCATGCGCAACCTTGCCAAAAATGGGTTTGAGGTAACGCTGATTTGCAATATGGACGAAGAGTTTATTGCAAAGAACAGCGACTATGCCACCTGCATCCCAATCCCGATGAAGCGAGGCGCCAGCGTGGGCGATATTTTCAAAGTCACGCGGGAGATGAAAAAAATCTTCCGGCGCGAAAAATTCGATATCGTTTACTATATGTCGCCCAATGCGTCCTTCTACGCTTCCATGGCGGCAAAAAGCGCCGGCATCAAGCACCGCGTCTATAGCCAGTGCGGTTTGCGCTATGTTTCTTTTGGCGGAATCAAACGCAAAATTTTCAAGCTGATTGAAAAGTGGACCTGCAAAAACTCCACCGAGATCCGCTCCCAAAGTCCGCTCAATATGGAGTTTGCCATTTCCGAGGGGCTTTGCAAGCCGGAGAAAATTTCGGTTGTCGGCATTGGCGGAACGGTTGGGGCGGACCTGGCGCTTTGCGATTCGTTTGACCATGCCGAAAAGCGCAAAGAGATCCGGGAAAAATACGGCATTCCCGAGGACGCTTTCGTTTGCGGATACGTCGGGCGGCTGAACGCCGACAAGGGGACCAACGAGCTGGTTGAGGCGTTTGGAAAAGCAAGCGCAAGCATCAACAACCTGTATTTAATGCTGGTTGGTATGTATGACGAAGGCAACCCCATTTCGGATGAGAATTTGAAAATTGCAAACGAATCGCCCAACGTCATTCTGACCGGGAACGTGTCCAAAGAGGACGTGTATTTCCACATGGCGGCGTTTGACGTTCTGGTTCACCCGACCTACCGGGAGGGCTTTGGCAAGGTGTTGCAGGAGGGCTTGGGCATGAGTCTGCCAATCATCACCACCGACGTTCCCGGACCGAAAGAAGTCATCGAGGACGGCGTTTCGGGTGCGCTGGTTCCGGCAAAGGACGCCGCAGCGTTGGCGGATAAAATGGTCGAGTTTTATCAAAATCCAGACCTGTGCCGGCAATATGCCGCCGCCGGGAGAAAACGCGCGGAGACCTATTTTGACAGAGCCATTATGCTGAACAACATTCTGGAAGATATGAAAAAAATCATTGGAGAAACAAATGATTGATTATCGGAACGGCAAGCCGTTTTTGGAGGAAAAGGAGCGGATTTTCCGCAAACTGACCCAAAGCGGTGTGCCGGAAGCACAAGCCGAAACGGTTGCTGACTGCTTTGCAACGGCGGATATTTTCGGCGTCACCTCCCACGGGGAGGCGGTTTTGCCGGCTTACATCGAGCGCATTGCCGCCGGCGCGTTCAATTTGAACCCGGCGTTTTGTGTGGTCAGAGAGACCGCCGCATTTGCCGTTTTGGACGGGGACAACGCGCTGGGGCCTGTCAGCGCCGCGCGCTGCTTGCGGTATGCCGTAAATAAGGCGAAAACGTCCGGCGTGTTCTCGCTGTTCTCGCCCCACAACAACACCTTCGGCCCGGCGTTTTACTATTCCTTAAAAGCCGCCGAGGAAGGAATGATCGCTTTTGTAACCTCCAACAGCCCGGCGCAAATGGCGCCTGTTGGCGGCAAGGAGAAACTGCTGGGCACCAATCCGTTCTCGCTGGTCATCCCGGTTCCGGGCAAAGATCCGGTCATTGTGGATATGGCAACCAGTGTGGTTGCAAAGTCTAAATTCCGGGAGTGCAAGGAGCAGGGAAAGCCTCTGCCCGAGGGCTGGGCGCTGGATAGCGCCGGCAACCCGACCACCGACCCCGAAGAGGGAATGAAAGGCTTTGTGCTTCCCATGGCAGGCTTCAAAGGTTACGGAATTGCCCTGCTGATCGATTATTTGGCGGGCTTTTTATCCGGCGCCGCATGGCTGAACCATGTTGGAAGATTCTATTCCGAAAAGAAAGATGGCATGAACGTCGGTTTTTTGATCCACGTCATCGACCCGCATATCGTTTTCGGAGCGGAGTATGACGAACAGATCGCCGGCTATATCGACGAGATCAGAAACAGTCAACCGGCAAAAGGAAACACCATCGTTCTGCCGGGCGACGACCGGATCTGTTTTTTGCAGGAAAAAATGCAAACAAAGGAGTAACCCTATGCGCTTCAGTGTGATTCTTCCCATCTACAATGTGGAAAACTACCTTGTCGAATGCGTGGAAAGCATTCTCAAACAAACTTTTTCGGACTATGAGATTATTCTGGTAGACGACGGCTCCACCGACTCCTCACCGAAGATTTGCGACGAATATGCCCAAAAGTATGATTTTATCCGCGCCATCCACAAAAAGAACGGCGGCCCCGCCGACACCCGCAACGAAGGTGCCAAGGCGGCGCAGGGGGAATACCTTGTTTATTTGGACAGCGACGACTTTTTGCTTTCCAACCGCTTTTTGGAAGAACTGAACGAATTGGCAAAGGGCGCCCCGGACCTGATTTTTTACAAATACGTCAAGTTCTTTGACGACGTCAAGCAATACGGCAAATGCGGATTCTCCTATCAATCCGCAATGGGGGCGGACACTTATTCCAAAAAGATAGAAGCGCTTGTCAAAGCCGACGCTTTTTACGGCATGGCATGGGTCAGAGCCACTCGCCGGGCGCTCCTGGAACAGAACAACATTCAATTTGAAGTCGGCCTTTCCGGGGAGGATATGGACTGGAACTATTCCGTCATCTCTCATTCGGAAAGCATTGCGTTTTTGGATGAGCCCATGGTCGCGTATCGCCAACGGTCCGGCTCCATTACCAACACATACAAGTTCAAAAATCTGGACGATTACGTTTCCATCCTTGAAAAATGGTCGAAAAAAATCAAGGAGGAAACAAAGGACGAGACCTTAAAAGCCGCCCTTCTCGGCTCGCTTGCAAAACATTACAGCAATTTGATGGTTGTATATGCAAGATTGAAGGACAAAAAGAAAAAAGAATGCAAAAAGCGCATCCAAGCGTTGCGCTGGCTTTTGAAATACGGCATGAGCCGCCGCCCGCAAACGGTTGCAAAAATCTACCGGCTCTGCGGCTTTGATATGACAATTTTCGCGCTCAAAATTCTGGATCGCATCAAACATTAACGAGGCGTTGAATATGGAAAAGAAAGACCTTCCCAAGGTGCTTGCCATCTCGTTGAGCACCTGGAAAAAGGATAGCGGAATTCACACCCAGACCGATCTGTTCCAGTTTTGGGACCCGGATCGCCTGGCGCAAATTTATACCAAATCCGATCTGCCGGACACCCCGGTTTGCAACACCTTTTTTCAAATCTCCGAAAATGCCGTTCTTCACAGCGTTTTGAACCGGAAGCCGGTTGGCCGGCGGGTCTCGAACGGTGGAAAGAGAGATGAGAAAGCCGAGGCGGCGGAGGCCGCGCTCTATGCAAAAGCGCACAAAAAGAAATCCTGGCTGATGACAATTTTGCGCGAGATCGTTTGGCGTTTGGGAAGATGGAAAACAAAAGCGCTGGACGCGTTTGTGCGCGAGGTGGACGCCGACGTGTATTTTGTCCCCATTTATCCGGTGGTCTATATGGCAAAAATCCAGCGCTATATCCTCAAAAAATTTCCAAAGCCGTATGTTTGCTATTTGGCCGACGATAACTATTCCTACAAGCCCTGCGGCAAAAATCCGCTGGCGTTGTTGCACCGGTTTTTCCTGCGCAGGCAGGTCAAAAAACTGGCTAAGAACTGCGCCGAAATGTTTACCATCACCAAAACCCAGGCAAAAGAAACCGACGCGCTCTTCGGCACCCACAGCGTTGTGCTGACCAAGGG